>CAWUXF010000017.1:0-74268 GCA_963926325.1 uncultured Luminiphilus sp. | reverse complement strand
CGGGCTTAAGGGTAGTCGGCGCTTGATCATCAAAGCGAATTCTATCGGTCTGTGATAGCAACGCCGCGGTCATCATCTGAATGCCGGGTATAATATAGCCGCCCACATGCCTACCCTGCGCATCAACTAAATCAACAGTGATCGCCGTGCCCGCATCAATCACGCACACAGGCCCTTTGCCTGGCTCAAAGGCACCCAGCATCGCCAGCCAACGGTCGACACCCATTCGCTCAGGCTCTGCATAGCTATTGTGGAGCGGTCCCGCCGCAGCGGCAGTTCGAGCAAAGGCCACAGCGGCACCCGTGATATCGCCCAGCGCCTGCGCGAGCTGCTGCTCAAAGTCAGCACCGGCGACACTGGCAATCGCCACCTGAGAAATATCTGTACCGATTACCGAAAGCGACTCCACAAAGTCCGCCAAAGACCGCTCACAGCGCGTCACCTCACCCAGCACGCCGTCACGCTCAATACACCACTTAATGGCGGTGTTACCAACATCAATCAATAAAGCGCTCACGACGATCTCATTTTACGAATCGACGCTTCACCACCAAATACAGCCTCTAGACCCGTCGACGTCTGAATCATCAAAGCACCCTCCTCATTGATGCCTGCTGCGGTACCTTCAAGCTTCACCAGGCCATCAACCACCACGTGCTGGCCGCGCAAATAATCCAGTTCGGCCCAGCGGCGGCGCCACTGTGAAAATCCAGCTTCTTCATAGCTGCGCACCAAATTGATTAGCGCAGCCAGTAAGGCTCCCCCTAATACACTGCGAGAAACATGCTGACCTGCAACCGACTGGATATCACTCCAAGGCTGATCAATCTCATTGGCCGCATCAGTTGGCATGCTCACATTTAAACCAACACCAATCACGGCGACCGTATCGGCAGTGGGATCACCAGCCATCTCGATCAGAATGCCACCGCACTTCTTACCCGCCAAATAGATGTCATTGGGCCACTTTAACTGCACCGTTAAACCAGTACACGCCTTAATTGCGTCTGCCGCAGCAACCCCCACTGCAAGGCTTAAACCCTGCAGACCGCGTGCGCCGCCACGAAAGCGCCATGCCAGAGACAAGTAAATATTATTAGCCAATGGGCTCACCCAAACACGACCAAGTCGGCCACGACCACGAAGCTGCTGCTCTGCAAAAAGTGCGGTGCCATGAATGCGGGCATCCCGCACGCGATCAATTAATACCTGATTGGTAGAGTCACAGGTGAGCGCTATTTCTAGCGTATTAAGATGGTTTGTTGCCTCACCTAAGGTCCCGCGCACGACGGCCTCGTCCAGCAAATCCAATGGTCGCGCTAACTGGTAGGTATCGTGTACTTTAAGCACCGACAAGCCCATTGCATCAACCATTGCTAATTGGTCAACGAGATCATGTCCGCTTGCACTTAGCGCAAGCGTCAGTGCTGACGCTTGATGCACCTCTCCGTCTGCAAGTATTTTTAGCAAGGGATATGAAATTATCACGTACTGGACCTCTCTGTTTCTACAACAACTCACCGGAGATTGGGTGACAGCCAGATATCTGATTAAATAGCGGCGAGGCAACGATGAGTTTACATCACTGCGATACTAAACGGTTTGAATGCACGCAATGAGTCATGAGCGAAAAGATATTCGAATCAATTCACTAATGCACCGATGGTTCTATGCTGTCACAGGGACGTCATTCGAGGCAGGGATTGCTACCAGACGCTACCTGCTCAAGCATTCCATAAATATCAGCAAATTTTTGGCCATGCTTCTAGCGCTGACTGCCGGCGTCTTGCATGTCGGGCATCTCTGGTTAGCACCGCTGGGGGCCGATAGCCTGCTCGATGCGGGAAGAGGCGTGATTTTACTATTAATTGCCTTAGGCTTAATGGGCAGTGCTCGACTAAGCCTGATTCTTGTCTGTTTCTTTTGCGCGGGGAGTCTACTCGACCTGATCGCGATATCAGCGACTATGTCAGTGACATCATGGGTAGAGGTATCACTGCTATTTTTTGCAATTTCAGCGTTACTACTGCAATCACTATCATCTATTGGGGACTGAATTTTGCTGGGCATCGACCCGCTATTAATCTTAATCGCACTGATTTGTGGCATCGCGAGTCGCGCCGTCGGATTCCCCGCATTAGTCGGCTACTTGGTCGCAGGCTTTGTCCTGCACGAGACCGATTTTAAGCCCGGGCCACTGTTGGCGGCGCTATCTGAACTGGGCATCACCCTCATGCTGTTTACGATAGGGCTAAAGTTAGAGCCGAAGAAATTATTGGAGACGCAGGTCTGGGGCACCACCATTGCACACATGCTGGTCACACAAGCGCTGGTATTTATTGTGCTCTTTGCATTCAATGAATTAATTCCCGGCCTGAGCCTAGACCTACGCGGCATTGCCATCGTGGCCTTCGCACTCACCTTCTCAAGTACTGTATTTGTCATCCAGACCATGCAAGAACGCGGAGAATCAAGTTCCAGCCATGCAGGATTAGCGATTGGGATCCTCATCGTTCAGGACCTAGTCGCCGTGGGATTTCTGGCGATTGCAGCTGGCAAAGTCCCTCATATTGAAGCACTGCTTCTTTTACTCATCATTCCTTTGCGGCCATTAATTTTATGGACGCTTAAAGTCGTCGGCTATGGAGAGCTGCTCACCTTGTGCGGGCTGACCTTGGCAATTGGTTCTGCACAGGCATCGGAAGCGGTGGGCGTTAAAGGTGATTTAGGCGCGCTGATCGTTGGCGCGGTATTGGCTGGGCATCCAAAGTCTAAAGCCATGGCAAGCAATTTGATGCAGCTGAAAGATCTCTTTTTAATTGGCTTCTTTTTGTCAATTGGTCTTGCGGGCTGGCCATCATTAACGCTCGTTATCTTTGCAGTGATGATCGGTATTGGTGCCATTTTCAAGCCACCGCTATATTTCTGGCTAATGACCCGCTTTCACACCAGCCCTCGCACGGCAGTACTCGCAGCGGGATCACTCGGAAACCACAGTGAATTTGGCTTAATCGTCATCGCAGTGGCGGCAACAGCGCAATGGGTAGACCCGCAATGGACCGCAGCACTGTCTATTGGTATTGCCATCAGTTTTGTCGTCGCCGCACCAATTAATGGTGCCACACATGGCTTTTACCAGCGTCATCGAGAGCGCCTACTTAGCTTTCGATCGGACAAATTACTCGAAAGCTACGAACCCACTGACAATGTGAAGATTGTGATTTTAGGGATGGGCCGCGTCGGTACAGGCGCTTATGAATCGCTGGCTCGCCACTCTGGCAAACAGCTATTAGGCGTTGAAAGCACTGAAGCACGGGTAGCTGCACATCGCAGTGAACAACGTCGGATTGTTTGCGCAGATGCATCCGACCCAGATTTCTGGCACCGCGTTGATTTACAAGAAGTACAACTCATTATGTTGGCGCTAACGAACCACCCCGAGAATATGCTGGTCGCTCAACTGCTCCGCTCAATGGGCTATCAGGGTGCAATGGCGGCGGTTGTGCGCCATACAGAACACGCAGAGGAAATGGCGGCAAACGGCATCTCGGCGTTTAATTTATATGGACAAGCGGGTGCCGGTTTTGCAGCGCATGCTGCGGACCTAGTCGCTAACGCCGCCAATCATTCACGAACTCCCAGTCAATGACCGCACTGCAAAAACATTGCAGGTACCGGCAATTCGACAGTCCGTTGGGGCGCCTAACCTTGATTGCCGAAGACGCATTTTTACGGGCGATATTGTGGCCAACACAAGTGACCAGAATACCCCTTAATGCGTTAGCGGCCCGCCAAGATGATGCACTGTTGAACGCCGCAGTCGATGAATTAATGACGTATTTTCGGGGTGCCAGCACGACCTTTCGTACGCCGATTGCACCGCTAGGAACACCTTTTCAGCAAGCCGTTTGGCAGCAGTTACAACAGATCCCCTATGGCGAAACGCGGAGCTACAAAAGCATTGCGCTGGCCATCGGTAGGCCCACTGCGGTTCGGGCCGTTGGTACCGCGATCGGCAAAAATCCGATTTCAATTATGATTCCTTGCCACAGAGTGATCGCCAGCAATGGTCAATTGGCGGGCTTCGCAGGCGGACTAGCGGCCAAAGAAGTACTGCTAAAAACAGAGGGAAGCTGGCCTTATATCAAGCGTTGAGGTCGGGAATAAGCTCATCTTTTATGCGTTCAATTTCATCTTTAAGACGTAATTTTTCTTTTTTTAAGCGCTGTAAAAGCAGCTGGTTTAGGTAGGGGCGCCCTTGAAGGTCAAGAATCTTTTGATCTAACGCCTTATGACGCAATTGTAATGCCATTAATCGCATTGTCGGTGTCAGTGTCTCATTGGCGGCATCACCGCCATTACCGGACATTTGCGTCATCACCACAGCCCTTAAATTTAAAGATGGAATTTATTCGCGCCATACTAATGCTGACGAGCACTGGCGCGCAATTGCTCAGCGAGTTTTTCAAGGTAATTAATACGGGGGTCGGCTTGCGCGATGAAGCGCGGCGCTAATAGCGTGCTGCGCTGATTATAACGTAGCGGCTGACCATCTAAACCCAACACGCAACCACCTGCCGCCTCAACCAACGCGTCGCCTGCTGCAACATCCCACTCATAACAGGGGGAAGTGCGAGGATAAACGTCAGCTGAACCACTCGCTAGCAGCGAGAATTTCAATGCACTACCCGCATTTCTTCGCTCAACACCAGACGCTAAACTCATTAGCGCCGTCATGACGCCGTCGACCCGTGCCTGACTGTGCCGACTGCTTGCCAAAATTGTCAGCGGCAAAGTGCGATTTAATGGTCGCGCACGTAAACCGGCCCGAATCTCATGCCCGTTAGCATCTTGCTGATAGCACCACGCCCCTGCGCCGGGCATACCGAGGAAAATCTCGCCAGTGACAGGCTTCGCCAGCAGTCCCAAAACCGGACGTCCATCACTCACCAAAGCAATATTTATAGTGAACTCTCCGGTATTACCTATGAACTCCTTGGTTCCGTCCAGTGGATCCACGATCCATACCACCGGCCAATTTAGGCGCGCGACAATGTCCGCTTCGACCGACTCTTCAGAGAGCACCGGGATATTGGGCGTAAGCTGTCGTAAGGCCGCCGATAATAATTGATGCGATGCGTGATCAGCGATGGTGACCGGGCTATTATCCGCCTTACGAGTCACATCTTCGCTCTGTAGATTGCTATAGTAGTGCAGCACCGTGCGCTCCGCGTCACGCGTGATCGCCAGTAATTGATCGATAAATTGATCGATACCAGCGACAGAAGTCTGACTAACAATGCGCTCTAAGCGCGATAAATTTGAGGATACTCGCAACATGGGTAAAGGGTAACATTGTCTATGGCTCTAGAGGTTGCCGATTGCTCATCTGTGACAAATGTCGACTGGCTCAGTATTGATACTGTATTACTCGATATGGACGGTACGCTGCTCGATCTGCGTTTTGACAATAATTTTTGGCTAGAAGCGATACCAAGCGCTTATGCCAAACTTAACAATCTGAGCCAGACCGAAGCGAAAGCTGTGTTAGCACCAATGTTTCAGCAGCAGCGGGGTACGCTCAATTGGTACTGCATAGATTATTGGTCAGAGCGTTTGACTATCGACATTGCCAAATTGAAACGCGAGCTTGCACATGGAGTGGCGTGGAGGCCCTCGGCAGAGCAGTTCCTCAGCCATCTTTATAAGAGTCACTGCAAGGTTATTTTGATCACAAACGCTCACCCAGAAACACTCAAGATTAAATTAGAACGTGTTGACCTAGCCCGCTGGTTCGACGCGTTGCTCAGCTCGCATTCTCTGGGTGCACCCAAGGAGTCACAAATTTTCTGGCAGGCGCTACAGCAGCAACAGCCTTTTGACCCCAGCTCAACGCTTTTTATCGATGATTCGGAAGCGGTATTGGCGGCGGCAGAACTCTATGGTATCGCTCACTTATTTACTCTCCGGCAACCTGATAGTCGCGGTCCAATTGAACGTAATACTCGCTACCCAGCAATTCATCACTTTGACGAAATCGATCAAGGATTAACATCTAATGACCATTAATCCGTTAAGCGTCAGTAAATTACGGGTTGATAAATGGCTCTGGGCAGCACGTTTTTTTAAAACGCGATCACTGGCTAAAGCCGCAATTGAAGGTGGAAAAATCCAGGTCGATGGGCATCGCGTCAAAGTATCAAAAGAGATTTCCGTCGGGGATAGACTAACTATTCGCCAAGGCTATGACGACAAAGTGGTTGTCGTGCGGATATTGACCAATCAACGCAAAGGCGCCCCTTACGCGCAAACACTCTATGAAGAAACCGAGACGAGCATCGCCAAGCGAGAGCAAGAAGGTATTGCCCGAAAAGCAGCTGGCGCAGTCGCTAGGCCCGTCAACAAACCCGACAAGCAGCAGCGTCGTCGACTCATGGAGCTACGAAAACAATTTTCAAATAGTAGCGATTAAGGAATAAAAGGCGATACCGTGATGAGATCGCGGCCATTATCTTTGCTCTGATAAAGCGCCTCGTCGGCCGCAGCAACTAGCGCCTCGGCATCGGTAGCCATACTTGGGATGCAACTTACAATGCCCTGGCTTAGCGTAATTACCGAGGCCGTCGGAGACGTACCATGCGCTAGCGCAAGTTTCGCTAACCGCTCGCGAATTTTTTCGGCCGTAGCTTGAGCCGCGTGCGCGGTTGCCCCGGGCAATATCAGTAAAAATTCTTCGCCACCCATCCGCGCAGCCATGTCGCCTGCACGAGAAGTTACCGACATTAATATCTCTGCGATACTTTTTAGAGCAATATCGCCAGCTGGATGACCGTAAGTATCATTGTAAAGCTTAAAATGATCGACATCGAGAATCACCAACGCAAGCGGAACACCCGAACGCTTAGCCCGGGAAAGTTCAGTTTGAAGCATTTGATTTAATGCCCAGCGATTACCCAAGCCAGTCAATTCGTCGATAGTCGCCATGTTTGACAGCTGCTTTCTAGCTTCCTCTAACTGTGAATTACGCTGCCGAAGGCTATCGGATAAATCAGACAAATCCTTTGCCATTGCCGCGCGCTCAAGATTGCTCTGCACCATTTCAGTAAATGAACGGCTCATCCAACTACTCGCAACTGTCATGACAATCGCCAGTACGGTGAGCAAGCCCGACAAAATCAAATTAAAAGGCCGATCTTCATAGTTATAGGCCAGCCATGCGGCCAGAGGAACAATCATAGTAAACAGATAAGTCAAATAGCACTCGCGAATAACCACGGTGACGGACACCGATATAACCGCAATCAACGTCACTATTAATATCGCAGCGTAAAAACTTTGGTCATCGGCACTTGTACTTACCCAAATCCAAAATGTCGTGGCGCACCAAGCACTACCAATAAGCAGGGTGATTATTATGAGCTCAAAGTAAACACTAAAGGGATGGTTATAGAGTCGATTGCCTTCCAAGCTGTAACCCATGCGCATTGACGCCAGCAGCAGCAGCAACATCATGCCACCCGCCCAGGCCATCAAATAGATTTCGCTGACCTTAAACCAAAGCAGCGCGGTCATTGCGCAAACACCAACCACATGGGTGCTGACCGAAGCGTAACGCCCATTTTGCAGTTGAAGTTCCAGTTTTGCAGAAAGCAAATCAGCAAACGGAATTTTACGTTGGTATAACATATGCGTAACCTTACCCCAACCTAACGAGGTTTGTGTCGATCTAAGTGCGTTAGAATCTCCGTTTTGGGATATAGATAACGCTTTTTTTACCGTATAGCATTTAATGTGGCGTGTTTTCACTCATTAGATTGGGGTTCGATGGCCTATGCTTAGCAATAAATTTATTATTTGGGCCTCAGTGATTATTCTGTCGCTGCCATTCTGGGCGCTGACCGGGCGACTCGTAGTGCTCAACAGCAGCAACGACCAGCTTGACTGCAACACTTTCAATGAAACATTTGAAACACACGATAACATTAGCGAAGTGCAACAATTACCGCTGCTGATCATCAGCTCGAGACTGAGCCAAAAACGGCATCTGGTACCTGCAACACCGGGCGGCCACGGAACTTTAATTCGAGGCCATCGGTCACTCACCCCCGAGTGGATCGGCGAATGTTTTGCGCGTTTAGTTGGATATTATCAACCCAAACATCTCGTGATCACACTCGACAATACTATATTCGAGCAATCAGACAGCCGTTTGTTAACGGCACTGGATTTTATTATTCAGGAGCGTAAGCGTTATCAATTGAATATGATGCTCTCCGTCGTAGGCGTCTTGAAAACGCCTGCAACAAAAGCCCTAGGAGAGACCATCGACGCGCGTAACAAGGCCATCGAAGACTGGGCAAGCGAACGCGCTGATGCGAGATTCGTGGATCCCAATCCACGTTTTTCAGATCTCTATCGACAGCCAAAGGCCGCTTTTTTCTGGCCCGATGGTCAGACGTTAACGGGCCCCGGTACCCAGATCCTATTCGCTGTATTGACACAAGAAATCGACGCTATTCGCGTCGAACAGTGACGCGATGGGTTATCATTCAGACATGATTAATGAGCTACCGACAATTTTACCCGCGACGCCGCTTTTAGATCGGCTCGATGCAGGCGATCTCGATCTTCGAACCTTGGACGATGCGGCGCTTTTGGCGCTCACAGATGAGGTGCGTAACTTCTTGCTTTACTCAGTGGCACAGACTGGAGGGCACTTCGGTGCGGGGCTAGGCGTTATCGAGCTTACTGTCGCCCTCCACCATGTACTCAAAACACCGCATGATCGGTTGGTGTGGGATGTGGGGCATCAAACCTATCCGCATAAAATACTGACTGGAAGACGGGCGCAGCTGCACACGATCAGACAGCGCGGCGGTCTATCTGGCTTTCCAAAGCGCAGCGAAAGCGAATACGACACATTTGGTGTTGGTCACTC
The DNA here is from genome assembly GCA_963926325.1 of uncultured Luminiphilus sp. Classification (GTDB taxonomy): domain Bacteria; phylum Pseudomonadota; class Gammaproteobacteria; order Pseudomonadales; family Halieaceae; genus Luminiphilus. The sequence continues at coordinate 65,330 of CAWUXF010000017.1, read as the reverse complement.
ATCAACTAGCATTTCTGCCGCTGCAGGCATGGCTTTAGCCGCGGCGGCACAAGGCATCAAACGCAAGGCCGTTGCCATTATTGGCGACGGTGCAATCACCGGCGGAATGGCTTTTGAAGCGCTGGCACATGCGGGTCATGTACGACCCAACATGCTGGTCATCCTCAACGATAACCAGATGTCTATCGGCCACAACACCGGTGGATTAGCGACGTACTTTGCCAAGCTTTGGGCTAGCCGCGCCTACATTTCTTTTCGCGAGCGTTCCAAACGATTGTTAGAGAAAATGCCTTCGGCATGGGATTTTGCCAAACGCACTGAAGAACATATGAAAGGTATGGTCGCGCCAGGCACTCTATTTGAGGAGCTAGGGTTTAACTATATTGGGCCAATAGATGGGCATGATTTACCTCTTTTAGTGCAAGCATTAACCAATATGACCGAGCTCGATGGCCCCCAGCTTTTGCACATTACAACCGTTAAAGGTAAAGGATTCGGGCCAGCTGAGGCCGACCCGGTTGGGTATCACGCACTCAACAAGCTCGAAAAAGCCCCCGTTGTGGCAGGCCCTCCAAAGCCACCCAAATATCAAGATGTCTTTGGCCAGTGGCTATGCGATCAAGCCGCGATAGATCCAATGCTTGTTGGTATTACGCCAGCCATGTGCGAGGGGTCGGGGATGGTTAAGTTTGCCGAGCAATTCCCTGACCGTTACTACGACGTCGCTATCGCTGAGCAACACGCGGTAACACTCGCCGCTGGCATGGCTTGCGACGGTTTAAAGCCAGTCGTCGCAATTTATTCTACTTTTTTACAGCGCGCCTATGATCAACTCATCCATGACGTCGCCCTGCAAAATCTTGACGTTACCTTTGCCATCGATCGTGCGGGCTTGGTGGGTCAGGACGGTGCAACGCATCACGGCGTGTTTGATCACAGCTATTTGCGCTGTATTCCCAATATGATTATTGCCGCACCGGCCGATGAAAATGAATGTCGCCAATTGCTGCATACGGCTTATTCCTACGCGGGACCAGCTGCTGTGCGTTACCCACGCGGAGAAGGTATTGGCACACCCATTGAACAGTCGATGCAAAACCTAGAAGTCGGCAAATCTAGGCTGCTTCGCGAAGGTTCATCGGTCGCTATTCTCAATTTTGGCGTGCTGTTGCCCGAGGCGCTGCGCGCGGCCGAGCAGCTTGATGCGACGTTAATCGATATGCGCTGGGTCAAGCCACTCGATCGTCAAGCGATTCTTGTTGCCGCATCTAGCCACCAAAAGCTCATCACCGTTGAGGAAAACAGTACCGCCGGTGGCGCTGGTAGCGGCATTGCTGAATTACTTGCTGCTGAGGGCATCGATATTCCAGTGCGTCATATTGGTATTAGCGATCAGTTCGTCGATCATGCGAGCCAACAACAAAACCGCATCGCCGCAGGGCTGACTGCAGAGCATATCGTCTACCTGGCGAATGAGAAATCGGCATTACCGCCGCGTGATGCGCCGATCAATATCGCCGAAATTGACCCGCAGAATGCGGCGCCACTGCAGCGCGTGAACGTGCGCATTAGTGACATAAGCCGCACTACACTGGAGCCGTAAGTCATGGCAAAACCCCAAAAAATATTAGCAGATAGTCCGCCGTTACATGAACAGATGACCCAGCTTGGTACGCTGTTAGAGCGCCTCGAAGATCCCGAGGTACCACTGGAAGACGCACTCACCCTTTACGAGCAAGGTATGCAGCAAGTGGAGCGTGCACAGCAGACCCTAGATGCCGCTGAACAGCGCGTGGCAATGATCAATCCCGACGGCAAAATTCAGACCGATTAAGCATGACACTTAATCTCGGCGGCAGATTCAGCGCAGATCCGACACTCAATCGTGCAATCGATTATGCCTTGTCAAATCCGGGCAAGCGGTTACGCGCACAACTGACTGAGGCCGCTGCCTACGCGGTTGCTGGAAAGCCGATCTCAGGGGCTAGCGACATCGGTGATGCGGTTGAATTAATCCACACTTACTCCCTCATTCACGATGATTTACCCGCCATGGATGACGATGATTTGCGCCGTGGTAAGCCGACACTCCACCGGGAGTTCAATGATGCCACTGCAATCTTGGTGGGTGATGGTTTGCAGGCTTTAGCCTTTGAGCAAATCACAGACTGCGTCGCGCTAACGACCGAGCAACGGCTTGCATTGGTATCGTTGCTGAGTCGCGCCGCCGGCTTCAGCGGCATGGTCGGTGGTCAGGCGATGGATATGGCTGGCGAACAAAAAGCATTAGGGCTTGAGCAGCTGCGGGAACTTCATGCATTGAAAACCGGAGCGCTGATTAGCGCAGCGTTAGAAGCAGGTGGCATCTGTGCCGGTGCGACTGTCGTGCAAACCGCATCTCTGCGGGCATTTGGAGAGGCTATTGGCTTAGCATTCCAAGTCACTGATGACATTTTAGATGTCACGCAAAGCAGTGCCACGCTGGGTAAAACAGCGGGCAAAGACATCACCGCGGCCAAATCAACTTATGTGGCGTGTCTGGGGCTTGAGGGGGCGCGCAAAGAGGCAGATAGGCTGCTAACAGTAGCGATTAACGCGTTAACTGGCTTTGGCGAGTCCGCCGAAGGTCTTAAGACACTGGCGCTGGCGATCGTGCATCGCCGCCGCTAAATAATTACCACTCGCGGGTCATCAACAACACACCATTACGCTCGTTTAGATCAACGTGGTTAAGATAGCTCATACCCAGTAAAATAGTCGTCGGGAAATCGCCCTCGGTAACCACTGCGTCAACGTTCTGAACCACAATGCCGCCCACATCAATAGTCGCTATCTGTGCTCGCCACCCGTTTATCATGCCGCCAGCGGTTTCTAACTGAACGGCGTTCTGTGATATTCGGGCAACGCCAAAGCGACGCGCGTCAGCGCTGTTCATCGCCACCGTATTGGCACCCGTGTCGATCATTACTTCGGTCCGTGAACCATTGATTTCGGCTTGAATACGATACTGATTCGCGATGTCACGAACGACACGCACTTCACGACGATCGGGGATAGTAAATTGCGTTTGAATACGTCGACTAACCGTGAGCCGTTCGGTTTTGCCGGCCAAACTAAACAAGCCAGAGCGGCCATCCGCCTCAATTAGCACAACTTCTCCAACACGTTCGCCAGCCAGCAGTGTGTAGCGCTGGCCATCAATCATGACCACCGCACGTCCAGGCAGTAACGCTTCTACAAATAAGTCAGTGGCTGCAACAGGCCAACAAAAGCCTAAAACAGCGACGACAACCGCAACAAGGTAACCTTGGCGGTTCGAGTGAATCACTGGATTAACACCACCAGCACCACCACGCCAGCTGCTGCCATAAACCCGGCAAATACGTCGTCGAGCATGACACCCCAAGGGTTTTTCCAGTGGCTGTCAAAATAGCTCACCGGCCATGGCTTGACGATGTCATAGATTCTAAAGCCAATGAAACCACCCAACACGAATACATAGGGCGCAGCCCAGCCAGCCAGCAACCAGTAAGGCAGCAAAATGGCCAGTGCCACACCGACGACTTCATCGACCACAATGGCACCGTGATCAGATTCACCCATGCGTAGGCCTAAGACGCGGCCCGTAGCAACACCTAAGAAAAGCAAAAACACGCAGAGCAACGATGCCAGTGGCATCCAGAGCTGCATCAATAGCCACACGAAAGGCAGTGCAGCGAGGCTACCAACCGTACCTGATGCCACAGGCGCTAGTCCCGAGCCAAACCAAGTCGCAATTAGCAAGGTGGGGGAGCATGCAACCTCACGGATAGTTAATGGTTCAATGGAAGTGGGCATAGCCTAAGTGGCCTCCAACAGTCGACTTAGCGGCAGAATGGTCACAATGCACCCCATCACCGAGACGCACTTCACCGATCAAGGTGCATCCCAAAGGTACAGCTGCGCCGCTCGGCAAGGTAAACAATAGCGCATAATCATCACCACCGGTTAACGCCCATCTAAGTGCAAGTTCGCGATCTGGGCAGGCCATTAAAGCAGACGACAATGGAATTTTATCGGCGTCGATATGAATCGCCACCCCGCTTGCATCGGCTATATGACCCGCATCAGCTAGCAAACCATCAGAGATATCAATACAAGCCGATGCGTGACCGCGCAATTGCAGCACTAAATCAAAGCGTGGTGTCGGCCGATTGAAACGTAACGTCAGCCAGTCTTGATCCTCGAATTCCGGCAGCCAAACACTCGCCAGTTCGCCCTGCAGCATGGCCAAGCCAGCCGCAGCATCACCCAGCGTATTGCTCACCCAAACATTATCACCCACCTGTGCACCGGTGCGCAGTAGCGCTTGCCCCCGAGGCACGCTACCCATGACCGTGACAGAAACCGTAAGAGGACCCTGGGTGGTATCACCGCCAACAAGCGGTAGCCCAGTGTCCGCTACAGCGGCAGCTAAGCCCTGTGAAAATCCATGTAACCAAAGATCATCGGCCACCGGCAGGCTAATTGCCAAAGTCATTGCCAGAGGTTCCGCAGCCATTGCGGCAAGATCACTCGCGGCAGTAACAACCGCCCGATAAGCAATGTCTTCTGGGAGTGTCTCGATGGGAAAGTGGACCCCTTCAACCAACGTATCGGTAGAAACGACCATCTGGTGGCCGGCGGGCATTTCGAGAATGGCAGCGTCATCACCGACGCCAAGCGCTACATTTTTCCCAGCGCCCAAACCGGCAAACCAGCGATAGATGACTTCAAATTCACGCGCCGCCATTAGCGCTCTGCGGCAACCTCAATTTGACGCAAACCCTGGGCTACCTTATCAAGTACGCCATTAATATAGCGATAGCTATCCGTCGCACCAAATTTCTTCGCCAACGCGACAGCCTCGTTAATCACTACCTTGTAAGGCACGTCAATGCGGTCGCGCAACTCGAAGGTGCCCATGCGTAGTAAATTTCGTTCAATGGGATCAAGGTCTTTGAGTGGTCGATCGAGCGCGTCGACAAATAGCGTTTCGAGCGCGTCGACACTCTGTGCAACACCGAATAGCAGATCGTGAAAATACTCACCGTCCACGTGACTGAAGTCGTTATCTACCCTGAATTCGGCTTCAATATCTGCCAGATCAGCGCGACTCATAGTCCATTGATAGAGGGATTGCACAGCATAATGCCTTGCACGGCGACGCTGTGCAGCTAGCGGATTCACATTGCTCATGAGTCGCCTAGGGCACTCAGTAAATTGACCATCTCTAAGGCAGTGGTCGCCGCCTCGGCGCCTTTGTTGCCTGCTTTAGTACCCGAGCGCTCGATCGCTTGCTCAATTGAGTCAACCGTCAGCACACCAAATGCGATCGGCTTGCCGGTATCCATGCTGACCTGTGCCACGCCTTTGGTGCACTCACCGGCGACATATTCGAAATGCGGTGTGCCGCCGCGAATCACAGCACCGAGCGCAATGATCGCGTCGCAATCTTTGCGCGCAGCCGCGTGCTGACAGGCCAAAGGTATTTCAAATGCCCCCGGCACACGCACAATGTGCATCTGCTCATCCTTTACGCCGTGACGGCGCAAAGTATCTACAGCACCTTCAAGCAAGTGCTCCACCACAAAACTGTTCCAGCGAGTCAGGATAATAATGTATTTACCCTCGTTGGCTGTCAGTGTGCCCTCAGTCGTCTTAATCCCTTGGGTGCTCATGTGTTTTCTCCAATATTGACTTTAATTTTTCTCAGGGGATACGAAGTCAACGACCTCGAGTCCAAATCCAGACAGCGCATTGTACTTGACTGGCGCGCCAAGTAGATTGATTTGCCCAACACCCAAATCACGCAAAATTTGCGCGCCAAGACCTATAGAGGCATAACCATAAGTACTACTGCTGGCTTCCATGGGGGTATCGCCCAACAGACGATCAACACTCGCCAAGATATCGTCGCTGGTTTCGGGCTTACTGATCAAGACCAAAACACCGCGATCGGCTGCAGCAATAGCTTTTAAGCTGTCATCAAACCGCCACGATTGATGACCATTCAATTCGGTTCCGACAAGGTCGCGCAAAACCGATGTGATATGGACTCGAACTAATGTCGGCGCGTCGGCGCGGATATCACCGCAACTCAATGCTAAATGTACCTGCTTTTGAGTGGCTTCACGATAAACCGTTAGCTGCAGCGGTCCATATGCTGTATTTATCTGGCCTTCACGTACCCTCGTTACCGTGTTTTCGTTAGCGAGTCGAAAGTGTACTAAGTCAGACACCCGACCCACAGGCAGATCATGCTCTGCCGCAAAAGCTAAAACCTCATCATCTCGCGCCAAATCCCCCGCCGCATTTAACACATCGGTAAAGACCGCGGCGGGTAATAGCCCCGCTAAGCGTGCGAGATCAGTCGTCGCCTCAGCACGATCAGCGCGTATCAAGACACCACCATCCGCGGCAGCGATCGGGAAAATATGACCCGGCTGTACTAAGTCAGCTGGTTTCGCATCGGCCCGCACTGCAGCATGCACAGTACGCGCACGATCCGCGGCTGAAATACCGGTGTCGATACCCACCGAAGCTTCAATCGACAGGGTAAATGAGGCCGTATCGGTTGTACTACCCTCGACCATCATCGGCAGTGCCAGCCGTTCACAACGCGCTTGCGTAAGACCCAAACAAACTAGCCCACGCGCTTTTCGTGCCATAAATGTAATTTGCTCGGCGTTACACAATTCCGCTGCTGTAACAACGATCCCCGTGGCACTACCCGCGCTATTATCGATCAACATCAACACCATATGGCCATGACGTAGCTCACTGACGAGCTGTTCTGGAGTTGAGATATGTGGCTGTTCAGTCATTGTTAAGCTAATCCTTGAGATAACCGGCTTCGCGCAAACTTGCGAGACTAATGGCATTAGTGCTTTCGGCTGCTTTTTCGCCCATCAGAAGACGTTCGAGATATCTTGCTATCACATCAACCTCAAGGTTCACCCGGCTACCAACTACGTATTCACCGAACACAGTCTCTTTCAGCGTCTGTGGAATAATATTGAGGTCAAAGTGCATGCCGTCCACCGCGTTAACGGTCAGGCTTGTGCCATCTACGCAAATACTACCCTTGTGTGCAACGTACTTTGCCAGGGTGGCCGGTGCGGCTAACACATAGCGCCACGAACGTGCATCCTGAGAAACTTCTACCACCTCACCCACACCGTCGATATGTCCGCTCACAATATGGCCCCCCAGGCGCGAACTGGGAGTCAGTGACTTTTCTAGATTTATGCGATCACCGCGCTTCTTCTGGCCTAAACTGGTGAAGTTAAGTGTCTCGAGAGACACGTCAGCCCAATAGCCATCGCCGGGTAAGTCAGTAACGGTTAAGCAGACGCCGCTGGTACAAATACTGTCACCCAACTGCACATCTGTCAGATCGAGCTTACCGGTGTGGATACGCAAACGCATATCCCCGCCTTTACTCTCGATCGCCGCGATCTCCCCAACAGCCTCAATTATTCCTGTAAACACAGTATCTCCATTAATAAATCGGTACCGCAGTAATACGCAAGTCGTCACCAATCCGACTGATATCGACAAAAGATAACTGCACCGCCTCTGCGAGCCTGCCAATATCCATCGTCACCAGTGGCTGCGCACTAGCACCCAATAATTTGGGCGCTTGATAACACACCAACTCGTCAACTAACTCGGCTCTTAGCAATGCCGCTGCGAGTGTGGGTCCGGCCTCGACCAAAATCTCGTTGCCACCCCGGGCACCCAGTGCCGCCATTAAAGCCGATAAATCAACCTGCTGATTGCCACTATCATCAGCGGGGCCCGGCAGGGATATGACTTCCAGATGCGGCTTGCTTTGCGCCATTAATGCCTTTGCACCGGGCGAGTCAAGCGAATCAGCCATTGCAACTAAAGTTTGTGTATCTTCAGCGCATACTTTTGCACCAAGTGGCGTACGACAATGGCTGTCGATAACCACGCGTAGGGGCTGTCGATACGATGCGCGCATCAGCGCAGCACCCTGCAAAGCCAACTGCTCAGCGCGCACTGTCAGCGCGCAATTATCAGCTAACACTGTGCCAATACCGGTGATAATCATCGAGCTTTGGGCGCGCAGTAACTGTACGTCTTGTCGCGCCGCGGCGCTCGTAATCCATTGGCTCTCGCCAGACGCCAGCGCCGTTCGACCATCTAGGGAGCTAGCCAGCTTGAGGCGCACGCGCCCCCAGCCTCGACGCATACGCAACAAAAAACCAGTCAGCTCGACCGCTGCCTCTGCTTCACGAACACCCACATCAACCTGAATACCGGCACTGCTGAGCCTTTCGACGCCACGGCCACTCACCGCAGGGTTAGGATCAAGAATAGCGATCACAACACGCTTTACACGGGCATTGATCAGCGCGTCAGCGCAAGGCCCCGTTAGACCCGTGTGCGCACACGGCTCTAACGTGACATAGGCGGTGGCACCAAGGGCATCCCCCGCCATTTTTAATGCAACAATTTCAGCGTGGTCAGCACCCGCAGGCTGAGTAAAACCTTCACCAATAATGCTGCCATCACGCACTAAAACACAGCCAACGTGAGGGTTGGGACTCGCCCAGCAACGCGCTGACTGCGCGAGCACTAGAGCGCGTGCCATCATGGCATCATCAAACTGCGGATCCATAGTCAATCTCGCCCGACTGGCTCAGCCTCAAGACGCTCAATGGCATCGCGAAACTCGGATAAATCCTGAAAGCTTCGGTAGACCGAGGCGAAGCGCACGTAGGCAATCTGATCTAGCTGCTTAAGCGCATCCATCACCAGCTCTCCCAACACTCGAGATTTAATCTCTCGCTCACCGGTGGCCCGCAAGCGATGCTTTATATGACTGATTTGCGCCTCAATTTCTTCCACCGACACTGGGCGCTTTTCCAAGGCACGCAAAAATCCACCGCGCAGCTTGTCTTCATCAAAGGGCTCACGATTACCATTCGCCTTGATCATCCGCGGCATGACCAACTCAGCAAGCTCATAAGTCGTAAAGCGCTCTTTGCAACTTAAGCATTCGCGACGACGACGCACCTGACCACCCTCTGCAACGAGCCGAGAGTCGATCACTTTAGTTTCTATATCGTTACAGAACGGACAATGCATAGTGCTTGAGCCTGCGGATTTGCGTTAACCCCTATTTTACGTAGACCGGCAAACGTGCACAGACATCCAGCACCTTTGCCTTTACCTGCTCAATCACAGGCGCGGCATCACCCGCCTCCAACGCCGCCAACACATCACACATCCAGTGGGTCAAATCGACGGTTTCAGCAACAGCAAAACCTCGCGTGGTGATGGCCGGTGTACCCAAGCGAAGACCCGAGGTCACAAAGGGCGAGCGGGGATCGTTAGGCACGGCATTTTTATTCACAGTGATATTGGCAGCGCCCAATGCTGCATCAGCATCCTTGCCAGTGTATTCCTTACCGATCAAATCGAGCAGCATCAGGTGATTATCAGTGCCGCCAGAGACAATTTTATGCCCGCGCTCGATAAACGTCGCCGCCATCGCTTGTGCATTGATAATGACTTGCTTCTGATATTCGACAAAACCAGGCGCCATTGCCTCCTTAAACGCAATAGCTTTGCCCGCAATAGCATGCATCAACGGGCCACCCTGCGCACCGGGGAAAATAGCGGAGTTAAGCTTTTTGAAAAGCGCCTCATCACCACGCGCCAAAATAATACCACTGCGCGGGCCACGCAACGTTTTGTGTGTAGTAGACGTCACCACGTCGGCGAAGGGCATCGGACTAGGATAGACACCCGCTGCCACCAAGCCGGCAATATGCGCCATATCAACCAGTAGATAGGCACCGACCGAGTCGGCTATTTCACGGAATTTACTCCAATCCATGACACGGCTGTAGGCAGAAAACCCACCGATAAGTAATTTAGGTCGATGCGCCTTGGCAAGCGCTGCAACTTCGTCATAGTCAATCAGGCCCGTGTCACGATTAATGCCGTATTGAACAGCGTTATAGAATTTGCCTGAAAAGTTGACGCTGGCGCCGTGGGTCAAATGTCCACCGTCGGCAAGGCTCATGCCCATAACAGTATCGCCGGGCTGCAACAGCGCGTGAAAGACCGCCAAATTCGCCGACGAGCCCGAGTGGGGCTGCACGTTGGCATACTCGGCGCCAAATAGTGCCTTGGCACGGTCAATGGCTAATTGCTCAGCCACATCAACATATTCACAGCCACCGTAATAACGTTTACCCGGATAACCCTCAGCATATTTATTGGTCAGCACTGAACCTTGCGCTTCCATTACTCGGGGACTGGCGTAATTTTCGGAGGCGATTAATTCGATATGCTCTTCTTGACGACGCGCCTCAGCGCTCATGGCGGCCCACAGTTCCGCATCAAAGCTTTCGATGGTCTGCTGCTCGCGGTCGAGATACTGGGAAAGATGAGTGGCGACTTGGTTCATGACGACATTCCTTGAGATGAGGCTGCGGGAGTTACCAGCACAACACGAATGCCATTCGGCAGGCTGGATAACGAACGATTATGGTTCGAGATTTTAACTGATTGTGCGGCAACAGGTAAGCGTCTCTACCCATTGAGCGGTAAATCTGTCACATTTCCGCTATATCTTTGCTAAGCATATGAATTATTTGGAAAACCTTATGCGAATCAGTATTTTTGACAGCGGCTACGGTGGGCTAATCCCAACAGCTATGATGGCACAAGCGCTCCATTGCATGACCTGTATCGATATCGATGGTAAAAATGCACATGGCCCGAGGTCGATGCAGCTGGCCGAACTCGGTGTTGGTGCCAATCAAATCAACCCCAGCTTATCGGCCAACCAAACGACATGAACGGCATGAACGACATGGAAAAACCACAAGTATGCGGTATCGGCTGGCGTGAATGGCTAAGCCTCCCCGAGCTAGGCATTGGGCCAATCAAAGCTAAAGTCGATACCGGCGCTCGCACCAGCGCGCTGCACGCATTTTATACCGAGCGCTTTGAGCGGGATGGGGCAGCTTGGGTAAGGTTTGGTGTGCATCCAGAACAGGGGAAAAGCCAACAGGAAGTCCACTGCGAAGCGCCTATTCACGACTTGCGTACTGTCAAGGATTCGGGTGGCCACAATGAATTACGGCCAGTTATTCGCACGCAACTACACTTTAATGGTGATTTGCGCCCGATTGAGCTCACACTCACCGACCGCGATAGTATGCGCTTCCGAATGCTGCTTGGACGAACGGCTTTACGACAAGGATTTCTTGTGTATCCCGGCAAATCCTTTATGCTCGGCGGCACACGTGACCTACCGCCGGAAAACCAGTGAAAATAGCCATACTCTCTCGCAATCCCCGCCTATACAGCACATCGCGCCTTCAAGACGAGGCCGAAAAAGCTGGCCATGATTGCAGCGTCATCGACACCCTAAAATGCTACATGGATATCACATCGTCACACCCCGCCGTGTGGTACCGCGGTGAGAAACTGCAAAAACCCGACGCGGTCATCCCACGTATTGGTGCCTCAATTACTAACTACGGCACTGCGGTGATTCGTCAGTTTGAAATGATGGATACGTACTCTCTCGTTGGCTCAATTCCGCTGGGTCGTTCGCGTTCAAAGCTGCGTGCATTACAACTGTTGTCACGCAAAGGTTTAGGCATGCCCGTTACTGGATTTGCTCATGACGTCCATAATACCCGCGAACTAATCAAGCTTGTGGGGGGCGCACCACTGGTGGTGAAACTACTCGAGGGCACCCAAGGTCGTGGTGTCGTGTTGGCTGAAACGATTAAAGCTGCTGAGTCGGTGATCGACGCCTTCATCGAACTGAAAGCAGACTTTTTGGTGCAGGAATTTATTAAGGAAGCCGGCGGTAGTGATGTTCGCTGCTTCGTTATAGGTCGTCGTGTGGTCGCCGCCATGGAGCGCAAGTCCGCACCTGGGGAGTTTCGATCAAACCTACACCGCGGTGGTACAGCCACGCAGACCAAGCTCACGCCAGAAGAGCGACGTACTGCGATTAAGGCCGCACAAACAATGGGGCTTGATGTTGCCGGTGTCGACTTACTGCGCTCGGAACGTGGCCCGCTGGTCATGGAGGTTAACTCATCCCCCGGCTTGCGCGGCATTGAGGACTCCACCGGCATTAACGTCGCTCGAAAAATTATCCAGTTCGTGGCTGACAACGCCCAACCCGGCAAAGCCCACGGCCGTCAAAAAGGATAAATTGCGCCTGTGAATGCAGCTGCCAAAAAGGCTTACCGTGAACCACTTAATATTGGTGGCATTGATATATTACCGGGAGAAGTCCGCACCGTGGACATTCCCGTTGCGCCAACTTTTTCTCATGACGATCTATCGATTAGTATAGAAGTCGTGCGCGGCGCCAAACCGGGTCCAACACTGTTTGTTTGCGCCGCTATTCACGGCGATGAAATCAACGGTATTGAAATTATTCGACGGGTACTCAAAAGCATTTCTCCCCGCCGTCTCTCGGGCACACTACTGGCAATACCCATCGTCAATATTTATGGCTTTAACAATCACACGCGCTATTTACCCGACGGCCGCGATCTCAATCGTTCGTTTCCGGGATCCTCCAGCGGCTCGTTAACTGGCCGGCTCGCAGACACTTTTCTACAGGAAGTCGTCAAGAAATGTACGCACGGTATCGATCTGCATACAGGTGGCCGGCATCGCTCGAATTTCCCGCAAATTCGCGCGCAGCTCGATGATGAAGTTGTCAATGCGATGACCGAGGCATTTGGTGCGCCGCTGGTCATAGATTCGAAAGAACGCGACGGCTCGCTCCGCCAAACGGCAACCGCTATGGGCGTGCCCGTCATTCTCTATGAAAGCTGTGAAGCACTGCGCTTTGATGAGGTTTATATTCGTGCAGGTGTAAAGGGCGTACTCAGCGTCATGCGTCATCTGGGGATGTTACGCAAAGGGCGAAGCAAAACTAAGGTTTCGAAACCTATCGTCAGTCAAACAACGCAGTGGGTGCGCGCGCCTGCCTCAGGGATTCACCGGGTTTTGGTCGCACTCGGGGAGCGGGTCAGCAAAGGTCAAACTGTGGGTGTCGTCGCAGACCCGCTGGGTAAAGCAGAAGTCGAAGTCTACTCCCCCTTTTCTGGGCTTGTGATTGGCCGCTCAAACCTGCCTTTAGTCTATGAAGGGGACGCACTTTTTCACGTTGCCAAAGTTCATGCGCTGAATAAATTTGAATATGAGGACTACCACGAAGGTCTGTTGCCTTCGGACTATACTCATGGCGAAGACGACCCCAGCACCGCCCCAATCGCCGGGTGAGCTGGCAAACAACTTGCCACGTTTGACTGCGCGGGGCGAAAACCTCGCAGGTCCGCGCCGGCATCCAAAACCATCGGTTTATCACGCAACACAGCCGTAAAAGCGATCGGGCAAATCATAGATGCCGAACCCCCGGCTCTGTTATCCTGTATGACTCTACGTAACAGGATAAAAATCACCATGGCGCAGTACGTATACACCATGAATCGGGTAGGCAAGATCGTCCCACCAAAACGCGAAATTCTCAAAGATATTTCACTGTCATTCTTTCCCGGCGCAAAAATTGGCGTACTTGGCCTCAACGGTTCAGGCAAGTCAACATTGCTGCGGATCATGGCGGGCATCGACACCGAGATCCAAGGCGAAGCGCGACCGCAAGCGGGCATCAATATTGGCTACTTACCACAAGAACCTCAGCTTAATAGCGACAAAGATGTTCGCGGTAATGTGGAGGAAGGTGTGCAGGAGGCCATAGACGCACTCAGCGGGCTAGACAAAATCTACGCCGCCTATGCGGAACCTGAAGCGGACTTCGATGCGCTCGCCAAAGAACAGGCACGCCTTGAGGATGTGATTCAAGCTACTGACGCACACAACTTAGATACCAAGCTCGAAATCGCCGCCAATGCACTGCGCCTTCCCCCATGGGATGCCAGTGTTGAAACGCTATCGGGTGGTGAGCTGCGGCGAGTGGCGCTTTGCCGGCTACTGCTATCTGAGCCCGACATGTTGTTGCTCGACGAACCCACCAACCACTTGGATGCGGAATCCGTGGGCTGGCTAGAAAAATTCCTTGAGGACTTTCCGGGCACTGTCGTCGCCATCACCCACGACCGCTACTTTTTAGACAATGCGGCGGGTTGGATTTTGGAGCTGGACCGGGGTCGCGGTATTCCCTACGAGGGCAACTATTCAACATGGCTAGAGGCAAAAGAAGCGCGTTTGACACAAGAGGCGCGACAAGAGGCGACCCACCAAAAATCCATCAAAGCAGAATTAGAATGGGTACGCAGTAATCCAAAAGGCCGACAAGCCAAGAGCAAAGCGCGCTTGGCACGCTTTGACGAACTGCAGTCACAAGAGTTCCAAAGCCGCAATGAGACCAATGAGATTTATATTCCACCGGGCCAGCGTCTTGGCGACAAAGTCATCGACGTAAAGGATTTACGTAAAGTGTTTGGCGATCGGCTGCTATTTGATGGCGTGAGCTTTACCGTACCCAAAGGGTCGATCGTTGGCATCATCGGCGCCAATGGCATGGGCAAGTCAACGTTGTTTAAAATATTGATGGGCGTCGAGCAGCCCGATGGTGGTGAGGTTATCGTCGGTGAGACGGTTCAGCTTGGCTACGTCGATCAGTCTCGCGACGATCTCGATGGCAGCAAAACTGTTTGGGAAGAAATCTCAGACGGCTTAGATATTATTCGCATCGGTAGCTATGAAGTCGCTTCACGCTCCTACTGCGGGCGCTTCAACTTCAAAGGCTCTGATCAACAAAAGTTTGTCAAAGATCTTTCGGGGGGTGAGCGGAACCGACTGCATCTCGCCAAGCTGCTGAAGCAGGGCGCGAATGTGCTTTTACTCGACGAACCAACCAACGACCTCGATGTGGAAACATTGCGCGCACTGGAGGAGGCCATACTCGCTTTCCCCGGCTCCGCCATGGTGATTTCACACGATCGCTGGTTCTTAGATCGTGTTGCGACGCACATATTAGCCTACGAGGATAACGGCGATGTTATTTTCCACGAAGGTAATTTTAATGAGTATGAAGAAGACCGGCGCAAGCGACTTGGCAAATCCGCAGATGTACCTAGCCGCATGAAGTACCGCAAATTGATGTAGAGCCTAAGGGTGCGACGCCAATCGTGTGCCACAATTCATAACGAGGCGTCCGCCATCACTTAGGATAGAATCAGCTGAACGCCGCCAGCGCTTCATCTAAGCGCGACACGGCGGTCACTTCTAAGCCGGGGATGGCTTTCTTAGGCGCATTACCCTTCGGGACAATCGCTCTTCGAAAGCCGTGTTTGGCGGCTTCTGCGATCCGCTCTTGGCCGCTGGGAACTGGCCTGATTTCACCCGACAAGCCCACTTCACCGAAAACAACCAGGTCTTTTGGCAGCGTACGATTTCGTAAACTGGAAACAACCGCCAATAACAAGGCGAGATCGGCGCTGGTCTCTAGCACGCGGACGCCGCCAACAACATTGGCAAAAACATCCTGATCGCCCACTTGAATTCCACCGTGGCGGTGTAAAACTGCCAGTAGCATTGCCAGACGATTGGTTTCAAAGCCAACCGCAACGCGACGTGGATTGCCCAGTGAACTGTCGTCAACCAACGCCTGGATCTCTACCAGCAATGGACGTGTGCCCTCCCAAACTACCATCACAGTTGTCCCCGGCGCGGGATGTTCAGCACGGTCAAGAAAGATCGCTGAGGGGTTTTTTACCTCGCGCATGCCAGTGTCGGTCATCGCGAAAATACCCAGCTCATTGACCGCGCCAAAGCGATTTTTCTGTCCTCTGAGCGTCCGGTAACGCGAGTCCTCCTCGCCCTCAAGCAGTATCGAGCAGTCGATCATATGCTCGAGCACCTTTGGCCCTGCCAGACTGCCATCTTTGGTCACATGTCCCACGAGTATGAGTACCGTGCCACTCTGCTTGGCAAATCGCGTTAGCTGCGCCGCGCAATCGCGCACCTGCGACACGCTGCCTGCAGCAGAGGTAATGGCATTGCTCTGCACCACTTGAATAGAATCAATGACCATCAGGTCGGGCTTATGTAGCTCCGCCGACATCAGAATTTGATCGAGATCTGTTTCTGCCATTAATTTCAGACCGTCGGTCGGCAAACCCAAGCGTGCCGCCCGCATGGCCACTTGCTGCGGCGACTCCTCTCCAGTGATGTATAGCGCGGGTCGCGTGCGGGCCATCTCGCATAACGTCTGTAACAACAGCGTACTTTTTCCCGCCCCTGGGTGACCGCCAATGAGGATTGCCGAGCCCGGCACAAAGCCACCACCTAACACCCGATCCAACTCACCAATGCCACTAGAAAAACGCGGCAAGTCAACCAGATCAATGTCTTTTAGCAGTCGTACGTCGGCAGTAGCACCAGAAAAACCGCCCCGACCACCCACTTTGGCGACACCAGACTTGGTGGCCGGCGCCAACCGAATTTCGGTTAACGTATTCCACGCCCTACATTCATAACATTGGCCTTGCCATTTAGTGTAATCAGCGCCACAGTCATTACAGACAAAGGCAGATTTGGCCTTAGCCATAGTTATTTGCTCCGTCGTGAAAATTCAAGGGCACGCGGCACTACAACCGCGAGCTTAAGCCCGTTATCCTAACAGACCGAACAACCGAGCCCCATCTAATGTCATCAGGTCCACTCATCCCAGATCGCCAACTAACGTTTTCGCCGGATCTTGCTGCGACGATCGGGCTTGAAGAGGCTGTTTTACTGCAAGGCCTGGGAAATCGGATACCGCGCGACCAGGGACGTTGGCATTCGTTAGTTATTTCAGGGTTGGAGCGGGACTACCCTTTTTGGCAGGGCGCTCATATTCGAACACTGCTACAACGACTGGCTGACCTAGGCATTATTGCGCTGCTGCCGGGCGAAGACAGCAAAAGTATTCGTATAGGTATTGGCGTCGATGCTACCGTCACACAGCGGCAAAAAGCGCCCGCAGTAGCGCCAAGGGCCCAGCCTTTACGATCAAAATCTGACAATATGAGTGCATCGGCACCACAAGCGAATCCATGGCGCCCTGCCGAGGACTTGTTGGGACTACTGGCACTTAACCACGGTATCGAACGTCAATTTGCCATGACTCAACTCAGTACTTTTAATACCGGCGCTGATGATCACAGCCGTGACAGTCGCTTCAGACAGCATGTACTCAGTGCCTGGCGCCGCCATCAGCAAGACCACTCTGCGTTTCAGGTAACGGCACCCGCTCAATTTGATAATGATTGGGCGCCCAGCGCTGACGCACTCGAAATAATGACCCGCGCAGAAATCGATCCGGAATTTATAGCATCGCTATTACCTGAGTTCATTCTCTATTGGCGAGAACGCGGTGGTCCGCCAAAAGAGGTCAATAGCCGTTTCATTGGTTTTATACGGCAGCGATGGGCGCGGTTTAGTGCCGGACTCAAACACAGTACCGAGCCAGTACCGATGACCAGAAACTGGCAGCCCCACGGCAACGTTTACGATATTCTGCGCTTAACGGGTATCGAAGAAGATTACGCACGCAATCTACTCGCAGAATTTGTTTTGTACTGGTGTGACAGCCACGAGCTACACACCTCTTGGAATAGTAAGTTCCTGCAGCATGCCAAGCATCAGTGGCGTTGGCAGCAGGGGAAGGAGAGCGGTAATGAGCGGCAGCAAGCAGGTGGGCAAACTAGCGCAAGCGGTCGCACGCGGGACCGGCGCCTCACAGACGACCTCAGCGACACCAACTGGGCGAGCTGAACCTACTCCGGAGCAACGCCAGCGCTTGATTGAGGCGATCAATCAAGTGTTTGCGCTATTTCGCCTCAATTACCACAATCAATTTTTCGCGGCATACCCCGCCGAGGACGATCTGAATCATGTCCGACGGCTCTGGTTGGATGCACTCGCGGATTATCCGATCGACGTTATTTTGCGTGGCGCACGCACGGCGATCGAGCGCAATGACTACCTACCAACACTAAACCGTATGCTTGAAGCCTGCCGGCAAAGTCTGACCGATATCGGCTTATCCGCACCGCGGGATGCTTACTTAGAGGCATGCGCAGCACCATCACCTAAAGCTGATTATGCCTGGAGCCACCCCGCGGTCTATCTGGCGGGGCGCGACAGCGACTGGTTTTATCTGGCAAACAACACCGAACGGGTTACGTGGCCAGTGTTTAGAGACCATTATGAAAATTACTTGATGCGCGCCAGCCGTGGCGAGACGCTCACAATTCCCGAACGTAAAGCGCTACCGCAGCAGAAAACCACACCCATGTCAGATGATGAGCGCCTGACTGCGCTGGCAGAACTTCGGCGTGAAATGGGGTTTTAAACGGCCGCGCTCAGCTAACAAAAGATGCGTAACCACGCATCATGTGGCTGAGTTTTTCAGGCACGGTTTCGTGTATTAAAAGGTCGAGATATTAACGAAACCGCATCACATCGTCAGCCGACTTGCTGCCATAAGTCAGGAGTGCACTACGATCGCTAATTGTCACCGGATAATCGTCACCGGATAATCGTCACTGGATAATCGCTGCCCAGAAAGGATTGCTTGCAAGATCCACTTAGGGGCCGTTAGGTTAATACCCCGAAAAAGGGCGATCAATCGGCTTGGTAATCTCGGTAGTCGCCACGCGCCAAGTTCTCAAAACGCGTGAACTGGCCTTGGAACGACAGTCTGCAAGTACCGATGGGTCCATTTCGCTGTTTACCAATAATGATTTCAGCCACGCCTTTATCCGGCGAATCTTCGTGATAGACCTCGTCGCGGTAAATAAACATGATCACGTCGGCATCCTGCTCGATAGCACCGGATTCACGAAGGTCTGAGTTAACGGGTCGCTTATTGGGACGTTGCTCAAGTGAACGGTTTAACTGTGATAGCGCCACCATCGGACACTTAAATTCTTTGGCCATGGCTTTCAAGCTACGTGAAATCTCAGAGATCTCTGCAGTTCGGCCCTCGGAGGCACCGGCGACGCGCATCAGTTGCAGATAATCCACCATAATCATGCCGAGCTGTCCGTGCTCGCGGGCCAAACGACGCGCCCTAGATCGCAATTCACTGGGCGACAGGGCTGGGGTATCGTCAATAAAGATCTGTGCTTCTTTCAGTTTATTCATTGCCCCTGACAGCTTTGGCCAATCTTCCTGCTCCAACCTACCATCTCGCACTCGGCTCTGGTCGATGCGTCCTAGCGATGACAACATACGAACCACAAGCCCCTCGGCAGGCATCTCCATCGAAAACACCAAAATAGGTTTGTCGGAGGACATGGCAGCGTTTTCTACCAAATTCATGGCGAAGCTGGTTTTACCCATGGAAGGACGGCCGGCAACAATAACCAGATCGGAGTCCTGAAGGCCCGAGGTCATTTTATCGAGATCGACAAATCCAGTCGTAAGCCCGGTGATGCCACCACCGGAATTAAAAAGCTCTTCAATTCGCTCAAGCGCACCTTCGAGTAGCGGTTTCATTCCGCGCGGCCCACCCGTTTTGGGGCCCTCTTCAGAGATTTGCATGATGCGGCGCTCGGCCTCATCGAGTAACTCTTCGGCGCTGCGACCCTCTGGGTTAAAACCCGTGGCAGCAATGTCTTGAGCGGTACCAATCATTTTACGCAGCACCGCGCGCTGATGGACCGCGGTCGCGTAGGCGCGAATATTTGCAGCAGTGGGAGTTTTTTCAACCAGATCGGTCAAGTAGCTGTGACCACCGGCAGCGTCCAGTTCCCCGGTCGCAAGCAGCCTATCGGCAACGGTTACGATATCGACGGGCTCGCCTCTATCGACTAAGAGTTCAATCTGCCGGAAAATAGCACGATGCTCAGGACGATAAAAATCGCCGGCGGTGACAATTTCAGAAATGGCATCCCAGCCGTCCGCGGACAGCAGTAAGCCACCGATGACCGATCGCTCGGCTTCGATGGATTGGGGCTGCATGCGGATACGTGCAATGTCTGCATCCGGCCCTTTGGAGAAATCAGACGCAGTGCCGACCTCGCTCATGACCCATATACTCTATAACACTCAACAACTGACAGCGTACCGATAAAAGCCGCCAGACAGAAGAGGTTCTGACTGAGTTTTGGTTGCGAGCACGACATCAACGAAGTGCTCGTCACACCCAAATCGCCAGCTTTACTCTGCGACGACCGCAATGGCGACAGTCACTGTCACATCACCGTGCAGCTGAATCATGATTTGATACTCACCCAGATCACGAATCACACCTTCAGGCATGCGCACTTCTGACTTATCGATTTCACAACCGGCAGCAGTCACAGCCTCGGCGATGTCACGTGTACCAACAGAGCCGAACAACTTACCTTCCTCGCCAGCAGTTGCCGAAATTGCAACAGCTTCTAGCGCCTCAATAGCGTTCGCACGCGCCTGAGCAGCGGCCAAAGCAGTCGCAGCGGCGGCCTCTAGGTCGGCACGACGCCCTTCAAAGTGCGCAATATTGTTCTCTGTAGCAGGCACAGCTTTGCCGTGTGGAATTAAAAAATTACGTCCGTAGCCAGCCTTTACATCGACCTTGTCGCCAAGGCTTCCCAAGCTACCTACGTTCTCAAGCAGAATGACTTCCATCGCTCTTCTTCCCTTTTATCGGGCTTACCCGATTCAAAAACAAACCGGGCGTACCCGATTCAATCATAATCATATCGCGGCCTAAGCCGCGCCGTTATCCGCCGACTGTTGCCAGCGGCTTCTAAAATCTATCCATGCATCGGCAATAACCAAACCAATTAACATAAATTTTGCAGGGTCAATCAGGAGCCAAAGCAGATAGACACCTGTCAACCAACCATTACCGCGTCCACGTGCCTTAGCCCGTGCATGCACCAATGCAAAACCCCACACTGTCAGAGGCACTGCCGCTATAGCAGACCAACCGATCCATTCGGATCCCGCGCTCCAAACAAGCACTGCGGTCGACAGTAACAAGAGCAACCAAGTACGCGATAACCGCAATGCTTGAAACTCTAGTGCGAATCCACCCGGGTTATACAGCAGCGACTGCCACCAACGCCCAAGTAACAAACTCAACACAACAATGGCGCTATTACCCAGTGCGAGTATGCCTGCAACCTGCAGCGCATTCGGACGGTTTAAAACTACTTGCACACCATCTTGCGCCGGGATGGAGGCTTCTAGCTGTGCCAGAACCTCACCAAAAAGCGCAACCACCTCAGCTAAAAACTCACCACTAAATGCCAGTAAGCTCAGACCTGATACAGCACCCACTGCCACACTTGCCATCATCGCCAAAGCTAAGCTGACGCTCAAGCGCAATACAACGGCTAACACGAAGGTACCTACAAGCAGCAATACACTGCCGCTGTCACC
This sequence comes from uncultured Luminiphilus sp., assembly GCA_963926325.1. Classification (GTDB taxonomy): domain Bacteria; phylum Pseudomonadota; class Gammaproteobacteria; order Pseudomonadales; family Halieaceae; genus Luminiphilus. Next base: position 43,907 of record CAWUXF010000017.1, on the reverse strand, counting down.
GCTGAACCAAGTAGCCAGTACTGCGGGCAGTAAAGCCCAAAGTACCAACCAACCACCATCAGCTATACCTTTGCGTAAAGTAACTAAAGCAATAGCCGCGGCACTGACCCATCCGAAAAACAGACTGCCAGCACCGAGGACAGCGACAGCCAGTGCCTGCCACCGGCCACGCATAATAAATTCGGCGAGGCCACGCATGAGATGACTTAGTCGTGTGCATCCGTGTAAGGCAGCAGTGCTAAGAAGCGCGCGCGTTTAATGGCTGTAGCCAATTGACGCTGATACTTAGCCTTAGTGCCTGTGATGCGACTGGGTACAATTTTGCCAGTTTCACTGACGTACTGCTTAAGCACTTCGAGATCTTTGTAATCGATCTCTTTTACGCCTTCAGCAGTAAAACGGCAGAACTTACGTCGACGGAAAAAACGTGACATGGCTTATTCCTCGCTATCGTCTGGGGTGGAAACATCATCAGTGCTTTCGGCAACTTCTTCAGCAGCTTCTTCAGCAACTTCTTCAGCCGCTGGCTGCGCCGGCTTGTCATCAACAGCTTGACGCTCTTGGTAACGGCTTTTGCGCTCACGATCTTCCTTTTCTGCCTTCATGATGAGCGACTCATCAGCCACCGCCTCATCACGACGAATGACCAAGTTACGGATCACAGCATCGTTGTAGCGGAAGGTAGTGGTAAGTTCTTCCATCGCTTCATTGGTGGCTTCAACATTCATCATGACATAGTGCGCTTTGTGCACTTTATTGATGTGGTAAGCCAATGGACGTCGACCCCAATCTTCAAGACGATGTACCTGACCGCCATCTTTAGTGATGACGTTGGTATATCGCTCGATCATACCGGGGACTTGTTCGGACTGGTCTGGATGGACCATGAACACAACTTCGTAGTGTCGCACTCGCGTACTCCTTACGGGTTAATGCCACCCTTATATTGGTATGGCAAGGAGAGTAGGCCGGTAAAGGCCCGTCTGATTTTCAGTGGCGCGGAGTCTACCGTGGTATATCAAAAACTGCAATGCCTCGGAACTAGCCCCGCTGCTTGGGGGAAACCGGCGATGCCAGGGGCTCACATGGCAGCCCAGCACCCGCTCGTAGCACTCAACAAAAATCAAAAACAATGCGCTGTGGCTTATCTGCGCTGCCTTACTACCTCAAAAAGACAGACTCCGGTGGCAACAGAGACATTCAGGCTGGCTACGCTGCCAACCATGGGTAGTTTAACGAGATAATCACAGGCCTCCATAGTGAGTCGGCGCATGCCCTCCCCCTCAGCGCCCATAATAAGCACTGTCGGCCCAGTGAAATCTCGCTCATAGAGCAGCTCCTGCGCCTCACCGGTCGTCCCCACTATCCATAGGCCGGCATCTTTTAACGCTGCCAAGGTGCGCGCCAAATTGGTAACGCGCGCAAAATGCACCGACTCAGCGGCGCCAGATGCCACGTTGCGGACCACTGGGGTTAAGTCTGCACTTTTATTTTTCGGCACCACCACTGCCGTCACACCTGCTGCATCAGCAGAGCGCAAGCAGGCACCAAGATTATGTGGGTCTGTAACACCATCGAGGACTAACACCAGTGGGTTCTCAGCTGCCCGCACCAGGGACATTAATCCCGCGTCATCAAGTTCCTTGTGCTCGTCACCCGGCAGGGCTTCGGCGACTACGCCTTGGTGCCGTCCATCTGCGCGACTATCAAGCTCTTTACGCGGCACACGCTGCAACGCCACACCCTGATTACGCGCCAACGTTTCTAGTGTATTCATTCGTTTATCGCGACGCCCATCTTGCAGCAGCAGTAGCTGAATGCGTTCAGGACTGCGCTTAAGCAAGCTCTCTACAGCATGAAATCCAAATACTTGTTCCAAAAATTCACTCTACTCTTTCGTCAAACGTGATGACGCCCAGAAGGGGGCATCCGTGAAAACTTACGCCTAAGTGCGCTTCTTAGCGGGTTTGCGCTTTTTAGCCGTCGCGGTCTTAGCGCCATCGCTTTTTCCGCCGCCCTTATTCGCCGCACCTGCTTTTGCGACCCGCGCTTTAGCGCCACCTGCCTTACTGCCAGACGACTTTTTGTCGTGCTTGGCAGGTTTGCCGTCATTGGTGCCTCCGCGCTGACGACCGCGGGCTGTCCGCTTTTTCTCGCCGCCGGGCTGTGTCAACGCGCCACGCCCAGTGACAGCATCGTCTCGGCTCGGCTCCTCAAGTTCAAGGTCAATCTTGCGCTCATCCAAATCGACACGCGCAACTTTAACGGTAACGCTACCCCCTAACTGAAAAGTGCGCCGCGTACGCTCGCCCACTAAACGCTGCTTTGCCTGATCAAAGTGATAATAATCCCCAGGCAGTGCCGAAATATGCACCAAGCCCTCGATATAAAGGTCGATCAACTCGACAAAGATACCGAAGCTAGTCACCGCGCCGATGACACCCTGATAAACCTCGCCCACTTTATCCCGTAAATACTCACACTTGAGCCAGGCCTCGACTTCTCGAGTGGCGTCATCGGCACGACGCTCTGTTATTGAGCAATGCTCGCCTAGCTGATCCATGTCCTTATTCTGGTAGGGATAAATTACCGACTTTTCTATGGGCAGAACGCCGGGCACACGCAGCACATGCTGAGTGTCGGTGGAGGAGCGAATTAAATGGCGCAACGCACGGTGCACCAATAGATCGGGATAGCGGCGAATGGGAGACGTAAAATGTGCATAAGCTGGGTAATGCAGACCAAAGTGGCCGGCATTGTCCGGGCTATATACCGCTTGGCTGAGCGAGCGCAACATCATCGTTTGAATGATAGAGGCGTCTTCGCGACCTTCTATTTGCGACAATACTTGCTGGTAATTACTTGGCGTCGGTGCTTCGCCACCCGGCAGATCTAGCGCTAACTCACCGAGGAACTTACGCAGGTTTTCCAAGCGAGAGGCCGATGGCCCCTCATGCACACGAAACAAAGCGGGCAATTCTACCGAGTCCAAAAACTGGGCGGTCGCGACATTGGCAATCAGCATGCACTCTTCGACAATCTTGTGCGCGTCATTGCGAACTACCGGCACAATCGCTTCGATTTTACGCGCTTCGTTAAAGATAATCCGCGTTTCCACCGTTTCGAAATCGATCGCACCCCGTCGATCCCGGGCACCACGCAATACGGTGTAAAGTTGGTGTAATCGCGTGATGTCGTCAAGACGCGCACCATCAACGTCTTCATGCCAACCCTCAGCAAGGACCTCACCGACCTGCGTATAAGTAAGGCGCGCATGTGAGTAGATCAACCCTTCATAGAACTGATAGTCGAGTAGTTCGCCACGATCGCTGACCTGTAGTTCACAGACCATGGCCAGGCGATCGACCTTGGGTTTAAGCGAACACAGTCCATTCGACAAGACTTCAGGGAACATAGGTACCACGCGCTCGGGGAAGTACACCGAATTGCCGCGTTCGATCGCTTCTTTATCCAGTGCCGAATTGACCGCCACATAGTGCGACACATCGGCAATAGCCACCCATAAGCGGAAGCCACGACCCTCGCGCTCACAGTAAACCGCATCGTCGAAATCACGGGCATCTTCGCCGTCGATGGTTATAAATGCTTTATTCCTGAGATCCACGCGACCCACTTTGTCATGCTCGTCGGGCTCATCGCGGAGGGTTGCCGACTCTGCCAGTACCGCATCGGGCCATTCGCAGGGAATACCGTGCGCTCGAATTGCAATATCGATCTCTAATCCAGGATCTAAATGGTCACCCAAGATTTCGGTAACTTCGCCTTTGGCACCCAAATTCCGCGTTGGATAGTCGGTAATGTGCGCCGACACAACTTGGCCATTTTTTGCACCACCCTTTTTAGCCGGCGAAATTAAAATATGCTGACTGATTCGATTGTTGTGCGGCAATAAATAACCAATGCCGCTCTCTTCCATGTAACGACCGACAATATCGGTGTGGGCACGGGACAATATTTCAACGACTTTGCCTTCTGGCCGCCCGCGATTATCAAGACCCACCGTTGCAGCGAGCACTATATCGCCGTCAAACACCTGCTGCATTTGTCGATTGGACAAATACAAATCATCGCCACCCTCTTCAGGCTTAGCAAAACCGTAGCCTTCGCGGTGACCAATCACCTTGCAGCGGCGCATCTCCATGCGTGCAGCCAGTGCAAACAAACCACGCCGGTTCATCATGACTTGTCCGTCGCGCTGCATAGCGCCAAGGCGGCGGCGCAGGGCTTCAAGCGGCGCTTCTCCAGACAGGCTTAATGCTGAAGCGATGGCATCGAAATCGAGAGGAGCGGCGGCCTCAGCCATCAACTCAAGAATAACTTCGCGACTGGGGATTGGATTATCATATTTAGCCGCCTCACGCTGAGCGTGTGGGTCGACGGGTGCGCCTGTTTTTTTGCTAGCTGGCGTGGCGGCACGGCGCGCTGAATTTTTACGCTTACCTTGGCCTTTCTTATCGGTCAAATTTGTTCCTCTGGGGAACACAATATGCCCCATCTATGAATACAGGCGCAGTATACGCGCTAGCCACCGAGAAGTACCCAGCGCAATAACCCAACATGACCCGCCAAGAAAACAGCAACGACACTGTGAGCACGGGCCGAATATGCGCCAACCGCTGCGGGTCAAAACATGCCCTGCCTGACCGCAGACCTTCCTGATATTGCCGTAGGCCAGAGACCGCCCATTGACAAGAAATGGCGCAGGCTTTAGTCTGCGCGGCCTCTGGATGATCAGAGTTTTACCCCTGCCCAGGTGGTGAAATTGGTAGACACGCTAGCTTCAGGTGCTAGTGCTCGCAAGGGCGTGGAGGTTCAAGTCCTCTTCTGGGCACCATCTATTTAATCGCATCAACGACTCAAGCTAATTATTATAAAAACCTGTTGTCGGTCGTAACAACTAAGACGGGGCGCCTAGCTGCATTCAGTAACAGGCCTCAGCGGCTCCCGTGTGACACGGGTATAGCTAATCGGAGCAGCCTGATCACTTCAACAGGTGCTTAATACCTTTGATCACATCTTCTAGTTGGCTTGGATCACTCGTGGCGCGCTGGACTAATAATGTGCCCTGAAGCGCATTGAATATCACTCGAGAAAAGCGTGCTGGTGTTTCCTTAAACGTGAGCTCTCCGTTTCTTCTGCCATTTCGTAAAATACCTTCCAGCCAATCCTGATGCGCCTTCATAAATTCCTTCACTTCTATGCGCATGTCCTCAGGTAGCACTGGAATTTCACCAGCCAGCGCACCACATAAACACACCGTATCTGGTGTTTGTGCAAAATAACGATAGGGGGAAAAGTAAAATTCCAGCGCCTCCCAAGCAGATTTATTCGGGTCTTTTTTTATTGCGTCAAGTTGCGCGGCAAAGCTGTTGCGATAGCGCTGGATGATGGCAACGCCCAAGACTGATTTGCTCGCAAAGTGATGAATTATGCTTGGCTTTTTTATGCCAACCTGGACGGCGATATCTTGAAAGCTCATCGCCGTATAGCCTCTGGTTTGAATCAGTTGTTGGCCTATATCGAGGATTCGACTTGATGTGCCGGTCATTTCTTTAGCCTAGGCGTATGTCCTTTTACAAAGGGTAACAACGCCTCAAGTATCTCGGGAAGGAACGGAGCAAACTTGAACGAAGAGTTTTCGATCAGCGTCGTTGCCGCTCTTGTATTTGTGACTGGGTGCAAATTGTCGCTATATTGATCATGGTGAAGGATCAGTGTCGCAGGCACCTTGATCGTAGCCAGTTCATCGTCGTTCATACCCAGCGCTGTTTGGTAGCGCGTGGCTTGCAAATGTTCTCCAGATATTTTCATCGCCGCGAGGAAATCAGCGATGTCTGCATTAAAAAAGCGTGCCCTCTTCTCAGGTGTGTTGCGTTCCAAATAGGCTTTCCAAAGCTCGGTTTTCGCCAACGCTGCCATCGTTGTTAGCGGTAAATCGCCGATATGTTTTCTAGTGCTGAGCTCCTTGTCCGGTAGATATTTAAAAAAATAATCTTCTGATAACCGCGCGGCCGCGTAAGGACCGCCGGTTAGCGGGGCAATCACTAGGGCCGCAATATCACCTGGATAGCGTGAAGCCAAAATCAGATTGGAGCGAGCACCAGAAGACATCCCATAAAGGGCTGCTGGCGCTACGCCAAGGCGTTCGATCAGAACGTGTAGATCTTCCCCTTCTTCAACCATTTGGGGCTCGCTACCAAAACTGACTTCCGACTGGCCCAAATTGCGCCGGTCATAAATAATGACTCTCAGTTCTGGCGCCGCCGCGGCCACATTTCGCGCAAAGCCGCCAAAACCGCGGGTGTCGCCGTTACCACCCGGCGTCATAATTAATGGAATAGTGCCGTTAGGATTATAAATTTCAACGTGTAACGTCACATCGCGCTGAGGCCTGAGGTTAATGGCGTGAGTCTGCATCTCCACATTTTTAGCACCTGCCGATGGTGGCGCATTAAAATACACCTCATACCACGTATTGTTAGCCGCACCGCGAAACAGCGTTACGTCCATTACATCATTTTGTACGTCGACAACTTTTTCGGTATTCGCTCCGCAAGCACTGGACAAGGAGAGCAGCGCCGCCATAAGAAATGTGACGCGCAAGGACGCAAGATTGGCGTGGATTTTCATAGCTTTTCTCTATACACATGGCAGAGAGTATAATCTACCTACCGTGAGGTAGGCTGTCAAAGGCGCCATGACTCAAACTAGAGGACCTGCGTGTCTGCTTTGGCAGGCGAGTATTTTTAGGCGTCGACTTGGCCAATGTACAATTGCGCATATTTATTTTTCATAACTCATGCTTTTAACCACCTCATCTAGCATAGCCTTAGCCAATGCCAGAAAAGCAACTGTGTCTTCCTGCGCAGATGGTATGGCTTTTCGGTATATGGCAAATCCATGGATATTCCCTTTTACCTCGAAATAGATGGTGGGAACACCTGCTGCGACCAGCTTCGCGGCGTAAGCTCGACCCTCATCACGTAGTGGGTCGAGTGCAGCGGTGACCAGTACGGTCGGTGGCAGACCCGTAAGATCAGCAAGTAATGGCGATGCACGGATACTTTGCGGGTCGGCGGCATAGAAATGCTTATTATCATCCAAGCTATCGAGACCAAAGCCCTGACTAAATTTCTTTGCGGACGGATACTTTTTGGTCCTATCAGTGGCGGGATAGATTGGTAACTGCATAATTACTGGCAACGCCCCTGGCTTGTCCATCAGTGCATGTGTGGTCACCAAGGTAAGGTTCCCACCCGCGCTATCTCCGCTAATTATTAGTCCTGTGAATATCCGACCGAAGATGTCACCGTTCTCTGCGATCCAGCGGGCTGAAGCCTCACCATCATCCACTGCCGCAGGCCAAGGGTTTTCTGGCGCAAGACGATACTCGACAGAGATGACTGGCAGGTCTAGTCTGCGTGCCATTTCGGCTGTCAAACCCTCGTGGGATTCGATACTACCCAAAATATAGGCCCCACCATGATAAAACACCACCACTGGCCCAGCTTCACGCTCGACCCGCGGATCGTATAATCGCATCCGTATTTCGCCTCCCGGCCCCTGCATAGTGACGTCCTTGATTGTTGCCAGTTCACCCACGGGCAAGTCGCCCCTACTCTTCATCATTGCGGGCGGCATCTTACGGATCATCGCCAATAGTTCGCGCGTAAACTCAGGGTAGGGATTCGCCTTTAGATTGTTGAGATAGGCTTGCACATCGGGGCGTACATATGGCGCTTTATTAGTGCTGGTCTGTGAAGCACCAGCACTTGCGTCAGCGTGATGGTCCGCCCAGGCTGGCACGCCAGAAAAAGCCAATACAAGGGCGCAGCCCACCGAGCCAAACATTTTTCTCAATGCCTTCATTTTCTTGCTCCCTTTATCAGTATATTTTTTTGAGCTGCTTCGGGTGATACTTTGGACTAATATTCATTTTCCTCCAAGCTTGCTTGCCAACAGTAATCTATAGGAATTTTTTAAAAATGATGCGCATGTTTGTGATGACTACGGGCCACATACACATAGGCACATAGGCGCATAGCCACATAGGCACATAGGCACATCGGCACATCGGCACATCGGCACATCGGCACATCGGCACATCGGCACATAGTAGTGCTGTGTCATTAAGCCGTGTACATTTTCAGGGTCAGTTTATGCAGTCAAAAGTTCAAAGCGGTGTAATCATGAAAAAAGCAATTCCAACCTGTCTGATTCTTTTTATGGGCTTACTCTCTAACAGTACGAGTGCCATAGAAGAGCCCGCCTACACGGTGGTTCATACATGGGATGAACCCGAAATTGAAATTCGTCATTACGCGCCCAGGCTCCTTGCGCAAACAAGCATGAACTCCACAGAGAGCAATGGCTTTAGAATACTGGCAGGTTATATTTTTGGGGGTAATGAAACCGAGCAAGAAATTGCCATGACGGCCCCGGTACAACGCACTATGGGAGATAGCGCCAATGCCACAATGGCTTTTGTCATGCCTTCCGAATTAACGCTCGATGCACTTCCCAAGCCAGACGATGACAGAGTGCAATTCATAGAGGAGCCGGCTTACCATGCTGCGGTCATTCGATTCAATGGCAGAGCCACTGAGACGCAGGCCGATGCGCATTGGCAGACGCTTTTTGATTTCTTGGCAACGCAGTCCATCGTATCGACGGGACCGCCAACACTGAATCAATACAATCCGCCATGGACGCTACCTTTTATGCGGCGCAATGAAATCATAGTGCCTATACAGTCACCGGTTGACGATTTTCAAAAAACATATTAATTAGCCATCACTCACGCATATTTAAAGGGTCAGCAGGCGTGCAATCGCTGACATTAGCGGCATCGATCTGACAGCCATAAGCCGCGTTCGGCCGAGCCAGTCTGTTTTGTCTTTATGCATTGATCATCGTAAGCTGCGCGTTTTTCAGCCAACCGAAAACGGCCGGCGAGAGCGGATCTGAAAATTCAAGTTCTGCATTTATGACACTACAAACGGACCTTTCGGGCGCCGTTTATATTTGACGCCAAAACATCAGCACCTAGAAAAGTGAGCAAGCGCCATGTCCAAACAAATCGAAACGCTATCACCCATCGACGGATCGGTCTATGTCACTCGACAACTCGCTAATGATTCAGATGTAGCGCAGGCGGTAGCGAGTGCAGCGCAGGCACAAGCCCTGTGGAAACAAACTGCACTAGCCGATAGACAAGACATTTGCCGCCGATTTGTCGAGATTTTCATCGCCGAGAAAGACGCTATCGCCGAAGAAATTTGCTGGCAAATGGGACGCCCCATTCGCTATGCGGCCGGTGAAATCGCCGGCCTCGCCGAGCGAGCTAACTACATGATTGATATTGCCGATGAGGCACTTGCGCCCATCGTCATGCCTGAAAAACCTGGCTTCGAACGCTATATTACGCGTGAATCACTGGGTATAGCCTTTGTCATCGCGCCTTGGAACTACCCGTATTTAACCGCCGTCAACGCAATTGTCCCAGCCATTCTCGCGGGCAACACGGTGATCTTAAAGCACTCCGCGCAGGTACCTTTGTGCGCTGAACGTTTTTACAACGGCTTTAAGGCCGCCGGTCTACCCGAGGGTGTCTTTCAAAATCTACATCTCGACCATGGTACGACGGAGTCATTGATCGCCAATCCACAGATTGATTATGTCGCCTTTACCGGCTCCGTACCCGGCGGCGCGATGGTCGAACGCGCCGCGGCAGGCAAGTTTATTGGTCTGGGCTTAGAACTTGGGGGCAAAGACCCGGCTTATGTCCGTGCCGATGCGGATATCGAGCATGCAGTAGAAACCACTATCGACGGTGCGTTTTTCAATTCAGGGCAGTCTTGCTGCGGCATCGAACGCATCTATGTGCACGAAGCCATTTTTGATGAATTCATTGCCAAGGCTGTCGCGCTGGTACAGCAATATAAATTAGGACGCTCAGACGATCCAGAAACCACCTTGGGACCGCTGGTCAAAGCCTCGGCTGCTGATTTCGTGCGCGGTCAGATTACAGAGGCCATCGCCCAAGGCGCTGTCGCCCATATTGATCCTGCGGACTTTCCGCTGGCGTGTGAGGGAACACCCTACATGGCACCACAAGTGCTCACCAACGTAAATCACACAATGCGCGTCATGACCGAAGAATCGTTTGGGCCGGTCGTGGGCATTCAATGCGTTAGCGATGATGACGAAGCGATTGCGTTAATGAATGACAGCGAATTTGGATTGACCGCTGCGATTTTTACCCGCGATACCGCTGCGGGCATCACTTTGGGTGGTCGAGTAGAGACCGGTACGCTATTTGTAAACCGCTGCGACTATCTTGATCCCGCCTTGGCATGGACCGGCATCAAAAACTCTGGCCGCGGTTGCACCCTTTCGAAGGTAGGTTACGAATCGCTAACCCGTCCCAAGTCCTACCACATAAAAACTCCCTAGCAGAGGTTGTACTAGTAAAACCGACCGTCATCGGCTAGAACGGCCCAACGCTGCGTAACCTGAGTATCCTGAGTATCCTGAGTATCCTCAGTAATAGGTCTGTGCATCCTTAAGAATCAAACAAAGGTTTACCATTGCCGGGCCGTGGGAGGGAGTAAATCAGGTTAGGCTGCCACACCCAATAGTCATACAGAGTCCGCATGGAAATTGACGCCATCAGCTGTTGGCTGACAATGCTGGCCACGATCAGTCTGGCGATCTCCAGCGTGATCAGCTAAAACACTGATACCGAATAGTCAGCTGAGACGACACTCATACTCAATACTACCCGTCGCAAAAAAAACCCTTCAATCCCGGTTTCGTCAACCATTGTTGAAACATGATGCGGGCCGTGGCCACCCACAGCGTGACCGCCCGCTGATTCTGCTACATCATGGGCTTCAGCCGCCTCTAAAATAAACTACTAACACCGCAGTTCAGAGCGAGCAGCGCAGCATCAGCCTTGTAAATATTGCGGCAACGACTCACCGCATTGCCTTAATAATGATTTTTTTTATGAAATCCAGCTATGCTGTCATCAACTTGGGTATGGAGGTTTTTATGAGCACTACAACAATTGTTATTCTCGTGACGTTGGCTGTTCTTATTGTCTGGTCGATTGCCATTTATAACCAACTGGTTAGTTTTGCTAACCGCTACAAAAATGCATTTGCCCAGATCGAAGTACAGCTCAAGCGTCGCTATGACCTAATTCCCAATCTCGTCGAAACTGCCAAGGGGTATTTACAACACGAGCGCGAGACTTTAGAAGCCGTTATTTCGGCGCGTAATGAGGCATCTACTGCATTGAAGGCACTCGCGGGCGGCAATATCGATAGCGCTGGTATCACCACGCTAGCCGGGGCCGAGAGTGCGCTTGGCAGCGCTATGGGCAAACTCAACGTGGTGATGGAAGCCTATCCGGACCTCAAAGCCAGCGAAAACATGCAGCAACTCTCAGAGGAGCTCACGTCAACAGAAAATCGGGTTGCATTCGCGCGACAAGGGTTTAACGACGCCGTCATGGCTTACAACACCTTTCGTCAGAGCTTCCCTAACGTCGTGATAGCTGGGTTTTTTGGGCATAGTAAAGACGCCAGTTTATTGGCCTTTGAGGACTCCAAGGCAATTGCAGAAGCGCCCAGTGTAAGTTTCAGTTAACTGCGACAGTGATTGATACGGTTCAACATTAAAAGACGCAGCCGAGGCATAAGTTGGATTTTTTCCGAGAGCAAGATATTGCGAGACGCAACACTAGATTTTTAGTTGTACTTTTTATTGTTGCGGTATGTGTGCTTATTGCGCTCACCAATATCGTGCTGGCGGGGGCAATTTTTTGGCAGACAAACAGTCAAAACAACGGACAAAATAGTTCGTTAGCCTATTGGCTATCCAATATAGATTGGCGTCTATTCTTCACTGTCAGCGCTGCAGTTGCCGGTGTCATCGGTGTCGTCGCCTTTGTTAATTGGTTGAGATTTGCGCAGGGTGGCCGCGCGGTCGCCGAAGCTTTGGGCGCCCGCCCGGCACAACCGGCCACCACTGAAAGACTGGAGCGGCGCGCACAGAACATTGTTCAGGAGCTATCGCTGGCCGCCAATATGCCGGTGCCCCCTTTATATATTTTGGATGATGAGCGCGGCATCAACGCATTTGCGGCGGGTATCACCCCCGCCAATGCTGTCGTTGCCATCACCCACGGTGCGATGACTCAATTAACACGCGACGAACTGCAGGGTGTCATCGGTCATGAATTCAGCCACATCCTCAATGGCGATATGCGACTGAGTATTCGGCTTGCAGCAATGCTACGTGGCATTACCTTTATCGGCGATATCGGGACAGTTTTGATGCACAGCGCAGCGCTATCACGGCCTCGGTACGGCAGTAAAAAGGACAGCCGCGCCGGGCTGCTTGTGGTCGGATTAGGCCTCTATCTGGTGGGCTTGCTCGGCGGCATCATGGCCGGCGTAATCAAATCTGCGATCAGCAAGCAAAAGGAGTTCTTGGCTGACGCCTCTTCCGTGCAGTTCACTCGCAACCCCGATGGCATTGGCAACGCATTAAAAGTAATCGGTGGTTATACCCCCGGCACGCTGGTGCACAGTGCCCGTGCAGAAGAGTTGTCACATTTATTTTTTGGGCAGGTCAAGCATCGTCTTTGGTCACTCTTCGCAACCCATCCGCCGCTAGATAAACGTATACGTCGAGTAGATCCCAGCTGGGACGGCCAGTTTATTAAACGCCGTACGGATCACAGCGCCGACGTCCAGGCGGGGCTGTCGGATGAAATAGGCAACACACAGGCGCGTCGTGTACTCGCTGCGGCGGGGATAGAATCTGCACTCACCGCGATTGAATATTCGAATAGTCCACCGGCGAGTGCTCACTCAAATATACCTGTAGACGACAACACGGCAACGATGCAAACCCAGCCCAAACTCGCCGCTGCTGTGCTGCAGGCAGCGACCGACCCGCTGGGGGCTATGAGCTTGATTCTGGGGTTACTATGGCACCGTGGTGATGGCTACGAGCAACAAATTGCGGCGCTACAAGAAGCGGACATTCGGGGACTTGAACATCTAGTAGCGCAATACGGTGATGAGCTCAGTTCCCTTGCACCGGCGCTACGCCTGCCACTGATCGAACTGTGCTTACCCGCGCTCAAGCAGATGTCAGTTGGGCAATACCAAACTTTCAAGAAATTACTCATCAGTTTCATCAAGGCCGACGCCCATATTGATTTATTCGAGTGGTCGCTCTACCAACTGCTCCGTCATTATCTCGACCCAGAATTTGCGCGTATCAAGCACTCTAAGCCACGGTTTTCATCCTTAAAGCGTGTTTCAGGATCGCTAGCGATTGCACTCGGGACGCTTGCCCAGCAGGGCGACGAAGACACCAACACGGCCTTTGAACGCGGCGCGCAGGTACTGGGCATTGCTATTGCCTTCCCCAGCCCAACGCAACTAACCGTCACGCGTTTCAGCCAGTCAGTTACCCAGCTTGCCGACTGTTATCCATTACTGAAAGTCACCATCTTAAAAGCGATGGCCACCGTTGCCGGCCACGATGGCTATATTTCGCCGCGCGAGATGACCCTAATTAAAGCTATTGCGGCGGTCATCGACTGCCCACTGCCGAATAAAGCGCTAGAAGAGGCTATTGGCAATCTATAATGATTCATCAATTGAGATCAAACTCGGTGTTGAGGGTGGTTTATCACGCTGATTGGGCTATGCTCGATCTATGCGCCAAGGATGGCACATAAAAACCGATCGATTACCGATCTCATATTAAAACCACAAGACTGAACGACAAGGATGTTGATCATGACCGTTATAGACTGGGGCGCTTCGCGCGCTCATCAAACACCAGACACACCGTTGCCAGCCATCGCACCCGCTCTCACTGCGGGCATCAACAGTGAGATACCACCGCTGCCGCGAATTTGCACAAAATCTGACATAGACGAAATCGATCAAGCCCAAGCTTGGGTTGAACCGGAACGTCAAGCAAACTTCTCACCGCCACCAATGTCTCGCACCTCCCTGCGCGTGCTACACATGCTATTACGTGGGGATATGTCGCGCTTGCGCTCAGATTTAGTCGCGGACGAGCTGGGCATAAGCCCAACAACCTTACGTAGACGGCTTAGATCTGACGGCACTAGCTACCAGATCCTGTTGGATCAGGCGCGGCGACATCGCTGTGAAGAAAAGCTCCTTCACCGCTGGTTGCCCGGCAAAAGTCTCGCGTGGGACCTGGGTTATGCAGAGGTCAACAGCTTTTATCGGGCGTTTCGTCGCTGGACGGGGCAGAGCTACAGCAGCTATAAGTTAAGTTATATCTAGCCGAAGCCGGCATTATGAAGGTATTAACTAGGCGTCTCATCCGAGCCGCAGGCGCCTAGTTTTTTTCTCTCCCGGAAATCCGTGAGGCGATTAAATCTTACCAGTAATGTCATACATCCAATAACCGACCCACTCGTGAACGGCGCGAGTAGAGCGAGCAAGACGGTCGGCGGTAGGTAACCAGCCGGGCACAAGCGGCGCATAGCGCGGAATTTGATGGTCAGTGGCAACCGCAGTGACTTGAAATCCTTGTAACTTAAATAGTGCCGCCGAGCGGCGCATATGGCTACCACTGGTCACCAATAGAATATGTTTTAAGCCTTGCGCGGTGAGTATGCTCCCCGTCTGTATGGCATTCTCGTAGGTATTGCGGCTGTCGCTCTCAAGAATCAATGCCGTGTCAGGGATACCCAGTGCACGCAACTTTTCCGCCATCATCACCGCCTCGGGTCGGTGCCCCGCGGGTGCGCCTCCCGAGAGTACAATCTTGGGCGCCATACCGCGCAAATAGAGCTCCGCGCCGGTAAATAGACGATCGGCGGCATGATTAAAATCAGCGCCTCGACCAAAGCGTGACTCACCGTCTGTGGCACCGCTGAGCACCACGATAGCATCAGCTTTTGGCAACTCCTCAGGTGAAAACGCAGGGTAACGGGCCTCTAGAGGCTCCATGAGTGCGTTGGCGCCGAATTCTGTAGAACAGAAGTAGAGCAGTATAAAAGCGAGAAAGGCCCACAAAAAACCACCCCCGCGGCTGCCGCGGAGCAACGCGAATAACGACAGGCCCAACAAAAATATCCCCAAGGACAGGGGATAGACCAACAGCGATAGGACTTTGGTCAGCAGCAACATAGTCTGAGCTTAATCGAAAGGATTGCGAAGTACGATAGTTTCCTCGCGATCAGGGCCGGTAGAAATAATATCGATCGGCGCGCCGACCAATACTTCAATTCGCTCAATGTAATCACGTGCCGCAGTGGGCAGCGCATCCAACGTTTTTGCACCGGCGGTAGAGTCGTGCCAGCCAGGGACCGTTTCATAAACTGGCACAAGATTTTCGTAATCGTATGCATCGATAGGATTGGTCACTGTATTCCCGGCAGTATCGGTGTAACCAATACAAATTGAGATTTCATCTAATCCATCCAACACGTCGAGTTTAGTCAAGCACAAGCCCGATATCGAATTGATGTTAGCCGCAGTGCGCAATGCTACTGCATCAAACCAACCACAGCGGCGTGGACGTCCTGTAGTCGCACCAAACTCGTGCCCACGTTCAGCAAGGCGTGCGCCAGTAGCATCAAATAGCTCTGTGGGAAAAGGACCAGAGCCGACACGTGTCGTGTAGGCCTTAGTAATACCCAGCACATAATCCAGGTACAGCGGACCAAAACCTGAGCCCGTCGCCGTACCACCGGCAGTCGTATTAGAGCTGGTCACAAACGGGTAGGTTCCATGATCGATATCGAGTAACGAGCCCTGCGCGCCTTCGAATAAAATTTTGGCTTGAGTTTTCCGGTAGTCGTGCAGCAGAGTGGTCACATCGGCCATCATCGGCAGCAACTGCTCACCTTCGCTGAAGGCCTCCGCCAATACGGCCTCGGCATCGAGTGCAGACACATGATAATAATGAACCAGCGCATGATTATGATAATCAAGCACTTCACGCAGCGTCTCTTCGAACGCTTTAGGATGCCGTAGGTCACCCAGACGCAACCCGCGACGCGCCACCTTATCTTCATAAGCCGGGCCAATGCCGCGCCCGGTGGTACCAATTTTATTCAGGCCACGACGAGATTCCCGCGCCTGATCTAAGGCCACGTGATAGGGCAGAATTAATGGGCAGGCAGCGGAGATCTTCAAACGATCTCGAACGGGGACGCCGCGAGCCTCAAGTTCCGCCATTTCTTTAAGCAACGCAGGTGCTGAAAGCACAACACCGTTGCCAATGAGACAATCCACATTGTCGCGCAAGATCCCCGAGGGAATAACATGCAAAACGGTTTTTTCGCCATTGATAACCAATGTATGACCAGCATTGTGCCCGCCCTGAAAACGCACAACCGCACTCGCCTGCTCGGTCAGTAAGTCGACGATTTTTCCTTTACCTTCGTCACCCCACTGGGTACCTAGCACTACTACATTCTTACTCATCAGGACTCCACAGATTGCAACGGTATCAGCTGCCAAGCCGTACCAGATTTGATCAATTGTTCACAACAATGCGGGTCGATCAGGCCATCAATCACCGCAATCACCACGCGCCCCTCGGCGCGCAATTGCGCCACAGCTAAGGCCAGCGCAGGATCATCACTCACAGGTGCGGCAATCGCCCCTTGCGCTGCATCTACCAACACGCTCGCCGCAGCAAGGGCTTTAACATCACAGGCGAAGCCAGTGGCCGGACGCTGCCGACCAAATACGCTCCCAATATTATCGTAGCGACCGCCTTTGGCCACCGCCGTCCCCACGCCTTCCAGATAAGCTGCGAACACTAAACCGGTGTGGTACTCAAAACCACGTAATTCCGACAGATCAATATAAATAGCCACGTCGCTAAATTCGCGGGTAATGACGTCGACAACCGCCGCCACCTGGTCAAGCGCAACTAATGCCGCCGACTCACCTTGAAGCAGCACGCGCGCCTCGGCCAACACCGACGCGTCGCCATGTAATTGGGCCAATGCCCGTAACGTAGCCGCGACCGTGTCGTCGACACCGGCTAATGCTAAAGCCAGATCTGGCGCCGACTTGCGCTGCAAGGCGTCGAATAATGCTTTCTGGGCGTTACCATCTAAATCCGCGCTCGTCATAATCGCCTGATAGACACCTACGTGACCAACATCTAAGGTGATTGGCTTGTGATTCGGCGCAATGTTCAGCGCTTTCAACAGCACCAGTAACAGTCTGATGACTTCTAAATCGGCATCGATACTGGCACAGCCGAAAAGTTCAGCGCCTAATTGTATCGGCGAGCGACTCGCCATCACGGATTGCGGCGCACTGTGTAAGGTCGAGCCGGCATAGCACAGGCGGGTCACGCCTGGCTCACCCAAGCTGTGCGCATCAATACGCGCCACCTGCGGGGTGATATCGGCACGCACGCCCATAGTTCTGCCACTGAGTCGATCACCAAACTTACATGTCAGTACATCAAGATCTGCGCCCAAGCCAACTAATAAAGCGTCAGTGAACTCAACGAGAGGCGGAATGACGTAGCGATAACCCCATCCATAGCAATGATCGAGCAGCTGTCGGCGCAGTGCTTCCACGACGGCGGCCCGCTCGGGCAGCAGCGCATCAATGCCATCAGGCAGTAGCCAGCGATTGTCGGAGGTCATAGGGATATCCCGGTCACGATGACGCCGTAAAATTAAAGAAAACGCCAGTGTTTAAAACGGCGGGCAATGTTACCACACGCGCGGGCTATCAGGGGTAGCAAAGATTAATGGGTAAATGTCGGTCTCCGGCAAACATGAGGAGACCGAGGTGTTAGCCAGTCAGCGCGTTACAGACCCGCCTTGGGGTCGCGTAAATACTTGAAGAAATCACTATCCGGCTTGAGCAACATCATATCGCCGCCACCCGAGAAGGTTTCTTGATATGCCTTCAAGCTGCGATTAAAGGCGTAAAACTCAGGATCCTGATTAAAGGCATCGGCATACGTACTTGTCGCTACCGCATCACCCTCACCACGGAGAATTTCCGACTCACGAAAGGCGTTAGCCTCAATCACCGTGACTTCACGATCAGCAGCAGCACGGATACCTTCAGCAAGTTCTCTACCCTGTGAACGTAATTCATTGGCCTCTTTTTCGCGCTCGGCATTCATGCGTCGATAAACCGACTCAGATACATCGGGTGGGAGGTCAATTTTCTTAACCCGCACATCGATGACCTCAACGCCCAGCTCAAGTGCTGCAACTTCACTCAAACCCACGGTAATAGATTCCATCAGCTCGTCACGCTCGCCAGACACCACCTCTTGTACCGTGCGCACGGCCACTTCATTACGCAAACCCGCGTTAATCCGCTGCGCCAACAAGCCGGAGGCACGCGCCTCTTCGCCGTTGGTTGCGGTATAAAACTTGGCCGTATCTATAACGCGGAACTTGGCGTAGGAATCAACGATAAGCGCTTTTTTCTCTTGCGTGAAAAAACGTTCAGGCGTGGAGTCAACCGTCAGTATCCGTCCGTCAAAGAGCCGCACATTGTTTACAAAGGGCACTTTGAAATGCAGCCCAGGCTGGAGATTAGGATTAACCACCTCACCAAACTTCAACAACACACCGCGCTCCGTGGCGCGAACGATATAGACAGAATTCGAGAAAACCATAATTCCGATGATCAACAGAACACCGGTAAACATTTGCTTAGTGCTCATTAGCGACCTCCCCGACGGCTGTTAGTACTGTTTACGTCACGACGTAACTGCTCGGTCACTTGGTCTGTGATTTGGCGGATCTGTCGTTCGGTTAAACCCTGTGACGAACTGCCGGATATAGCATTAAGCCCCGCTTTCGGTGCCAGCTTGTCCAGAGGGATATACATCATATTGTTACCGCCCTCGACATCGACCAACACTTTATTGGTATTGCTCAGCACTGCCTGCATTGCGTCAAGATATAGGCGCTCACGAGTCACTTCAGGAGATTTGCGATACTCGGTGAGTAGCTGGGTGAAGCGTTCCGCCTCACCTTCTGCGGAGGCAACGACTTGCTCTCGGTAGGCATTTGCCTCTTCCAGCATACGCTGCGCCCGGCCTCTAGACTCCGGCACGATACCATTTGCGTAGGACTCAGCTTCGTCTTTAACCCGCTCCTCGTCTTCTCGCGCTTTAATAACATCATCAAACGCACCCTGGACTTGCGCAGGTGGCTTTGACTCATCAATGTTGATTTTGGAGACCAAAATACCGGTGCCATAATCGTTTAGATATTGCTGTAATCGGTCTGCCACTTCACCGGCAATCGCAACACGGCCCTCGGTCAATGCCGAATCCATCGTGGTGTCGCCAACGACGTGCCGCAGCGCGCTCTGCGAAGCGTGTTGCAAAGAGATTTCTGGATCACGCACGTTGAGCACGAAGTTCTCTGGGTTGTCGATAACGTATTGTACCGACATGCTCACCTCGACGATGTTCTCGTCCTGGGTCAGCATGACTTCCCGAAAGCTCGCAGCCCGTACTTTGGTGGTGTTCACTGTCACCACTTCGTCAATGATCGGTGGATTCCATTGCAAACCAGGCTGCAAAGTACCCGCATACTCACCAAAACGGAGTACAACCGCCCGCTCCTGTTGGTCGATCTGATAGAAACCCATCACACCCCAGACAGCGATAGCGCCCGCAATAACAACGGCGATCAATGCTTTCGGAAGCTGACCCCCACCGCCACCGGCACTATTATTTCCAGAGCCAGAGCCGCCTTTACCACCGCCAAATAGGCTTTTTAACTGCTGATTCAATTTCTTTAGCGCCTCGTCGAGATCGGGCGGGCCTTGATCATTGCTACCCCAAGGGTCGCGGGGGCGGTTATTACCGCCGCCAGGCTCATTCCATGACATTGCTTCAGTCCTTAGTTGGATTCTAGTCGAGTCTAACAAACCTACTCGCTAATGGTAACGACGGCTATCTTTAAACTCACTTTATGTTGGTCGTATAGAGATACAGATGGTGCCTAAATTTAGCTTTTCAAGCGATACCAGTCTTTTAACGGCATTCGCACATGAATTTGACTACTGCCATCGTCTAGATACTGCTCATCAACCACGGCGGCCTGCTCGTATAAACCCGCGCGCAATTTACCGTCGGCAGGCTGCAACACGACGTGCTCGTCGAACATACCCTCTTGCAAACGTTCTCTGAGCGCTTGCTGGAGCAAGTCCATGCCTAATCCGCCGAGTGCGGACACATAGACGGCAATCGGCATACCCGACTCATCACGCACAATGCGTGCTGATTGTTCTAGCAAATCTATCTTATTGAATATGCGCAGCTGTGGCACGTCGCTGGCACCAATATCTTCAAGCACAGTCTCGACATCACGAATAAGTCTGCCCCGGTCTTCCGCCGCAACGTCGATCACATGCAGCAATAAATCAGCATTTAACGTCTCTTCAAGCGTTGCTTTAAAGGCATCGACCAGTGTGTGCGGCAGCTGCGCAATAAATCCAACCGTATCGGCCATCACAACAGGACCCAAATGATCGACCTCTAAGCGTCGCAAGGTCGGATCCAAAGTCGCGAACAATTTGTCTGCGGCGTACACCTCAGATTCGGTCAAGGTGTTAAATAGTGTCGACTTACCCGCATTGGTATAACCGACCAATGAAATCACTGGAATATCGGCGCGCTGCCGGGAGCGCCGACTTTGGGCGCGCTGTGATCGCACCTTGTCGAGCCGCGACTCGAGATGGGTGATACGCGCCCGAAGCAGGCGTCTATCGGTTTCTAGCTGAGTCTCACCGGGCCCACGTAAACCAATGCCGCCTTTTTGACGCTCCAAGTGCGTCCAGCCACGAACAAGCCGTGTACTGGCGTGGTGCAACTGGGCAAGCTCAACCTGCAACTTACCCTCGTGGGTCCGCGCTCGCTGCGCAAATATATCTAAAATAAGACCTGTTCGCGCCAAAACGCAGCACTCCAAAGCCGCTTCTAAATTACGTTCTTGGCTTGGGGATAGTGGGTGATTAAACACCACTAATTCGGCGTCGTGCTCTTCCTTGGCCAAGCGAATTTCATCCAGCTTGCCTGAACCAACAAAGTATTTTGCTTTTGGCACACGTCGATGACCGGTAATAAAGGCGACTGGGTCGCCACCAGCAGACAATACTAGTTCTTCGAACTCACGTGGATCGAGAACAGGTTTGCCATCGTCGAGGGCAATTTGAACGAGAACGGTGCGTTCACCGCTCTCGGGACGGTCAAAGAACATCGACCTTCACACGCCGCAGTAGCGGCATTGAATTAATCTTCGCTTTCCTCCTCCCCGTCGTCTGCCATAGGCACGCGAATATTGCGCGAGGGCACGACAGTAGAGATTGCATGCTTATACACCATCTGTGACACGGTATTTTTCAGCAGCACTACGAACTGGTCAAAAGATTCAATTTGGCCTTGTAGTTTAATGCCATTAACGAGGTAAATAGCAACCGGAACGCGCTCTTTACGTAGTGCGTTTAAATAAGGGTCTTGTAGCGTGTGCCCTTTGGACATGAGTACTCCTGTAGCGTAGCTGTTGAGGTCGCAAAAATGAGCTTAGAGAGCGACTAATAATCGACAATTTCATTTTACTACGACGCGCGCCCAACAAGATAGTTCAGAAACAAATTGCGACTAAATTCATTTAAATTTGCGCCATCTTGGTGCGCGTCCGCAAAAAAACCTGAGACATTAACCAGCTCACCGGACTCGTTGGTGTTCAACCATGTCAGGTCGGGCCATTTACGCAGCCAAGTGAGCTGTCTTTTGGCTAACTGGCGGGTGGCGATAATCGACTTTTCACGGGCGGCGGCTAAATCATCATCGCCATCACAGTGGCGCCATAGCTGCCGATATCCTACGGCCCGCATTGCCGGTAGCCCAGCATGTAATTCGGGCCGACTATGCAGCGCGGCCACCTCAGCCAAAACACCCAGCTCCAGCATCTGATCAAAGCGCTGTGCGATGCGCCGATGCAACACAGCTCGATCCTCTGGGCATACCGCAACGGCCAGGACATCACCGTCAATAGCAGCGCGACCTGCTCCCTGCTGCCATTGACTCATGGGCACGCCGCTAATATGGAACACTTCAAGTGCGCGGGAAATACGCTGACTGTGGTTAGGATGAAGGCGGGCTGCAGAAACAGGGTCACATTCAGCCAGCTCAGCATGGAGCGCTGGCCATCCCATCTGCCCTGCCCTTTTATCGATGGCTGCACGAATCTGTGGGTCGCTTTCGGGCATTTTATCCAGCCCAAGCAATAGCGCCCGAAAGTACAACATAGTGCCGCCGACAAGAATCGGCTGCTTGCCACGCCGGCGAATATCGGTAATGGCCGCCACCGCATCACGCACAAAATCAGCGGCACTGTAGGACTCGCTGGCGTCGCGAATGTTTATAAGGTGGTGCGGGTAATCGGGTTTCGCGGCAGCAATATCAAGCCCCCGATAAACCAGCGCCGAATCCACCGACACCAATTCGCCCCCTATCGATTCGGCGAGGCTAATTGCTAAATCTGTCTTTCCCGCAGCTGTCGGTCCCATAATGCAGACAATGGGCCCCGACTCTGCGCTTGCATGTGTACATGCATCGCTGCCGGAGACGGGCATCAACGTCCTCGCAAAAACAATTTATCAAGCTCTGCGATGCTCAACTGCACCCAAGTTGGGCGACCATGGTTGCATTGCCCAGAGCGTTCGGTGTGTTCCATATCGCGAAGCAATGCATTCATTTCGAGAATGGTTAATCGGCGATTGGCGCGCACCGAACCATGGCAGGCCATGGTCGATAAAATTTCATCCATGTGGGCGGAGATACGATCCGAGCTGCCGTACTCACAAAAATCGGCCAGCACATCACGCACCAGCTGACTGAGATCAGCATTAGCCAAGGCCACAGGTACCTCGCGAATAATTACCGCCTCTTCGGCCGCCGGCTCAACCAACATGCCCAACGCAGCGAGCTGATCAGCACACTCGGTTACCGCATTGACCTCGCCGGTGGAGACCGCCAAAGTTTGCGGCACTAACAAAGGCTGGCGCCGAATACCCTCTTGATCGCGGGCATTTTTTAAGCGCTCATAGGTAATGCGTTCATGGGCAGCATGGGTGTCAACCAACACCAAGCCGTGCGCGTTCTCGGCGAGAATATAAACCCCAGATAGCTGCGCTAACGCAAACCCCATAGGTGGAATTTCAACCTCGGCATCTGCACCCGACTCGGCAATCTGCATTGAATTCAGCGCGCTTCGATCGCCAGACACCGTGGGGGATTGGCTATAGAGTCGTTGCAAAGCCGCCTGCTGGGCCGCGCTGGCCTGCTGGCTCACGCCAGCGCCACTGGGTGGTCCGCCAAAGCCAATAAAGCCCTGACTCGGCATTGGCGCTGGCTCTCGACCTAGCGCGGCTGCAATATCCGGCGTAATTGAGGGGGTGTCTTCTCCCGGCCGGATATCTGCCAAAGCCCGATTCAGCGTGCTGAAAATAAAACTGTGTATTTCGCGCCCATCGCGAAAACGAACTTCATGTTTCGTTGGATGCACGTTGACGTCGACTCGCGCCGGGTCAAGGGTCAAAAACAGCACATAGGCAGGATGCCGACCGTGGTACAGCACATCGCGATACGCCTGCTTAATAGCGTGTGCGATTAACTTATCGCGAATAACCCTGCCGTTGACAAAAAAGTACTGTAGATCTGCCTGACTGCGTGAAAATGTTGGCAGACCAACCCAGCCCGACAGGGTCAGATCAGCGGCTTCACGATGAATTGGCACGCACTGCTGCATAAAAGCAGGGCCGCAGACGCCAACCACTCTGCGCTCACGGCCAGCTTGATCTGCGGCGGGCATCAAGTTCCTCACCAATTTGCCATTATGTCGCAAGGTCACGCCGACATCGGGGCGAGATAGCGCCTGGCGCTTGATCACTTCCTCAATATGCCCAAACTCAGTTTTTTCTGTGCGCAAGAACTTGCGCCGTGCAGGCGTGTTGTAAAACAGATCCCGCACCTCTAAAGAAGTACCGCGGGGGTGCGGCGCGGGTTTCAAACTGACTGCCATATCGCGCCCCTCAGAGGCCGCGCAGAGACCAGCATTTGGTTGGTCGCTGGCATTGGATGTCAAGCTCAAGCGCGACACCGAAGCGATCGATGCCAATGCCTCACCTCTAAACCCGAGCGTACCCACCGACTCTAAATCATCAATGGTGACAATTTTTGATGTCGCATGCCGCGCTAGCGCCAGGGGTAAATCGTCAGCATTAATACCCAGCCCATTATCGCGAATACGGATTAGCTTGCTGCCACCCGCTTCGATATCGACCTCGATGCGGTCGGCACCTGAATCCAAACTATTTTCAAGCGCCTCTTTGACCACCGAAGAGGGGCGTTCAACGACCTCACCGGCGGCTATTTGGTTAGCTAGCCGGGCATCGAGGCTGCGAATACGCGCAATTGAATCAGACATATTTCACTCAGCTACTGGGGATCACTAGCGCCTGACCGACGCGAATGCTATTGGAAGTTAGGCCATTGCTCGACTTCAACGCATCAACACTGACGCTAAATCGCTGTGCAATCGCCGACAAAGTGTCGCCGCGAGCGATGACATAGGGCTGACTCGACCGGTTGCGCTGGCTACGTTGCCAGGCTAACAGCGTGCCCGCCGGTGGATGGCTTTGAAACCAACGCTCGACACCCACCTGAATGGCGCCAGCCATTTTGTCCTGATAACCGCTGTCAGTCAGTTTTTTCGCCTCACCTGGGTTAGAAATAAAGCCGGTCTCTACCAGAATCGAGGGGATATCTGGCGATTTGAGCACCGCAAATCCTGCCTGCTCTACCTGGCGCTTATGTAGCTTGGCGATTTTACCCATTTCCGTCACCACACCGGCACCCAAGTTCAAACTGGTGTCTAAAGTAGCTGTCATCGACAGATCGGTGAGCACGCTGGCCAATACATCGTCTTTATCAGATAAACGTACACCGCCGACTAGATCCGCTGAATTTTCGCGATCCGCCAAATATTTCGCCGCCGTTGATGTGGCACCTCTGGTGCTGAGCGCATAAACAGATGCGCCGCTCGCCGAGGGTTTGTCAAAGGCATCTGCATGAATCGAGACAAAGAAGTCAGCCTGATGCTTGCGCGCCAGATCCCGTCTACCACTCAAGCTGACGTAATAGTCACCACTGCGGATCATGACTGGCCTAAACCCGGGCGTCTTTTTTAAACGCGCATCGAGCTTGCGCGCTATCGCTAGCACGACATCCTTTTCACGTTGCCGTTTTGGACCCGAGGCCCCGGGATCTTCGCCGCCGTGTCCCGCATCGATGGCAACAATAATGTCGCGCTTATCCGACAACTGCTCGACGCTCTTCACGGTTTTGACTTGGCTGGGCGCAGCAACGTCTTGATCCTCATCAAATAGATCAAGAACCAGTCGGTGCCCGTTTTGCGCATTAGGCATTAATACAAAACTTTTAGGTCTGACTGGGGCACTTAAATCGAACACAAAACGCAAGTCGCTACCCTGTCGAACCCCAGACCGAACTCGCTCGATCGGCGTGCCTGTGACCGGCAAGTCATTAAGTGCACTTTTGAATTGTGCGCCGGGAATATCCATCACCAGTCGACGTGGATTATCGAGCGTTAGCAGCGAGTGCGAGACTGCATCGGTGAGGTCGAGTACTACACGGGTATGGTCAGGCGCGCGCCACAAACGCACGTCTAAGACTTCAGCGGCCCACAAGGGCGCCGACCAAAGAAGACTAAATAAGACTAACAGCGCCGGGCGAACGCCGCCGTGCCAGCCCCAATTTGTCTGCCGTCTGAATGCCAAGCAACTACCGTTGTATTGAATATCGCTCTCCATTTTAAACGCTGGCGCACACCAGGCTAAGCCACAGTTCAACGGCAACAAAGCAGGCCAGCGCCTATGTTGCGTCGCCCAGATCATAGCCGCAACTGCTCGAGCAGCGAAATCGCTGGCAGTGAATGGGCGGTCAATGTGGCAAAACGACCGCTATCGCCATCGTCAACCAGGTCAATGATTAGATCAGCTGCGGGCAGACGCCCCGCGCCTCGACTCGGCCATTCAAATAAGACTATAGCTTGCACTTGCAGATAATCAGCCAAGCCCAAAAAGTCGAGTTCGCTCGGGTCATTCAAACGGTAAAGATCAAAGTGAAATAACGGGCCCGACGCAAGTTGATAGGGCTCTACTATGGTGTAGGTGGGACTTTTGACTGCCCCTTTATGACCCAGACCATGGAGCATGCCGCGACTTAACGTCGTCTTACCCGCGCCCAAATCACCCTCTAAGTAAATCACCACCGGGCGAGGCAGCAGATGCGCAATAGCGCCGCCTAAACGGATAGTGGCAGATTCATCCGCGAGCGGCAGCGTGATGGCTTGTTGGCTGGGTAATGTCATTGGGCAAGTGTAACCTGTGAGGCATCTACTTGGGATGCCCTCGTTTCTGTCACAATACCTTTATGTCGAACCCAAATGAAACCAAGCCAGACACCTCTAACAGCAGCGATGCTGTGCTGCAAGATCGCCTGAACGCGCGTATGAGTGGCGGACAGCCGTCAATTGAATTAATCGACACAATACGCAACTGGGCCAAAGCTCTGGGCTTTCAGCAGCTTGGCATTACCGGCATCGAGCTCCATGAGCACGAGGCCTATTTACAGAAATGGTTGGATGCCGGTTATCACGGCAGTATGGATTATATGGCCCGCCACGGCACCGCCCGCAGCCGCCCCAATGAGCTCGTGCCCGGTACGAGTACAGTGCTGTCTTTACGGATGGATTATCAGCCCTTGGGACGCGACCCCCTCGACGTGTTGGCCAGCGATGAGCACGCCTACATTTCGCGCTATGCATTGGGTCGTGACTATCACAAGCTGATTCGTAACCGGCTGGCAAAACTGGCTAAACGCATTGAAACGGAGCTGGCAGGTGGGAAATACCGCGCTTTCGTCGACAGCGCGCCAGTACTCGAACGCGGCATTGCCGAACGGGCTGGCTTAGGTTGGATTGCAAAAAATGCCATGCTTATTAACGACAAGGCGGGCTCTTATTTTTTCTTGGGTGAAATTTACACCGATATTCCGTTTCCGGCCGACCCACCCAAGACTGACAAACACTGTGGCAGCTGTACTGCCTGCCTAAGTGCTTGCCCGACCAATGCCTTTGTCGGCCCCTATGTGTTGGATGCGCGCCGCTGTATTTCTTATCTCACCATTGAGCACGCCGGCAGTATCGACCCCGAGCTGCGCCCACTTATGGGTAATCGGATTTTTGGTTGCGATGATTGCCAGTTGGTTTGCCCCTGGAATAAATTTGCCAAACCCACCGACGAAGCCGACTTTAGCCCGCGCCACGATTTGGATGATGTGCATTTGGTAGACCTTTTCAACTGGAGTGCAGCGGACTTTACCGAGCGCACACTGGGGTCACCCATCAAGCGCATTGGCTACGAGCGCTGGCTGCGCAATATCGCCATTGCCTTGGGCAATGCTAAAACTGCACCTGCGATTGTTGCGGCTTTAAAAAGCCGAGAAGACGACGAATCACCCTTAGTACGGGAACACGTCACATGGGCACTAGCGCAACATCACTGAGCTGAAAAAGCGGCTAGGACAAGCGCAAAAAATGCTCGCGATAGTAGCGCAACTCTTCAACCGACTCACGAATATCGTCAAGCGCTTGGTGCATAGCCCGCTTAGGTGCGCCTTGCAAATCAGGCCGCCAGCGACTGGCTAAGATCTTCAGTGAACTCACATCAAGGTTGCGGTAATGAAAATATTGTTCCAAGGCCGGCATATGGCGTGCCATAAAACGGCGATCTTGGCAGATAGAGTTGCCACACATTGGCGATTTACCCGCAGGCACCCACTGCGCAAGAAAATCGACTGTTTCAGCGATCGCCGTGGCTTCATCATAGGTGCTTGCTCTGACACGATCCACCAGACCCGATCCCGTATGGGTCCGCGTGTTCCATTCATCCATCGCCGCAAGTGCTCCCTCGGACTGATGAATAGCAATAACCGGCCCCTGCGCTAATTCGTTGAGATCACTGTCGGTGATAATAGTAGCGATCTCTATTACCCTGTCTGTCTCGGGGATCAGTCCCGTCATTTCAAGATCAATCCAGATAAGATGGTTATCATTGATCATAGCTACGCTCCTCCAAATATATCGTTATTCTAACCCACCATTGATGCTGCGTTAGCATTACACTGCGGGTATGACAAAACGCCGCCTTAGCCAACAGCAACAACGTCGCATTCGTGCCAGCCGTGAACGCACCGTCGCCGCCTCAGATAACGAGTCGATTGGTGCCGAACAAGCCGGGCTGGTGATTGCACGCTACGGAAAACGGGCGCTGATCGAAGATGATGCCGGTCAGCGACAGCAATGCCATTTACGCGCCAACACAGACAGCCTTGTTGCCGGCGACAAAGTGGTGTGGACCGAGAGCGATGGTGCCGGTGTCGTTCTGGCCCGTCGCGATCGCCAGTCGGTACTGAGCAGACCGGATCCCCGAGGGAATTTGCGACCCGTTGCCGCCAATATCGATTTAATGCTTATCGTCATTGCACCTAAGCCCGAAGCCCATGCCAACTTGATTGACCGCTATTTAGTCGCTGCTGAAAGCGAGGGTATTGACGCAGCATTAGTGCTTAACAAAGCCGATTTGCTCAGTGACAACGACCCACTCAACACACTGCTAGCGAGCTATGAAACGCTGGGCTATCCCACGGTACATACTGGCATCAATGACCCCCATGCAGACGCACTCACACCGGTCATTCGCGGCAAGACGCTGGTGCTAGTAGGCCAGTCGGGGGTGGGCAAATCTTCGTTAGTACAGCGACTACTGCCAGACATTGATATCCGTATAGGCGCGCTGTCGGAGGCGATAGATAAGGGTAAACACACAACCACTGCTGCCGAGCTCTATCACCTTCCCGCTGGCGGACAACTGATTGACTCACCCGGCATCCGCGAATTCCATCTGCATCATTTACCCGCCGCGCACATTGCCTTTGGATTCAAAGAGTTTCTGCCCTTTCTTGGCAGCTGCAAATTTCGCGATTGCCAGCATGACCACGAGACCGATTGCGCTATTTTAAATGCCCTAGAGCAAGGCGCCATTAGTCAGCAACGCTTCGAGAGCTACCGCCAAATTGTCGCCATGGCCGAGTCATAGCCGTAGCCGTAGTCATGGTCCCTTCGAAATAGGCCATTAACGTCGATCGCGCCGCAGGCTTTCAAACAGCATGAATTCGACTTTCAGTCGGATTTTCCAAGCCCCTTCGCGATCAAACCCCGGTTCATCAATACGCCAGTTGTAGCTCGGCTCTAGCTCGAATAGTAAATATTCTCGATAGGCCTGCCGGCGCAAACGAAATCCCACTCGGTAGTTCGAGACATAATCCCAGGGCTCGGTGCGACCGCTGACTTCAACATAGGTAGAGATAGCGCGTTGATGCTGATCCAGTCCACCGGACCAGCGTGCGATATATGCGATCGACGAGCTCCATTCGACACCTTCTGTTTCTTCCCCATACTGTATGCGTGTACTACTGCGGACAAACTGATCTTCAGATAATCGATGATCTAGAAATAATCGACTGGTCGAATAAGTGCCGTCGTCAAAATCATACTGTACACGCTGTACAAAGCGCAGGCTATTCTGATCAGAAAGGTTTGCGCCATAACGATACTTTATACCCGGCTTGGGGCCTGCTGAATTGGCACCCATAGTGAGATCAAAGCGATGCTTGCCAGCGAGATTACCACCGAGCTGGTACTGCAATGCGACGGGGCTTTGAGAGCGATCATCCTCTTCATTGATCTGATCTTCAGGGTCATCCCCCCGAAATACCAAAGCAAGGCGTTTAGATAAGTTTGGCAAATTCACCTTGCCACCGACGCGCACCTGAAAGTCGTTATCGAGTCGTTCGTCTAAGACTTCAGCAAAGCCAATACGCAAACGCGATTCAGCGTGTTCGACGTCAACTTCTGCATCGCCAAAAAAGTGATCGACCCAGCTGGTGAGTTCATTGGCGCGCTGGGTCATGAAACCATGCCCCGAATCGACCCAGCTGGTACCCGCTTCATAGCTGCGCGCCACTGTCTCGGTCTCTAATTCCGCCGCCGCACTGTTTGTCGTATTTGATGCAGTGCTGGCAGCCAGCGCGAAATTAAGCGGCGAAGCCGATAAACTCAGCGCACAGACAACACGGATAGATAAGGATATCTTGAGAGCATCAGCAATACACATAACGTAAACTCCCCGAACTCCCCTTGACTGAAGGTTATAGTAGCCACATGGAAAAACTTTTTATAGCGCTTCAGGCATTGCTCCCGCAGCACCGCCTATCACGGCTCGTTGGCAGGCTCGCGGCCCTCGAGCACCCCATCTGGTTAAAAAATGCATTGATCCGTGCTTTTATGCGCAGCTATGGCATCAGCCTAGACGACGCAGAATACAGTGACGGGCGCGACTACCCTAGCTTTAACGCGTTTTTTACGCGCGCACTTAAAGTGGGCGCCCGCCCCCAAGGGGTATCACTTTATCTGCAACCAGCGGATGGTGTGCTCAGCCAATGCGGTCGTATTGACGACGGTCAACTTCTGCAAGCGAAAGGACGGACCTACACCAGCCAAGCACTGCTCGCAGGCACAGCCAAAGAAGCAGCACGCTTTGATCAAGGCGCTTTTGCCACCGTGTATCTGTCGCCTAAGGACTACCATCGGGTTCATATGCCCATTACTGGCACCCTCAAGATGACGCGCTACGTACCCGGCCAATTGTTTGCTGTTAATACCACCACCGCCAATGGCATTAACGGCCTATATGCGCGCAATGAACGCCTCGTATGCCTGTTTGATACTGCCGATGGCGAGCTCGCGGTCGTTTTAGTCGGCGCAATTATCGTGGCGGGCATTGCCACCGTCTGGAATGGTGTTGAGACACCTGAGCCCGGCGACATACAAACGCATTACTTCGCACCTGGCGAACAGCCAATATTAGCGGCGGGAGACGAGCTTGGCCGCTTTTTCCTCGGCTCAACGGTAGTGCTACTCAGTGAGCGCGGCGACCTACAGTGGCACGCTGCAGCGGGTGATGAAGTGCAAGTATTAGCGTCGCTAGCGGACTGAGCCATCACCCTATTCACAAGTTCTCTTCGGCAAATTTCGCCAACCGCGAACGCACGATCCCGGCGATAAACATGATCCCCGCGTGCGGATAAAGCTTGGTCTTTTCTACCAAGTAAGTCAGTCCTGAGGTCAGTGGCGAAATGTATTTATTGTCGATTTGCGCAAGATTGCCAAGCACAACTATTTTTGAATCAGCACCCACACGACTGATGATCGACTTCAGCTGAAACTGGGTCAAACCCTGCGCCTCGTCAATCACAATATAGGCATTATTAAAAGAACGTCCACGCATGAAATTGAGCGACTTAAACTGAATGTTAGCGCGCTCTTTGCCGTACTCGATACTGCCCAGGGGGCTCTCATCAGCGCCGTGTAAAATCTCTAGATTGTCTTCAAAAGCGGCCAGCCATGGCGCCATTTTCTCCTCTTCGGTGCCGGGCAAAAAACCAATATCTTCTGCCATAGGCGGTGTAGATCGAGCGACAATTAATTTACTGTATTTTTTCAATTCTAAAATAGCATGCAACCCATAAGCCAAGGCCAGCAGCGTCTTGCCTGAACCGGCGGGCCCGGTCATCACCGTCATATCAACCTCATCATCATCCAACAGCTTCATCGCCATCGCCTGCTCTAGATTACGCGGCGCCAAGCCCCAAAAACGCTGATTCATCAAGTTGTCATAGCTGTCGACCTGCAAGTAGATGTACTCATCATCAACACTAAAGACATAAGCGAGAAAATCATGGTCGTCGTGCAAAAATTCATTCGGATAAGCGTTTGGTAATGCCGCGCGGGGAACGCGATGAAGGGTAATCGCGCCCTCACGCAGTGTATCGACATCCTCCACAGTCGACCAAAAATCGCCATTGATATGGGTATAACCAGTCGCCAATAGGTCGATATCGTCCAGGACACAATCGTGTCGATAATCTTCTACATGTGTCAGGCCTGACCCTTTAGCCTTGATGCGCATATTAATGTCTTTAGTGATCAAACAAATAAAGCTTGCAGGTGCGTCCGCTTGCAGTTGCAGTGCAACGTTGATGATGCGGTTATCATTGGCATGATCTTGATTGGTGCTTAAAAACGGCACATTGCCGTCTTCTTTAATGAGTTGATCGGGATAAATCGACAATGTTCCCAAAGGACCGCGCACGTTCGAGCCGGGAATTTCCACCCCCGCCTGAATCTGTTGCGGCGCAGCACCGCCGACTATTTTGTCAATTAGTTGAATGGCGATGCGGGCCTCTCGGCTAACGGTCTTCTCGGCCCGATCTTTGATGTGATCAAGCTCCTCGAGCACAGTCATCGGAATAACCACATGATGCTCTGCAAAAGCCACAACAGCCGTTGGATCGTGTAATAGCACATTGGTATCGAGTACATAGGTCTTTTGTTCGACGAAAAGCGCGCCTGGATTGTCAACGGATAGATCAGTACTGGGTTCCATAAATGGATCCTCGAGAAAGTAAAAATAAAGAGTTAAGCGTATCGATATTAGCCAAACAGACCGCCTGAAATAAGCTCGTTGCACCGCCATTAACAGCGTAGCCGCAGCGCGCTATCGGGGATTTGGCGCTAATTACCTGCTCAATGCGCCGCCGGCTAAGGGATGTCGGCAAATGTTTGACCCTCATACTCAAAAATTTTCGGAATAAGCCACAGTAAAGACCCGAGTTTCTAAGCTGTCAACGACATAGCGAAAAAACGTAAAGTTCTGCTTTTTCGCCTGACAGCGCCGCCAAATTTCGCTACAGTGGGGCACTTGCTTGTCGCGCTAGTCATTAACTAGTGTCGCGCGCGTTATTTAATCTAGGTAGTTAGGAGCTTCCAGCGGCCATGCTGAACACCGACGCACTGGCCCAACTCAAGGGCCTCAAAGACGAGCTTGAGGCGCAGAAAGAGCACACTGAAGCCACCGTTAAAGGTACCCAAAATCGCTACGGCTTCGCTGTCGTGGACGACGGCCGCGAAATATTTCTGCCGCCTGACGAAATGCTTAAAGTTTTACCTGGCGATCGTATTGCTATTTGCATTCGCCCCGCCGGCGCAGCCAAAAACAGCAAAGCAAAGCCCAACAAAGAAACCGAAGGCCGGACAGTCGCCGACGTCGAACGGCTCATCAATAGCCCGCTCGATCGTTTTGTTGGAAAAATCGTCAACAAGGGCAAGGCAGTGTTCGTCGAGCCCGACATGCCCAACATCAGTCGCTGGTTATTTATTCCGCCACACGCACGCAACGGTGCAAAACCGGGCGATCGCGTCGAGTGCGCAGTACTCAGGCACCCAATTCAAGATGGCAAGCCTTCGGCCAAGGTACTGCAGCTAATTGGCGCAGCCGGGACAGCGGGGCTCGAAAATCGCTATTGCGCTGCGCGAGCGGGGCTGGCTTGGGCATGGCCAGAAAAAGCGATTGCGCGCCTTGTTGAGCACGCAACAAAGCAGACGCCGCTCGAAGACATTGACCGCACCGACCTGACCCATTTAGCTTTCATATCGATCGATGCTGTGCGAACGCAAGACATCGATGACGCCCTTTATGCCGAGGTGACCGCCGACGGCTGGGTACTTTATGTTGCGGTAGCTGACCCAACCAGTTATCTGGGCAACCTAAAAGATATTCGCGAAGACCTCACCGCTCGAGGCAGCTCGGTATACTTTCATGGTGACATGATCGCTATGCTACCCGAGGAGGTCAGTCGCGATTTTTGTGCGCTCGCCGAGGATCAGTTACGTCCCGCACTGGTCTGTAAAATCAACGTCAGCGATGACGGCGAAGTCGGCAGCTATGAATTTATCAAAGCGACCATTCGCTCTCGCGCCAAACTTTCTTATGCGGCCGTGGATCGTTACGTCACCGGACACAATGACGAGTTAATCGCGTTCTCCACACCGCTCGAAGCGCTGGTGCAAGCCTATCGCGCGCTCCGTCGTCGTCGTGAGACTAACGAATTAGTGATGGAGGAGCGTCGCGAGTACCGCTGGCTTCTCAATGAACAACGTCAAATCGAATCCATTGAGACATTTGAGAAGATGGCTTCACAGCATTTAGTTGAAGAGTGCATGGTCGCCGCTAATCGCTGCGCCGCTCACTTTTTGGCCATGGCAGATGCCAGCGGCCCATTCGTAATACACGGTGGATTTCGTAAAGACCGCATTGCCGAGACGAAAGAGTTTCTCAGCCGACACCGACCAGATTTAGCTGACGCGCCATTTGAAACCCTCGCAGGCTACCGTCAGGTCTTGGCTGGCTTGGCCAGCGCAGAGAATACGCTACCGCTGCGCGGCATGGTCAATCGGTTGCTGACGCGAGCCGAACTTAGCACCACACCATCAGAGCATATGGGTATGGTCTTACAGGCCTACACCAACTTTACATCGCCACTGCGTAAAGCCGTAGATTTCTTAGTGCATTTACAAATCAAGGCGGTATTGAGCCAACAACCGGCAGACCAGGCCAGCGACGCCCACCTGCGAAGCGCAGCTCAAGCGATAAGTAAAAGTCGTGAAGCGTCATTCGCCGCCGAGCGCTGGCTCGCCGCAAACTATCTCAGCAAGGTTGTTCAAGCAGGAAAAACGCGTTTTAGCGGCACGGTATGTCACATTACTAGCTCAGGCTTTAATGTGCGGCTAGCCGATAATGGTTTAGAAGGTCTGGTGGACGTGCGCAAAGATCCCGAGAAATTCAGCTTCGACAAATGGACCGCCAGCCTGACCAGTACCACACGTCGTTTCCAGCTAGACCAGGCAGTGGAAGTGGACTTTGTCGAGGCGCCTGAGCGCGAAGGTTTCGTTGCACGCTTTACGTTGGCGCCTGATTGTGGGTTAAAACCGCCAAAAGCAGATTAGTGTAGCTTCCTTGCGCTTGGCTTTTTGCTCGTCTGTTATCCCGCGTGATCAACGCTCGCTAATAGCCCCTCTAGGAGACAGCTAATGACCGCGGATAAAGTCAGCAGAACACGGCTCCGTCGCGGCGCTAACCAAGCGGTCGACGATCAACAGCTGATCCATGAGATTATTGATCAAAACCTCATCTGCCATGTCGGCTTTATTGCCGATGGTAATCCTGTCGTTATTCCCACCTGTCATTGGCGCATTGAGAATAGACTCTACTGGCATTCACATCGGCTCGGTGCCAATGTCGCCCCAAATCATCGCAGTGAAGTTTGTATCACGATTACCCAGCTCGATGGCTTAGTGCTGGCCCGCTCAGCATTCAACCATTCGGTTAACTATCTCTCGGTAATGGCATTTGGCGCTGCGGTGCCTGTCACTGATGCCGCCGAGAAAATAGTCATACTAGAGCGCATGATGGACAAATTTTCACCAGAGCGCTGGCCGACGCTGCGTCCTGTCACCGACGCCGAATTGCAAGCGACAGGGGTCAGTTACATTACCCTTGACGAGCTGTCGTGCAAAGTGAGTCGCGGCGATGCGGAAGATAACAGCGCCGATATTGATTGGCCTGTATGGGCCGGCGTTTTGCCCATTTATGCGCAGCTCGGGGCCGCCAAACCGAACGCCGATCTGCACGGTAGCCATTCTACGCCCAGACCGCCAATACTGGCAGGATCCCCATCATCAGACCTATCAGATAACCGTTAAGAGCGATTACAATAGCGTGCTAAATTTTGGCCTTTTCAGCGCTGGATCGCCCAACAAAGGATTTTTATTATGAGCCAATGGCTGCCTATCAAAACCACTTTGACCGACACGAGCCTGGTCGGACAACAGGTCACCGTTAAAGGTTGGCTGCGCAGCAAGCGCGATTCGAAGGCGGGAATTTCATTTCTGGCAGTGCATGATGGCACCTGCTTTGATCCCATTCAGGCAGTGATTCCGAATACGCTAGATAATTACGAGACCGAGATTTTAGCGCTGTCCACGGGCTGTGCGGTAGAGATCACCGGCGATCTGGTCGCCTCGCAGGGCCAGGGTCAGTCGGTAGAAATTCAAGCGAGTGCCGTGATTGTCGTCGGTGGTGTAGATGACCCCGAGGCGTACCCCATTGCTAAAAAACGACACACATTTGAGTATTTGCGCACCCAGGCCCATTTACGCACACGCACAAACACCTTCGGCGCCATTACCCGTGTACGACATGTGATGGCTCGCGCCATTCACGAGTTTTTCAATAGCGAAGGTTTTTATTGGGTGAATACGCCCATTATTACCGCCTCAGACTGCGAGGGCGCAGGCGAGCTGTTTCGCGTCAGCCATCTAGACTTGAATAACCTGCCACTGCGCAGCGATGGTCGAGTTGACACCGAACAAGACTTTTTTGGCAGCGACGCCTTTCTCACGGTATCGGGACAACTCGCGGTGGAGTCCCACTGCCTGTCAATGAGCAAGGTCTATACCTTTGGCCCTACCTTCAGAGCGGAAAACTCCCATACGTCGCGTCATCTAGCTGAGTTTTGGATGGTCGAGCCGGAAATCGCTTTTGCAACATTAGATGACGACGCGGCACTGGCCGAGGCGCTACTCAAACATGTCATTTCCGCCGTACTGAATCAGTGTGGCGACGATATGGCATTTTTCCAGCAGCGAATTGACAACACCGTGCTGACGCGACTCCAAGGCATTGTTGATCACAGCTTCGAGCGTATGACCTATTCTGAGGCCATCGGTATTCTCGAGAAATGTGGAGAGCAGTTTGAACATCCAGTGAGCTGGGGTATCGATATGGCCTCAGAGCACGAGCGCTACCTAGCCGAGCAGCATGTTGGCCGGCCAATTGTAGTCACCGACTATCCCAAAGAGATCAAAGCTTTTTATATGCGCCTTAATGATGACGGGCGCACCGTTGCGGCCATGGACATACTGGCACCCGGGATCGGAGAAATCATTGGCGGCAGCCAGCGCGAGGAACGGCTCGATGTTTTGGACGCGCGGATGGATGACCAGCTCAAAGAAGATCTCTGGTGGTACCGAGACTTACGTCGCTATGGCACAGTGCCACACGCGGGCTTTGGCTTAGGTTTTGAGCGTTTGCTGGCCTATGTAACGGGCATGGAAAACGTCCGAGACGTCATTCCCTTCCCACGCACACCCGGTCACGCTGAGTTTTAAATCTCGTGCGCCTACAGTCTCTAGGCTTTGTAGCTCAGCCGCGTTATTCGACGCAGTCGTTAGCGATGTTTTGACGGCTGGAACAGTCGGCACACAGAGTCGCTAGATATAACCGTCAATACCACAATGATGGTCACCCGGCGGCGGCACCGAAAGCGTCGCTTTGATAATCACTAAGCTGCCGTATGCAGACCGCATTCGCGGCCCGTTTCGCCTTTGGTCGGATCAAAGTATCGGCGGCAGCTGGGTAGGTTGTGTTCGCGCATATAGGCGTCAACATCCTCGACAGTTGCATAAAAGAAGGGGGCTATTTTAAGTAACCCGCGGGCATCCTCTGAAACAATATCTAACTGTCGGCGATGTGCTGTTTCACCTTGCCTGATGCCAGTAAACCACAATGCAGGTTGGAGCTCTGTCAGGGCGCGACGAAACGGTGCCAACTTAACCTGCTCTGTAAACCATTGATGCTGAGTATCGGTTAACTGTGGAATGCCGCCAAGCCTGGCGATCAATCGCTCCGCGGTTATCGACGGACTATAGGTGTGTAGATTAAGCCCCAGACGCGCTTCAATGAGATCTGCGTTCACATAGGTGTCTTTGAGATTGAAGCCGGAGTCAATCCAAACCACCGGTGTATTGGGCGCCTGCGTGACCACCGCGTGTAAAGTCGCTGCAGCATTGATGCCCATGCTGGTCGTCACCATGGCGGATAAATTGAGCCCCAGCGCCCAGCGGATAATCTCATCAGGCGACGCCTGGCGCAGCTGTCGATTGACCGCGGCGATATCCACCTGTGGCATTAGGTTGCCGAAATTCTTTTCAGTGCGCGTCACAGCAAGCGTCCCTTTTGGTATCAAACTCATCCGAAGACAATACGGTACACGCAAAGCAAAAGGTTTTAAAAGAATCTTTTTTTATTTCTTTATGATCTAAATGCGTAAGTCTTGCTCGGTGATCAATATGCAGCGCCATCAAACCCGCCGTGACGCGCTAAACTCCCCGCGCCATCGCTTTCCTTAAGGCAGTTACTGACGCTTTGCGGCGCGCTGACGCCTGCGCACGTTTTTCTCAAGCTGCGCGTGCAGGTCAATATAGGTCTGAGTCAGCTTATGGCTGGGTGCCAAATAGATCAAAGGCTTCATTTCATAGTGTGATTCACGCATTTTGACCGAGCTGGTCAAATAGGTGTCCAACACGGGGAAGCCCTCCGCCTTGAGTTCATTAACCAGCGTAATCGGGAGACGCGCCTGCGCATTAAATTGGTTGATCACAATGCCTTCAACTTCTAGATCTGGATTGTGGTCTTCCTGTAGCTCTTCGATATTGTTCATTAACTCGTACAAACTCTGACGAGCGAAGGAGTCGCAATCAAAGGGGACTAACACCGTATCGGCGGCAATCAGTGCTGACTTGGAGTAAAAATTGAAGTTAGGCGGTGTGTCGATATAAATACGATCGTATTCCTGATCGAGCTTGGCCAGCGCATCGCGTAGCTTATAAATTTTATAACGCGCCTCTAGATCCTTCTCAATTTGTGCGAGATATGGGCTCGAGGGCATTAAATAGAGATTTTCGTATGCGGTTTCCCAGACAAAAGAGTCGGGATTCTTTTGCATTTTTTTAGATCCGACTGTTTGTTTGAACAACCCCGAAACCCCCTGCGCCTCGGCGGGATAGGCCTCAGCGTCGATTTCACCCACCAAGTAATGGGTTGAATTACCCTGCACATCGAGATCCAAAACTAAGGTTCGCAGTCCCTGCGCCGCACCAATCGCCGCTAAATTACAGGTTATCGATGTTTTTCCAACGCCGCCTTTTTGGTTGAATACCACGCGATGCACAGACTATCTCCTACTGATTAATTTGGATTAACAGGCAATTCTAAGCCGCGTAATTGTAACGCTCAGTGGCCCAGCTAGACTACCTCTGTCTGCCAAACCTGCTTATAAAGCGCCATTATTTGTGGGTGATCAGGTACGCGTGGATTATTCGCCGGCGAGCCTGACGCAATGGCTTGCGCGGCCATAGTATCGACGATACCAAACCAATCCGCCTCACTAATGCCGAATGCTCGAGGTGTCGGCACGGCTAAATCAGTACAGAGCTGGGTTAGTCCGGTCACTAGTAATTCGAGTGCGCGATCTTCACTGTCGCTATCACTAGCAAAACCCATCAAGCGGCTCGCCTGCGCATAACGCTCGGGCGCACCGGGGAGTGACCAAGCCGTGACAATGGGTAATAACATGGCGTTGCTCATGCCGTGGGGCACATGAAAGTGCGCACCTATCGGCCGCGACATGCCATGGATTAAGGTGACCGAGGCATTAGAAAAAGCCATGCCGCCTTTAAGCGCAGCCATCATCATCGCCTCTCGCGCCTCTGCATTACCAGGGTCGGCGCAGGCAATGGGCAGCCACTTGGGGACGGCGGCAATCACATCGCAAGCCAATGCATCGGTGAATGGATTGGCCTTTTGACTGACAAAAGCCTCAAGCGCATGACACAGCGTATCAAGGCCGGTATCGGCGGTTAAACGCAGCGGCATACTCAACGTCAGTTCGTAGTCCACCAGCGCTGCGAGCGGCATCAGTCCGATGCCGAGGCACAGCATTTTTTCGTCGTTTTCGGTGTCGGTGACCACCGCCACACCAGTCGCCTCGGAGCCAGTACCTGCAGTCGTCGGGATAGCAATAATTGGCAAGCCCGTGTCCATACGCACCGGGGCCTTATAGTCACGCAGTTGACCTGAGCGCTCAGCCATCACCGCCATCGCCTTAGCTGTATCCATTGAGCTGCCACCCCCCAAACCAACCACTACATCGGGCTGATACGCGGTGAGCAGAGCAAGGCCTGCGGCGATACTATCGGTAGTTGGGTCAGGCACGCAGTCCGCAAACAATCCCACAGGAATCCCGGCGGCTTCTAGCGGCGCAACGACTTGCTTGAGGTAGCCACAGCTCACCATAAAGGCATCGGTAACAATCATGGGGCGATGTAAACCAAACTCAGCCAAGGTGGCTAATAGCTGCCCGCTCGCACCCGCACCAATATGTATCCGTCGCGGCAATGAAATTCCAGCACTCATGTAATCCTCCCTTATTTCAATGCTTATCCTATGGGGTTTATCGTTCCAGCGGTATGCTTGCGCTAGAGTTTAACGATACACCTTAAAAACAATTATTCAGAGACGGAAAACATTATGTCTGAAATACGCGATCAAAATCCCGCGATTGAACTGCTGATGACGGGCAATGAGTTAATGAGCGGTGACACGCTCGACAGCAACTCATCGCGTATCGCCCAAGATTTTGCCAAACTCAATCTTCGCGTGCGAAGAAAAATAACCGTCGGCGATGATCCCACACTAATTTGCGAGGCTATTGCCAGCGCCGCCGAGCATGCAGATGTATTAATCATCAATGGCGGCCTCGGACCGACATCCGATGATCTCACCGCGGCCCTCGTGGCGCAGGTGGCAGGAGTTGAATTAATAGAATTGCCCGAGGCACGACAACACGTTGAGCAGTGGTGTAGTCAGCGCGGCATCACCGCCAATCACGCTAACTTAAAGCAAGCCTGGCTGCCTCATACCGCCGATATCGTCGCCAATCCAATCGGCAGCGCGGTCGGCTTTGCACTGACCTTCAAAGACTGCCTGATTATTACCACCCCCGGCGTGCCCAGTGAACTCACCGCGATGCTCCCAGAGGTCAATCGCCGCGTCGCCGCTAAAGTCGGTGCACAAAGCGGCAATATTTTACGACTACAAACCTTTGGTATAGGTGAGTCGACCCTACAGGCATTAATCGACGAACAGATACCCGACTGGCCGGCAGCGGTGGAACTCGGGTTTCGTGCGGGCGCACCGCAACTCGAAATCAAACTGAGCATTCGCGAGCATGCGCATCGGCACTTACAGCGTAGCTGCTATTCCCAGCTTCAAAAATTATTTGGTGACCATATTTTAGGCGAGGGTGACACCACACTAGCATCAGCGCTCCTTGCAGCACTCAAGGCGCAAAATAAGACTGCTACGGCTGCAGAATCTTGTACCGGCGGACTGATCGCCTCGATGATCACCCGCGAGCCCGGCGCGTCTCAGGGCTTCCATGGCAGTATTGTCGCCTACGAGAATACTTTAAAGAGCGAGCTTCTTGGCGTAAGTAAAGACTCACTTAACAATCATGGCGCCGTAAGCGAGCCAGTGGTTCGTGAGATGCTAGCAGGTGCACTTGCAAGGACTCAGGCAAACATCGGTGTGGCCGTGTCGGGTATCGCCGGGCCCACTGGCGGCACCGCAGAGAAACCGGTGGGCACGGTGTGGCTTGCCTGGGGTACCGCGCTGGAGGTCAACACACGCTGCCTCCATATACCGGTTGGTCGGGCAATGTTCCAAACGATGGTGGCAGCTGCGGGGCTCGACTTAATGCGTCGACAACTTTTAGGGCTGCCTATGGTGCCCCACTATTTCGAACGCAGAGCCCTTTAAACGCTGCACTTTCAGCGACCAGTCATTGGCTCGAGGCGCAACCGCGGCGACCGGATCTCATGGTCTACAAAGGTAAACCTTCAGGCCCCTAATAACCGTCTTGGTAGATTCAGAGCTGTCTATTAGTGTGGTCTTGTCTAGAAACTCAGGGATGTCGCAAGCCGGGGGCTGTCTGCAAGCTCATGGCTGTCTGCAAGGTCGGGGCTGTAATCGCTCAACATACCAAGCATCGCCACTTAAGGTGTAACGGAAGCGATCATGCAAGCGGCTATCGCCGCCCTGCCAAAACTCAATCCGCTGAGAAGTATAGGACAAATAAACGGCCTGTTGGACGTAGATTGCCTCACTGCTCTTGCTGGCTGAACGGCAGAAATCCCCGAAATATCCGCCTATGGGCCTGAAAAGTTGTTGGCTGCGATGATCGCGCAATTCATATCTGGTCAATCCTGAGCGAGAGTACGCAACAGTCCGTACCGCGTGTTTTTCAGTGACGTCCTTGCTGATTTGAGGTTGTGGATTCGCTTCCTGCGAAAAGAGGGCATTTACCACAGGGCACCCTCTCTTGATGCGGTGCATGGCCCAGGCCAGCTTCTCGACCGCTGCGCGGTCTCACCTTCTCAATTCACCTTGCCTCTGGTGGCGCTTTGGTTGGTGGTGCCAAGCGTGGCTAGGTGGGGGTGCCCTGTTCCATGTGGCGCAGATGAGCCAGAACGATTAGTGCGTGAGTTGACTCTATCTGCTGAGTAGCTCCCGGTTGAAATACACACCGTGCTAACATCGACGCTATTTATCGCGAAGGTAGAGGGTAACAAAGTATGTCTACGCGCCATCATATTGACTACCAGCGCAGAGCTTTACTGCTGAGTGGTGGCGCCGCGATAGCCGGCTTAGGGCTGGCCGGATGTGATTCACCGCCGCTTGAAAGATACACCGAGGCTGACATAGCCCTGCTGACACAGCAACGCGCGGTTGAGCAAGAATCCCGGGGGCAAGGCCTTTATGGACACCACGTTTACGCCGGTTATCGTGGTTTGGCGCAGTTGCCGTGGTTTGAACTCGATACTGACGGCTTTCTCCGCTGTAACGACGACAGCGTTCCTTATTCGATTGATGTGCACTGCCATTTGGGTATGTCGGTGCTCTTTCGACCCCACCTTGACCTACTCGCTTCAACACCCCGGGTAATGCACCTCTTAGATTGCGATGCAACAAACCCAGGCTGCCCCCTTGACTTGGATATATACATTAACGGAAATTTTTCTAAACAAGGATTGGACGCGTTGACTATGAGCACCGCAGCCCAAGGCGTTTGGGGAAGCCGGTTTGCGCAAACACAAACCATACCTAACTTGCTGCGCGAGATGGACGCTATGCGTGTACAGCAAGCCATGTTACTACCGATTAAGCTGGGGCTTCCCTTCGGTGATCAGCTGGCTGACGATTGGCATACCGCGGTCAATGCGGCTCAGCAGCATCAGCGCTTGCATGTGGGTTTGTCGGTGCACCCGCGGGCAGGTGATGCCATTAGCCGAATGCGTCTCGAGGCCGCGCGAGGCGGACGCATCATTAAGCTGCATCCCACCGTGCAGCGATTCTACCCCGATGAGCCGGCATTGATGGATCTTTATGCCGAAGCGCAGAAGCTAGGATTGGTGGTTTTTTTTCATGGTGGCAGGGCGGGCATTGAGCCGGAACTGACGCATCGGTATGCGATGCCTAGGCATTACGAGGCGGCGTTAGCCGAATTTCCAAACCTTCAATTTATTCTCGGCCATGCGGGCGCGCGCGATAGTGAGGCTATGATTGCGCTTGCCGCTCGCTACGATAA
The DNA here is from genome assembly GCA_963926325.1 of uncultured Luminiphilus sp. Lineage (GTDB taxonomy): Bacteria > Pseudomonadota > Gammaproteobacteria > Pseudomonadales > Halieaceae > Luminiphilus. The sequence goes on along the minus strand of CAWUXF010000017.1, from coordinate 272 downwards.
TGCGTGGTTAGGTATTCATGGTCAGAGTTTGACGATGCTGGAAGCCATGATTGAGCGTAGCAATGAGAATCGTTTGTTGTTTGGCACCGACTGGCCATTTTACCACCTCGGGTCATCATTGGCCAAAGTGCTTATCACGACTGATACGCCCAAGCGCAAGCTTCTGCGCCAGAAAATATTGAGGGACAACGCTATGAGTTTGTTTCCTGGACTGTGGGACAGCTAATTTCTACGACGGCAGTGGCGCCATTGACTGTTCTCTTTGCGTTGAC
>CAWUXF010000016.1:0-62159 GCA_963926325.1 uncultured Luminiphilus sp. | reverse complement strand
ATTTTGTTGACCGCGGTATTTGTTGTTGGTTTTTTCCCGGAAGAAAGCAGCGTTGCGTTAGTGCAACTCCAAGCTGTCATTGTCACCAATGCCAGTTGGTTCTATGTTTTGGTAATGGGCATCGTGTTAGTGGTTGTAGCGATCTTCGCTTTATCACGTTACGGCGATATCAAGCTGGGCCCTGACCACTCCGAACCGGATTACGGATTCATGTCGTGGTTTTCGATGCTGTTCGCCGCGGGTATGGGTATTGGTCTGATGTTTTTTGGCATTGCCGAGCCGGTGATGCATTACTTATCACCGCCGCTTGGCCAAGGCGGTACTACCGAGTCCGCTTCTGAAGCGATGCGCTTGACCTTCTTTCACTGGGGTTTTCATGCCTGGGCAATGTATGCCGCGGTCGCCCTAATATTGGCCTATTTTTCGTATCGCCATGGCTTGCCGCTGACTTTGAGGTCGGCCTTTTATCCCCTGATTGGCGAGCGTATCTACGGACCCCTGGGTGCCACAGTCGACGTGTTTGCTATTGTCTGCACGACTTTTGGCCTCTCCGCCAGCCTGGGCTACGGTGTCTTGCAGATTAACGCTGGGCTTAACTATTTATTTGGTGTGCCGATCAACGAGACTATTCAGGTCATGCTGATCATTGGCACCATGCTACTGGCAGGGGTGTCGGTGGTGATGGGTCTCGACGCAGGTATTAAGCGTCTATCTGAGATCAATATTGGCCTCGCTATAGCGCTTTTATTAGGGGTGTTGATAGCTGGACCGACGGTGTTATTACTGTCTGGTGCGGTGCAGAATTTTGGGCTGTATCTTGCCGATGTAATCCCTAAAACCTTTAATCTTTATGTGTATAACCCAACTGATTGGCTTGGGGGCTGGACGATCCTCTACTGGGGATGGTGGATTAGTTGGACGCCTTTTGTCGGTATTTTCATCGCCCGTATATCGCGCGGCAGAACAATTAGAGAGTTCATACTCGGGGTCACCTTTGTACCTACTATTTTTATAGTCCTTTGGATGAGTGTGTTTGGTGGCAGTGCCATCGACCTGATTGCCAATCAGAGTTTTGACGCGTTAGGTGTCGCGGTGCAGGAAAATCAAGCCGTGGCGTTATTTCGATTTCTGGACTACTTACCGGGTACCGAAGTCTTGTCTGTGCTCTGTTTGTTAATGATTGTTATTTTCTTTGTCACCTCTGCCGATAGCGGCGCGATGGTACTCAATATGTTGAGTGCCGGTGGGGAAGACAATACACCGACGGCCCAGAGAGTACTGTGGGCTGTAGTCATTGGCGCGATCGCTTCGGTGCTACTGATGGCCGATGGCCTTGCTGCACTGCAAACTGCCACTATCGCCAGCGCACTGCCGTTTTCTTTTGCCGTCCTAGGCGCTCTATGGGGGTTTTGGCGTGCGCTGGTAGTCGATGGCGCCAAGCGTCAGGCAGTGAGCGTACATCCGCCGAGCGCTTCAGAGACCGGCCTATGGCGACATCGGCTGAGTAACTTACTCGACTTCCCAGGCGACTCCGAGGTGCAGAAGTTTCAGCGGGAGGTGGTCTTTCAAGCGATGCGCAGTTTTACTGAGGAACTTAATAAGCATGACTTTCGTACGTTAGTCAGCAATCACATCTCCGACAACGCAACCTTGCGCTTAGAGGTTTATCACGGTGAGGAAATTGACTTTATATACGAGGTACGCAGCCGCAGCCAACCCATGCCCGACGATTCATTGACCGGTAAGTCGATTGATGAAATGACCGAAGACGAAAAGTTTTATCGCGCTGAGGTTCATTTAATGGAAGGTGGGCAAGATTACGACATCATGGGCTGGAATGAAGAGCAGGTAGTAGGCGATATATTGAACCAATACGAGAACCACCTGCACTTTTTACACACCGTGCGATAAGCCAATTTTCAGCCTTCAGGTTTGACGATATCGATAGCGTAGATCGCAGTTTTCTGGCGTGTTGGATTGAGCGCACGCATCGCTGGAATCATCCGGTTGAGCGAGGCCTGGCGGTTATCTGGCGCGGGGTGCGTGCTTAAGAAATCGGGTGGTCGTTCTTCGCTGAGGTCGCCCATTTTCTGCCAGAGCGTGACGGCGGCCTCCGGGTCAAATCCCGCCTGTGTCGCCAACTGCATGCCGAGTGTATCCGCCTCTGATTCAGCCGTTCGACTGTTGGGCAGTTCGAGCGCCAACTTGGCCGCCACTGAGGCAGTGGCCATCGCTGCACCCGGCTTTTCCGACGTGACACCGATAGCCAGTACACCCATAGATGTCACCATAGCGCGAGACATTCGTTCGGCGGTGTGATTTGCGAGCGCATGAGATATTTCATGCCCCATGATCTGTGCAAACTCATCATCTGTCAGTTTTAGCTTGTCTATTAAGCCGGTATAGACCGCCATCCGGCCCCCCGCCATGCACCAGGCATTGACCGTTTCTGGGTCGTCGATAATGGCAACGCTCCACTTCCAATCGCTGCTCCGTGGATACGCGACCACCGCCGCCGAGACAACCTGCCCAGTAATGCGCGCGACGCGCGCAACAATGAGGGGATCGGTCACTAGTTTATCGTCGTTATCGAACTCACCAACGGTGCCTAGGTAGGCGGCTTCCGATTGGACAATTGCCGCCTCAGGTGAGATCAGCATAAATTGTTTCCGCCCTGTTGGGCTGGTGGTGCAAGCGGCGATGGTAAGGCAAACGATGGCGACTAATGCGCAACGAAACCACAGCATAATGAGAAGTCCTTTGGTTAAAAAAATAGAGTGTAGTTTAACGTCAGCGTCTTGTTTTGGAATAATAGTCGGACTAAGGGCTGTAGCATGTTGACGACTTGTTACGCGAAATATCTTTACATGGTGAGTTAATTTAGGCCGGCTACCGTAGTTCCCACGTCAGTTTAAAGACGGTTTCTATATCCCCGCGTAATGTATGGCGCGACACATTTCGGGGAGCACGGCATACAGAGAACCCCCCTGCGAGTTGAGTCGTTGCCGACTAGGCAGGATCTGACTCTGCCCCCGCACTGTTGCGCAGTAGTCCGCGATACACTCTATGGGCATTAGATTCACCAATAATCACCTTGTAAACATCTTCACTAATGGGCATGAAAACATCATTCTCGTGCGCTAGCTCGATCACTGTCGGCGCGCTTTTCACCCCTTCAGCAACCATGTGCATGCTTGCGATGATGTCATCGATGGCGTGACCTTTGGCAAGTTCAATACCGACATGCCGATTGCGACTCTGAGGGCTAGTGCAGGTAGCGATCATGTCGCCCATACCGGCGAGCCCGGCGAAGGTCTCAGGGCGACCTCCCAAAGCGGTACCAAGGCGGGTCATTTCAGCGAGGCCACGGGTGATCAAGGCCGCGCGGGTATTGTCTCCAGCGCCTAAGCCATCGCCCATGCCGACTGCGATTGCGATGATGTTTTTAAGAACACCGCCTAGTTCACAGCCAATGACATCATGATTGGTGTAGACCCGAAATAGGCCAATGTTAAACAGTGGCTGTAGCCAGCTGATGCAATCTTGATTGTCCACGGCCAAGACGCTGGCGGCAGCTTGCCCCGCGAGAATTTCGCGCGCCAGGTTGGGTCCAGTCAGCACGCCGGCAGGACGACCGGGTAAGACCTCGCGAATAATCTCGGTCATACGCATACGCGTTCCACGTTCGAGACCTTTGGTGAGGCTTATCACAGGTACATCAGGTCTGATGTCGTGAGTAATTTCTGACAGTACATCGCGGAAGCTATTAGATGGCACCGCCATCACGACGACATCGGCTTGCGCCACAGTTGCATTTAAATCATGGCTGGCACGCAGTTTAGTGTTGAGCGGGGCATCCTTGAGATAGCGCGAGTTGCGGTGAGTTCGGTTGATCTCGTCTACCGTATTAGCATCGCGTGCCCAGAGCGTTAGATCTGTATTGCGACTGATGAGTGAGGCGACCGTGGTTCCCCATGATCCGCCGCCGATAACTGCGACTTTACATCGATCCACGTGCGGTATCCCTCACCGTCATAGCGCCTCGACTCGAGATGCTCGATGCACGAACCACTTCAATTCGGCGCACCAGTGTGTTGAGCGCTAACGCCTGACGGCTGCGCGCCTCCTTATAGTCGGGTTGGCTTGCATCGACCAGTTTTCGTGCGACCAACAGCTTGTGCGCCGTCTGAAATAGTAACTTCCCAACTGACGCTTCGCTGCTGACACGGCGTTGTAGCCAGGCTTGCTTGCCATAGCTCATACAGCGTTCCACGCATTCGCTTTCGCTGAAAATGTCATCGCTGTGCCAGCCAGCTAAAATATCGCCAGCAATGGCATATGCCTCGGCAAACATTTGTAACGTCATGTGCGCGACACACGGTGTTATGCGGAAGAACAACTTGCGCGCACCGCCCACGCTTTGGTTCAACAAAATTTGCCAGTCAGGTGCGATCAGGTCGAGTTCGGCCTCAATTTCCCCACGGAAAATATCGCTGGCGGGATAGAAAAATTCAAATTTAAAGAGGTCGCGCAACTCATCCACTTCATGCCAAAAGACGGCTGCAGGATCAGTAATGGTCTCGTCTGATTCGGCCACCGCCAACAATGCGACTTCGATGATGGCGCGATTGAGAAAGTAATGGGTAATAGTATTACGGTAGTAACTCGCGACGGCGGCTTGACCCTCAGCGATGCCGTAAACTGTTTCTGGACCACCATCGAAGCGCGTAATAATGCCCTCATCGATCATGTTGCTTAGTAGTTTGTCCATATTGGTCGCGTCGTCGTAGTCGTAGTCGAAATCCGGCGACACGCGCAAGTTGCGGACCTCGGCAAAGTGCATTAGTTCTTTGATCTGAGTGATGACCTCCCGTCCGGTCAGCGCCCGAGGGGATACGCCGAGCAGGCTCATACTGGCGATGGCGGGAAAAGTGATCGGGGTGACTCGGTTTGCCTCGACCGCCACCTGAAAGGCAATTTTGGATAGTGCCAGAGAATCATCTGGATCTGGTGCTTCGGGTAGTATCACCGGGTCGCCAAAGTCGACATAAATCTTACCCATCGGTTTTGCCAAGCTGCGGATGTAGCCAATTAACCAGCTGAGTGACTCCGGTGCTTTGGGGTAGCCCGCCTGCTCCCGCGCGTATTCTTCGGCGTCACGAATCAGGTCATAGGTAACGGTGACCGGGATGATATGAATGTTTTGTGCGCCGGAATTGTGGCAGCCCTCAAGGACATATTTCAGCAGACCATATTTTGGTGGCATCAATTTACCAAGGCGCGAACGAGTGCCTTCAAATGACCAAGTCAGCGGAAAGTGCTTTTCCATTAAATAACCAATGTACTGGCGGAGCGTCGCTTTATAAACTTCGTTATCACCGAAACTCCGCTTGATAAAAATACCGCCCGCCCGGCGCAGTAAGAAACCGAGTCCGGGAAAGTTCAAGTTGGCGCCACCAAACATATGCGGCATCGGAAAGTCATTTTCAAACATGATCTTTGGAATCACAAAACCATCGAGATAGGTTTTGTGCGTCCACAAAAGCGCTGATGGATGATTGCGAACCATGCTGCGAATACGTTCCAGGTCTTTCTGCTGATACTTAATTTCGGGCTCATAAGCCAAACCCAGGCAAAAGTTGCAGAACTTAGCCCATACATCCAGCCAAAATCTGGTGGGTATTGAGATCATTTCTTGAAAGTATTCGCCCACTTCCTTATGGACTGACTCGACCGACACGCCTTTATCTTGGGCAATTTGTTCAAGGCGCGCTTTAAACTCTTTATTACTACGCAGACTTTGCGTCACATAACGGGGAACCTTGTAGCGACCACCTTGCAGCTTACGTTCACTGATATCGAGTACAACAGCCGCCTGTCGCGCCACAAATACTGCGAAATTTTCGGCGTGTTCAATAGCACTATGGCCGTATTTTTGTTCGAACCGGTGCGCTAGCTCGCTAACAGAGCCCGGCTTACCTGTGAGTAGATGCACACGATATGGATTGTGTCTTGCGATACGTCGCGCATGCCATGCTGCGGGACGACGTTCGCCGCTGCGAATCAAATCGATAACACGGGGCCGCGTGTGACGGTTGTCTTGACTCGACGTCCAGCTGAGCCGCAGTGGGGCGACAAATGCATTGGGCGTTTCACGCAATGCGGTGGCCAAGCGGTTGACGTTAAGTGGCTTGCGATCGTCGGTTAGTAGTAGCGGTACGCGCTGGGGTACGATCGATTTTGGATTGTGTCGATCAATCCAACTTTCGAGGGTTGTCCGTTCAAAGCTATTGTGCGCGTCGAGGATAAAAATAACCTCATCGATGTCCTCGGGCCAAGGTGACTGCGCGAGCTTATCGGTTAAGCTATCGTCCGAGTGCATGCGTTAATTTCCTTTAGCCAGCTTTGGCTTGGATGGGCGCTTTATAGGGGCCTTCTTGATTGCAATCTTCTTAACTGCAATTTTCTTGGCCGCTGTTACGGTTGAACGCTGAGCTTTTGCTGGAGATTTTACGGCGACTTTTTTCTTGGCGTTTGTTGGTGTCTTGGATGTGTTGTTACTGACAGACTTTTTTGTCACTTTACTTTGATTTGGCGCGGCTTTGGTACCCGCTTTAGCGGCTGTCTTTTTGACGGCAGAGGTTTTAGCCAAAGACGTCTTGGTCGACGCTGTTTTTTGTGGCTTCGCGACGGTTTTAGATGCGCGCTTGTTCGGCGTGGTTTTCGTTTCTACCTGATCTAATGCCCCGAGAAATAGCGCTCGAATCTGGGCTACCTGCTGATCCATATTGGCGGCGGTCCAGTCGCCGGTGTCCACCGGTGGCAACACCTCGACATGCACTGTGCCCCTGCGAAAGACAAAGTCGCCCTTGGGTGCGATGTCATTGGCATTGTGGATCACTATGGGCACAATCGGCACTCCCGCTTGCATGGCGATATGAAAGCCCCCTTTTTTAAAGGGTGCGAGCTTGCGCGTCGGCGTACGCGTCCCCTCAGGCGACATCACCACTGATTTGCCGTTCTCTCGCATTGCGGTAACCAGCGGCTTAATCGCCTCAATCGCACCGGCTGGATCGTTACGGTCGATCATCACTACGCCGGCCATTTCTAACACTTTGCCAATGACTGGCAGCTTCTTGATTTCCTTTTTACCAATGCTGGCAATGTCGCGACGCAACAAGCTGGTAAGGATGACAACGTCGGCTTTGCTTTGGTGGTTAAACATGAACATCGCCGGCCGCGTTTTCCACAAATTCTCCCGCCCCTTAACCTCGAGCTCCAGTCCGATCAGGGCCGCTGCGGCGTCGGAGAACAATGACATTGAAAAGTTCACGCCGTCGCGCGCTGAGCCGGTGAGCGCGGTAATCGGTAAGCCCGCCGCAAAACTGGGTACAAGACTCGCGGTTGCCGCGAGCGAGCGAGCGAATCGGCCAACACTTGCGCGGCCACGGCTGCTAAAGCTCGCGGCGGGCCATCCACGTTGCTCAGCAATCTGCATCAGCCGTTTGCGCGCATTGAGCACGGTCGGTCGGCCTACATATTCCAGTAACTGAATGTCATCGGTGCTATCTGAGTAGAAAAAGCTACGACTTAGGTCACAGCCAACCTTGGCCGCCAGATCTTTGGCGGCGTCGACCTTCCCTTCACCAAATACAGTCGGTTTGATGACCCTGCCGGTGAATTTGCCACGCTTAACTTCTAGGCCTGTGGCATAGACGTGCGCGATGTCCAAGTCGGCTGCCGCGGGGCCGACTTGGTAAGGTGTGGCCGAACTAATGATGGCAATGGTGTGCCCTTTGGATCGATGTGCCTCAATTAGACGGCGACTTTCAGGATAGATGAGTCGGGCTATACCTTGACGGAATAGCTTTTCGCTCACGGCCATATAGTCAGCCTCAGTACCGCCGGCGAGAAATTGAGCATGAACCGCCATCATTGCGGAAAAGCCCATGTTACCCAGACCAAAACTGGTCAATGCGCGCGCTAGCTCAAGAAATTCACTGGCGGGAAGGTCGCCGCTAGTGAGCTGCTCTTTTAAAAACACGGTAGCCGAATAACCCGAGATAATAGTGCCATCGAAGTCGAAAAGTGCTGCCACCTGTGGCCCAGTTTCCGATTGTTCAATGTTGACTAGCAGTTGTTCAATATCCACGCAGTGCTCCCGACCAATACCGCAAAGTATAACAATTAACCTTTCTTTGCATTGTCGATACCGCTTTGATGGATGCGCTTATAAAGTTACACGCCACAAAAGCCGCTAGCAAATCAAAATCTCAGCTTATAATACCGATAACCAGCATTGAGTGTATTTATAGGGTTTCCTAAACGACTAATGCTCAAGTACATTCGACAGTCTGAACTTAAATTTTTTATTGTGGCGTGACCGCCCGACAGGAAAGTATCGATGGACTACGGCATTCTGAGTCTAGTACCGACCGCGCTAGTGCTGGTACTCGCTATTTGGAGTCATCGCACCTTGGAATCTGTGATTGCAGGCTCCATTCTGGCGTTTTTGATGATGGATGGCATTTATTTCGTCGATGCGCTCGCGGCGACAACGCAAGAAGTACTCATGGACGAAGATACGGTTTTTGTCGTCCTTGTTTGCAGTTTATACGGCAGTTTTATCGGGCTTTTGGTCAAAGGTGGCGGTTCTTTTGCCTTTGGTGAAATGTTGACGCGTCGTATCAAAAATAAAAAAACCAGTTTGCTAGCAACTTGGGTGCTGGGATTGAGTATTTTTCTCGATGATTATTTGAACTCGCTGACGGTGGGTTCAACCATGAAATCTGTGACCGACCGTTTTCGAACCTCGCGGGAAATGCTGGCTTATGTGGTCGACTCTACAGCCGCACCTATGTGTCTGCTTATTCCAATTTCGAGCTGGGGCGTGTTTTTTGCCAGTCGCCTGGAAGCCAACGGTGTCGCCGAACAAGGGCAAGGGATTGCCCTGTTTATTGAAGCTATCCCCTATATGTTCTATCCCATCTTTGCTGTGATCCTTGTCCCACTGGTCATTATGGGTGTTGTGCCACTGGTTGGGAAAATGCGTATCGCGGAAGAGCGGGCCGAACGCACGGGTGATTTAGGTATTTTCGAAGATCCTACTATGGCGCCAGAAGCATCAGAGCGCGCTGGCGTGAGCGCATTTTTTCTGCCCATTGCGGTGCTGTTGTTCTTTACCGTATGGCCATCGATCGATCTGGTGCGCGGGGTCATTGCCGCCCTTCTGATAACGCTGCTGCAATTTACCGTGCAGCGTATTATGTCGCCGGGGCAACTTTTCGATACCTGTATCGATGGTTTAAAGTCGATGATTCCCGTATTGACCATGCTGGTTGCGCTGTTTGTCTTTGTCGAAGCGAACCAAAAAATCGGTATGACCGACTACGTGATTAATAGCGTCGCGCCTTACATGACTGCATCGCTGTTACCGCTATTGGTGTTTGTCACTATGTCGATTATCTCTTACACCACGGGATCGAACTGGGGCGTGATTGCCATCGCAATGCCTATCGCATTCCCTTTGGCGCAGGCACTTGAGGTAAATCAAGTATTGGTGACCGGCGCATTGCTGTCGGCAAGCGGGTTTGGCAGTCATGCCTGTTTTTATTCCGACTCTACGGTATTGTCTGCACAGGGTGCCGGCTGTCGCACGTATGATCATGCGATTACCCAGCTGCCATATACAGTTATGGCGGCGAGCGCTGCCGCTTTACTCTATTGGCTCGCCGCCTTGATTTAATTAGGTTGGAGTACAGAGCTTGCTATCTCAGGGTATGACCTACTCTCGCCGTATGGAGTGCCTAATCGATGTCGATCAACCTCGCTACTCGCGATGACCCACGCTTAAACCATTTGCTACAGCAATTTTGTCGCCAAGAAGCGCTACCTGTGAGTTTCTGCGAAAGTGCACGGTGCTGGTTTTTGCCGCTGGCAGATGCTATTGCGCAACGTCACCGGCTTAATGGACGACCACTTTTGATCGGTATCAATGGCTGCCAAGGGTCTGGCAAGAGCACGCTTGCAGCCTTGTTAGCGACTTTATTGCCGAGCGTATTTGCGCTGCGCACAGCTGTCGTCTCTATCGACGATTTTTACTTCACTCGCGCTGAACGTCAGCAGCTGGCTGAGCACGTTCATCCACTGCTTGCGACCCGTGGTGTACCCGGCACCCACGACATGGGGCTAATGCAGAAAATCCTCATTGAGCTTCGCGCCGGTGACAGCGAAGTGAAGATTCCGCGTTTCGATAAGTCTCAAGATGACCGCGCTGATGTGGCGCACTGGCAAACGTTTATGGCGCCGGTGGATGTGGTCATCGTAGAAGGTTGGTGTATTGGTGTTGCGTCACAGACTGAAGAGGCCTTAGTGGTGCCAGTGAACTTGCTGGAAGCGGAAGATGATGTTGCAGGCTGCTGGCGTCGTTATGTAAACGACACCCTGGCAAGAGAGTACCGGCCTGTATTTGATCAGCTCGATTTGTTGCTCATGTTGCGCGCGCCCAGTTTCGACTGTGTACACCAATGGCGTGTCGAGCAAGAGCGTCGTCTGGCGCAACGTTTGGGCGTAAAGATCGGCGATCATCGTTTGATGTCGGCTGCGGATATCATGCAGTTTATTCAGCATTATCAGAGGCTAACCGAGCATGCCTTGGTAACGCTTCCCGCTCAGTCTGACCTTGTTTTTCAGTTAGATGCTGCGCGTTCGATCACAGGTTTGATCGGACCTTTGACCGGACCTTTGAGCGAGTCTTTGAGCGAGTCCTGCTGAGGTTCTCTAGCGGCCTTAACGATGCTCATGAGTATAACTTAGCGCCAATTAATGCTGGCATCCTTGGTTGAGCGTCGTTTTTTTTGGCATCAAAGCCCGAACGGCGTTGTTGGCTTTGCGTGAGATGCCGATCAAAACCTACGCACAATATCGATAGCTGCGCACAGTCTTTCCCATCGTTTGATTTCAATTAATTCGTTACGGGTCATCGGCGCGATTTGTTGAATGACGTTGATTTTTTAGTAGACGCTTCAGTGGGTTTTCCAGTGGATTTTCAATGGTTAGTGCAGTGGTTTTTCATTGGTAAATGCAGTGATTGAGCCCATGTCTTATCGAACAGTTAGGACCGGTCGTCATGAATCGAGATACTCATTATCCATTGATGCGCAGTTACGATTGCCATAATTGATCATAATTGCGCATTGGTTAAGCAGTTTTGACACCGTCTGCCGACACTTTTTCTCGTTGTAATGATGACTTACCCCCTATAACGAGGATTCAAAATGAAAACCCCTACTAGAATTATGTCAGCGATTGTTGCAGTGATAGCACTGTCGGTTAACCCTGCCAGCGCAGAAATACCCACACAAACCAAGCAGGAGCTCAGTGCATTAAGTGCTATCGCTGTTGGCGCAGTCGCCGGTGGGCCCATTGGCGCGCTGGCTGGCATGGTCGCAGGTTCCTGGTTGGTCGAGCAGGTGGGCCAAGCCGATGCCTATGATGAAAGTGTTGCCAGCCTTACACGCACGCAATCTGAGCTGGCGGTAAGTCAATTATCCTTAGCTCAGTTAGAGCTGCAGCTAACAGCCGCTGAAGCAGAGCAGCACCGCTTGGCGCAACTGACCTTAGATCAGTTGCAGCTTGAGGTGTTGTTTCGCACCGGGGAAAGCCAGCTAACGGCTGCGGGCGGTAAGCGCTTGCAATTACTGGCCCGTTGGCTTCAAGGTCGTGGCGGTACTCGCGTAGCAATTGCTGGGTTCGCAGATCCACGTGGCAGTGAGCCCGCTAATCTGGCGCTGTCACAGGCGCGCGCAGAGCAGGTCGCCAGTGCGTTAATAAAGGCGGGCGTGCCTAGGTCGCGCATGACCGTTACGGGTAAGGGTGAAGCCTTATCGCAGGCCGCACAAGGTGATCATGACGCATATGCGCTTGAGCGCCGAGTACTCATTGAGCTGCAACCTGAAGGGCAGGTAGCAACACTGCACTGAATCGGCTTATCGCTTGTCATTGGCTGTACTCCGGAACGTGCAGCCAATGACTTTGTCAGTTATTCAGGACGTTGGCCTGCGAGCGATCTTCGCAACCGAGCGAGCAAAAGCCACAACTTCACCCTCTGAATTAATAATTTCGCCGTCTAAAAACGCTGTCTTATGCGTGAGTTTACGTGCATTACCCCGAACAGTTAGCGGCGTGTTTCCCCGTGTAATCCCTGGGTAATGGGTGGTGAGCTCCAGTGTCGATACACCAACCACACTGTGATCATGTGCAAACGCTGCGTGGCTCATTGCGGCATCGAGCATTGCACCGACAAAGCCGCCCTGCACAACATCGACGCTGTGACAGAAATCTAAGGGCACTGTGAATATAAAGGTGCACTCGCTTCGCTCTGCGTCTACTGCGACGATTTTGCCGCCCAATAATTTCAGGAAAGTGGGCGCGCGGTCATTCAGCGCGGCGACAATTTGGTCTGCGTTCATCGTCTATCCTTTCAGTTCAGGCATTGACCTATCGACGGCTAAACACTTTATGAGCGCGTCATGGGCTTACATTATAGCCGTATCGTGAGGCGCTGCAGGAGATGGCGCCGCTCTATAGTTCATGCATATGTTTACTACACCGGCGCGTAGCCGCGGCGCTGATTAATGAAATTGCAGTGGCGGTAAGATACGGCAGGAACTGCGTCTGAGGCGCTTAGCATGTCAGTTAGACTGGCTTTAATAATGCCTACAAGGCGCGCTCAGGGGCCAACTTACATCGGTATTTTGACGGCACATAGCCAAACTTGCGAGGCACACAGCTCGCCGCTTGAGTCGTATATCTATTTGGCTATAGGGGAGTATCGATACATTCACCTATCCCTATCCCTATCCCTATCCCTATCCCTATCCCTATCCCTATCCCTATCCCTATAGCCGCGAGTTACCCAAGGACGAGGCGATCTATTTACGAGAGATTGGCACCGAGGGCGTCGCCGAATTTTTGCTAATGTGTGGGCATGCATAACGTATAAAGCTTGCCAATTGATACTAACGAGCTGCCGAGCTCGTCTACCATAGAAAAACGCTGCAGAGTCAGCAAAACCGTGAGGATCTTGCGCTTAACAGCATTACTTTTATTCGTGGCCATGATCCTTGAGGGTCGCCATGGCAACGAAACTGATCGCCGCCAGTGCTACTAAATAATATGCGGGTGCCGCAATGTCGTGACTCTCCTTGATCAGCCATGTACACACCATGGGTGCAGTGCCGCCAAAAATAGCCAGGGTAACGTTGTAAGCGAGACCAACGCCGGTATTACGAATATCTGCGGGAAAGGTTTGGACTAGCATCGCTGCCATAGGGCCCTGTATAAAGCCGTGAATGACGGCAAATACCAGACCTGCAACCAAAGCGGCTACGAGGGTGCCGGTATCGATCCATAAAAATAGGGGATACGCGAGGACGCCAGTGAGTCCAATACCCGCTAGCATGACACGACGAAAACCAAATTTGTCCGCGAGCCAGCCGGAAACGGGGATCATCATCAGCAAAACGGACATAACGATTGTATTGATACCCATGGCGTGTGCCACTGGATTTGGAATGATCTTGGACTGATAGGTTGGCATCCAGACAAATAATATATAGAAGCTAATTGAAAACAGCAGCAAAGCGGCAATTAAATGAAGCACAGTAGCAAGGTGTTCTGTGAGCACGATCTTAATTGGCATCGCTTGACTTGCTGTTTGTACCATAGGATCTGCCGCTAGCGCGGATCGTAACCAGCTGCCGATTAGGAAAATGGCTAATCCGAGCAAAAACGGAATGCGCCAACCACCGGCTGCCATCGCGGCACTATCGAGAAATAGCTCGATGACGGTCACCACGGCTGAGCCCAGCAAAATTCCGCCTACTGCGCCAAAAAATGCCCAGCTACCATAAAAGCCTTTGCGGCCTTTTGGTGCCGATTCAACAAGAAAGGTTACCGATGTTATGAGCTCTCCGCCCACAGAGATGCCCTGAATCAAGCGCAGTAGAATCAGCATCGCCGCCGCCCATGCGCCGACCTGCGCATAGGTCGGCAATAAGCCAACCAATACGGTGGGTACTGCCATAGCAGCAATCGACCAGCGCAGGGCGTGGGTTCGCCCGATGCGATCAGCAATATAGCCGAACAGGATGCCGCCAAGCGGCCGCATCAAATAACCGGCGGCGAAGACACCGTAGGTTTGAATTAGCGCCACGATAGGATCTTCGTTAGGAAAAAACAGGGGGCTCATGATGGGCGCGAGAAAACCAAAAATCGCAAAGTCATACCATTCAAGTAGGCTGCCTATGGCACCGGCGAACTGCGCGCGAAATCGATTCATATTAGTCTCTAACATTATTTGTGATGGTGCTTTGCGCCAGCATATCTCGCAATACATTATGGCAACAAGGATAAACTTGATTGTCGAGTAGCGCGCTGAGGCTTGTTACGTAAAGCAAAATCAAGTTTATAAATCAATGACTGCGCGCGGCGCGAAAAAGCTGCTAAATTTCATCTGTTATCCAAGAAAAGCAATGGACTGACTACTATGAATTTCGAATTCTCTGAAGAGCAACTAATGCTGCGTGATCAAGCACGCAGTTTTTTGGCGGAGCATTGTCCGGCTCGTGTGGTGCGTGCGGTGCTGGATAGTGATGATTACTACGACGCCAGTCTATGGCAGCAGGTTGCGGACATGGGCTGGACGGCAACGGTCATCCCAGAAGCCTATGGCGGCCTCGGATTGTCTTACTATGAGCTGGCGATCATCGCTGAGGAGCTGGGCCGCGCAGTGGCGCCGATTCCGTTCAGTTCATCGGTGTACTTGGCTAGTGAGGCATTAATGGCTTTTGGTTCAGAAGCACAAAAGCAGCAGTGGCTGCCGGGCCTGGCGAGTGGCGAGCTGATTGGTACAGTGGCTTTCACTGAGTCTGCAGGTCGTCTTGACGCATCGAAGATTGCAACACAATTTGAAAATGGCGTGCTCAACGGCTGCAAGCTACCGGTTGCTGACGGTGTCATTGCAGATATCGCGATTGTGATTGCCACTGACACTGACACCAGTGGCGTTAGCCTATATTTGGTTGAGCTGTCGGGCCAAGGTGTACACCGTGAGTCTGTGCGTACTCTCGATGCTAGCCGAGGCATGGCGTCACTGTCTTTCGATGGTGTTGCCGCGGAGTTAGTGGGTGAGCCAGGTGCCGGTATGTTGGCTGTTGAGCGGCTGCACGATCGGGCGGCGGTGTTGTTTGCCTGGGAGCAAGTTGGTCTTGCGGATGCGGCGCTCGAACAAGCCAAGCAGTACGCGTTAGAGCGTTTTGCTTTTGGCCGTCCGATAGCGTCTTACCAAGCGATAAAGCATAAGTTGGTGAATGTTTACGTCAAGAACACGCTGGCGCGCAGCAATGGTTATTACGGTGCCTGGGCGCTCGAGGCAAACGGGCTGGAACTTAAACGGGCGGCGGCGACGGCGCGGGTGGCGGGTATTCAAGCGTCAAGCTTTGCCGCTGAAGAGAATATTCAGACCCACGGCGGTATGGGTTTTACGTGGGAGTTTGACTGCCAATTTTATTATCGACGGGCGAAGCTACTGAGTCTTGTGATTGGCAGTGAGGCGCTCTGGCAGAATCGTTTGGTAGACGCGCTCGCGGCGGAGCAAACCACAACGGCTTGATGCCGATTCTTCCCTATGAGTAAACGCAAAAAGCAGAGATAGCACTATGGATTTTAATGACACATCAGAAGAAGCGGTTTTTCGGTCAGAGGCTGCGGCTTGGCTCGCCGAAAACGCACCTACTACCGAAGAGGTTGCTGGCTTGAGTCGCCTGGCATTTGCCAAGTTATGGCAAAAACGAAAATATGACGGTAACTGGGGCTGCATTGGCTGGGATCCCGCCTATGGTGGCCGTGGCGCAACACCGATCCAGCGCGTCATTTGGGATCAGGAAGAACGGAAATACGATGTGCCGGCCAGCTTTTTTGTGATTGGCCAAGGCATGATCGCACCCACTTTGATGGCGTGGGCGAGCGACGAAGACAAAGCGCGCTATTTGCCCGGTCTCGGCAGCGGCGAGCATGTGTGGTGTCAGCTTTTCTCAGAGCCGGCAGGGGGGTCGGATCTTGCTGCACTCAGAATGCGCGCCGAGCCAAATGGCGACGATTGGATCCTGAACGGGCAAAAAATCTGGACCTCAGGTGCCCACTATTCAGATTATGGCCTTGTCGTGGTGCGTACCGATCCTAGCGTGCCGAAGCACCAGGGCTTAACCATGTTCTTTCTAGACATGAAGTCGCCAGGTATCGAGATTAAACCGATTAAACAGTTAAACGGTGAATCTGACTTTAACGAGGTTTATTTTACCGATGTGCACGTGCCGGATGCTCAGCGTTTAGGCGCCGTAGGTCAGGGTTGGCATGTGGCGCTGACTACCTTGATGAACGAGCGGATGGCAATTGGTGCTGGCTCCCAAGGTGCTGATGTGCAGTTTGCATTAGATCTTGCCGCAAAGGTTTACATCGATGGTCGACCGGCCATTGAGGACAGTACGGTACGGGCGAGGATTGCGAATTTTCATGTGCAAGAGGCTGGGCTTAAGTTCAGTGGCTATCGTGCACTAACGGCGTTGTCGCGGGGTGAACTACCGGGGCCTGAAAATTCCATTGGTAAACTGGTAGGTGCACCGAAACTGCAAGCCCTCTCAAGTTTTTGTATGGATCTGCTCGAGCAAAGTGGTGCTATTTGGGATGCCGAGCTATCGCCACATGCTGGCATGGCGCAAGTCTCGTATTTGAGCGCGCCAGGACTACGTATCGCCGGTGGTACCGACGAGATTTTGGCGAATATCATTGCTGAACGTGTATTGGGCTTGCCGCAAGAGCCTAGAATGGATAAAGGGATGCCCTTCTCTGAGGTGCCGACATCGTAGTCAGTAGTAAAAATAATGCACCGTCTGGGTTGTTCTGAGATGATCCCTTGCGCTGGCGGGTGGATCATTGCGCCCATATTGTTTGGAGGCCCATATTAATGCGGCTATATCGATTAACTTGGCAACGGCATTTCCGTGTTTGGCATCGTCGCATTGCGCTTATTGCGGCATTACAGTTGTTGGCCTGGACCGTGAGCGGCATCTATTTTGCCTTTGTCAATATTGAGGGTGTTCGCGGTGAGCAGCATCGCCTAGCAGTGCCCAGTGGCGTGGTCGACTTTGCGGCTTTGGATTGGTTGAGTGACGACGCCTCGCAGGCTGTCTTGCAGTTCCGTAGGCCGAGCGAGCTGATTATTGGCATCAAAGGTGACGCGGGTGTTCTCTGGCACAATGAGCAGGGTGAGCCGTTAGCCGCACTGGCTGCAGAGGATGTGATTGCGCTGGCTGATGTGCGTACTGATCTTCATCCTGATGTGGCTGAATGGGTTGATGTCGATATCCTCGGTGGCGAGTACCGCGGTCGAGCGCTGCCCTTGTGGCGTGTATATAGTGCTGACGATCCTTCATTAGTTGCTTATATCGATGTCTATAGTGGCGATGTGGTTGCGATTCGCTCGACGTTATGGCGCTGGTGGGATTTTCTCTGGTCACTGCATATTATGGATTACGATGACCGTGATGACATTGGTACGTGGTTGTTAAAGCTTTTCTCTGTGCTCGCATTGCTCACCGCAGTCGCTGGCATTGGATTGTATTGGCTAATACCCAAACGTATTCGCTAATCGAGTCTTCAAGCTAATAGCCGAGTAAATCAAGTTGTTCCCGGCAGCAGTGGTTTACACGCTCAACAATAATTTGATTTTGATCGCCGTGTCCGGCGGATACAAATTCGAACTGGTGATTAGGGTTGTGCGCTGCATAACGCTTTTCTTGGCGACGTATTTCATCGCGACTGGCAAGGCTGACCGCCTCTGTCAGTGCGACTTCGGGTAGTCGCCATCCGAAATTTTCGTTTAGCTTTTTGAGCTCAGTCAATGGATCGGCGACCAAGTCTTCATAGCGTAAAAGGTGGATAAAAGACACGTCAGAGCGGGAGGAATAAAGCCGTAGCCACGAGTCCACATGGCGCTGCCATGAGGCAATACCCATTTCTGGATGATCTAGAAAATCGCTGACCTCACCGTTTGTCCACCAGTTTCTTCCCTGAGCATAACGTAGATAACTGGCCATCACGTCGGCGGGGTGGCGTACGAGGTAAATCGAATGGATGAATTGTTCAGAAAATATCGAGTGCGTCTTGTACAGTCGTAATGGGGGGTCGTTAAACACATGAGATTCAATATGTTCGCCTACACAGAGGTCAACAATATACGAACGTACTGATGTAAATGTAGCACGCGCACGATAGCCATTCGCGGCCAGTAGGGCGTTGGCAAGCAGGATGGTTAGTAAGGTGATGCCCGACTTTGGAAATTCTGCGATATACAGATCGCTAGAAGCGGGGTTTTGTCTTGGCGCTGATAATAAGCGCGTGACGTCTGGCACTTCCATGGGTCACTCCAATACTGATTATCGTTCTGTTTTGCGTTGGGTTAAGTCTATCGAGATCAGACGGCATGCTGTCCACCACGAATGGATATTAACAAATTTCCTGCCAACGGCTTCTCGTGCAGGTAGTGGTCTGGCAAAAAACCTATGGCCGAGACATAGGTAAGCTGTAAAAAAAGTGTTTAGATAACGAAACGCTATGTTTATTTATCACTGATAAAGATCAAGCAATAGGTGGCGAAAATATTCGTTACTGACCACCAATAACTCGAGCAAGTGGGTGTCAAAATATGCTGAAGACAAGCTTATTGTTAATTTTAGTCGTTGCTACAACATTACTCATCGCCTGGCTCGCCAATCCGGCTGAGCAAATGAGCTGGGGGCTGCCACGTATGCCACTCTTGGCACTATTAGTTTTTGCGGTCCAGTGGCTTGGCTTTATTCACGCTTGGCTAAACCACACTGAGCGCTACTATGACTTAATCGGCAGTCTGAGCTATATCGCTATTGTGCTGGTGGCTGTGACTTTGGGGCCAGAGACATCTGTGGCGCAAATTATCATTGCAGGCGCGGTGATTATTTGGGCATTGCGCCTTGGTAGTTTTTTGTTTTTACGTATTCGCGACGTTGGCGAGGACCAACGTTTTCGTCATATTAAAACGTCGGCCCCGCGATTTCTGTTCGCCTGGACACTGCAAGGTGCTTGGATTGCTATCACCAGCGTCGCCGCGGTCGCCGTGCTGACCAGCCCCTCTGGTACAGGCATTGACGTAGTTTTTGGCGCGGGATTGCTACTGTGGATTGCTGGTTTTGTCATTGAGGTTGTCGCCGATGCGCAAAAATCGACGTTTCGTAAAAATCCGGCTTATCAAGATATGTTTATTAGCAGTGGGCTCTGGCGTTACTGCCGCCATCCAAATTATCTCGGAGAGATTGCACTATGGGTTGGCGTTGCGGTGATGGCCATGCCGTTTATTACCGATTGGCAGTGGGTAGTGATGCTCTCCCCGCTATTCGTTTTCTTATTATTGACCCGGGTGAGTGGCATCCCTGCACTTGCACTGCGCGGACAGAAGCGTTGGGGCGATAATCCGGATTATCAGCAATATCTCCGTGACACTCCATTGTTGCTACCGCGATTTCGCAAGCCGTGACATCAGCCGCTTATTTGTAGCCAATTTCGGATTCAACTTAACCGGCATTCAGCGCCCTTTAGAGCGCTGGGTGTTTAGCTGAATCGTTCCATACCTAAGGCGGAGCCGCGAATGCGAGTTTTTTTCAGGTGCCTTAAAACTGCTTTAGGCATACCTTCGGGTAAATCAACGGTAGAGAACTCATCGAAGATATCGATACTGCCGATGAACTGACCTTCAATACCTGCTTCGTTGGCAATGGCGCCAACAATTTCACGGGCGGCTATGCCGTGCTTATGGCCCACATCAAGACGAAAGCGTTCCATGGGTACGTCGGGATGGTCTCGCAACGGGCGGGCTTTGCGCACGGGTTCTTGCGAACTGCGAGGTGCAGACTCGCGGCGTGGTTCTGCCACCTTGTCTTTGCGTGCTTCGCGTTGATTTTGGCGCGGTGCCTCACGGGATTCCCGGGGTTTTTTGTCGCTGCCGGCACCGCTGTTCCCCCAGCCTTTATTGGCGCTGCTGGCGGCTTCCGGTTGGCGATTCTGATTCGACGGATTATTCTGCTTGAGCAAATAAGCCAAGGCTACGGCGATGTCCTCACCTGAGCAGTCTTCGCTTTCGCACAGCTCGCTGACAACCTGATTAAAGAATGCGGGCTTTTCTTCGGCAATGGCATCGCGGATCGACTGCTTGAAAATTTCCGCTCTACGTTCGCGCAATTCTTGGTGTGTAGGTAACTCCATCGCCTTCAGCGGCTTACGTGTCACCCGTTCAATATTGCGTAACATGCGTGTCTCGCGTGGCGCGACAAACAAAATAGCTTTACCTGAACGTCCGGCGCGACCGGTTCGACCAATACGGTGTACATAGGCTTCTTGGTCAAAGGGAATGTCGTAGTTGATCACGTGAGTAATGCGCTCGACGTCGAGGCCGCGTGCGGCCACGTCGGTGGCGACGAGAATATCGAAAACACTCCGCTTCAGGTCTTCAACAGTCTTAACTCGGACTTTTTGCTCCATGTCGCCATTGAGCGCTGCGACACGGAAACCACGATCACGCAGTGCCTCAGACAGGTTGTTAGTCCCCTCGCGCGTGCGAGTGAACACAATTACCCCGTCGAAGTCTTCGACCTCTAAAATGCGGCTGATGGCGTCGAGTTTATTGGTGCCTTTGGCCATCCAATAGAACTGCTCGATATTTGCGTCAGTCGTAGCTGAGCCAGTAATAGCGACTTCTTCTGGGTTGCTGAGATGTCGCTCGGCAATCTGACGGATACGTGGCGGCATAGTTGCTGAAAATAGCGCCACTCTGCGACCTTTAGGTGTTTTGGCCAAAATGGTATCGACATCATCGATAAAGCCCATGCGCAACATTTCGTCAGCTTCATCGAGCACGACGGTTTTAACTTGGCTGAACACGGCGGTGCCGCGTTGAATATGGTCAAGCAGGCGTCCAGGGGTGGCGACAACAACATGGACTCCATCTTTGAGCGAACGCAGCTGCTGGCGCATATCTTCACCACCACAGACGGTGAGCACCTTGAGTCCGCGCAGCTCGCTTGCAAAACCACGAAATGCCTCTGCTACCTGCATAGAGAGTTCGCGAGTTGGGCACAAGACAAGCGCCTGCGGTGCTCTGTTGGCGACATCAATATCAGCCAAAATCGGTAGCGCAAAAGCTGCAGTTTTGCCCGTACCCGTCTGCGCAATACCCACCACGTCTCGTCCCGCTAGCAAAGCAGGAATAGTAGCGGCTTGAATGGGGGATGCTTGGGTATAGCCGAGGGTGACAATTGCATCAAGAAGGAACTGGGGCAGACCTAGTGAATCAAAAGTCACGGGGTCAGAATTAACAGAAGACATATTAATAACTAAGTAACGTGAGGCCGCATGGTACGCCGCTTTTACGCAAGTTGATTGCTTTAATGCGGTGAATAGTTGTCAAAGCACGATGTAATAAATCCAGCTTCAAAACGCGTGAATTGGCACTTTATTGGCGATGACCGGTTTTTTTGCCAGTGCCCTTATCGTTATTCGCTAGCTCAGGGAATCCAGTTCAAAGTTGCCTGCCTTGAGTTTTTTAAACGTCTGCACGCGTAGGCGATAGACGATCGCATTGTCTCAAAGACGGCATCTGCGGTATCTGTTATGCGTAAGTAGAGGCTCAGAAATTGTCTCTCGGCGTCGCTGATTAACAGGAGGGTGCGCGCTGGGTGTGATATAAGATTTCACGCTTTGAGCATTCTGATCTCGATACGAGCATCTTCAGTCTTCACTTTCACTGCTACGGTTTGAATTCACCGACCTGATTAACGAGATAATGACGACGATATCACTGCAAGATTGGGCACATGTCTACGGCGCACCACTGCTGTCTGCGCGGCTGCGTTCTATACCCGAAGACTTCCAAGTGACCGAGCAACTTGGATGGGAGTGCAGCGGAGACGGTGAGCACGATTATCTATTCGTAGAAAAAACTGGCGCTAATACGGAATGGGTTGCGCGGCAGTTGGCGCACCATGCCGATGTGCCTGTTCGGGACGTAGGTTACGCTGGATTGAAGGACAGACATGCGATCACTCGGCAGTGGTTTAGTGTGCCCCGCTGGAATGCGCCTAACTGGAGTACGTTAGACGTGCTTGGTGTCACTGTAGTCGAAACTCAGCGTCATCTGAGAAAGCTCCGACGAGGCGCCCACAAGGGCAATGACTTTCAAATTGCCCTGCGTTGTGACTCGCTGCCGGATGCTGATGCTTGGGCAAGTCGGATAGCGCGCATTGGTGAGCAGGGCGTACCTAATTATTTTGGTGAGCAGCGCTTTGGGCGCAGTGGCCGCAATTTACAGCTTGCTGATGACTGGGCGGCGGGTAAGCGTTTGCCCAGAGAGCAACGCAGCATGGCGATTTCGACAATTCGATCGTATGTTTTCAATGAGACGTTATGCCATCGCGTTCAGGCGTCTACTTGGAATCAACTCGTTGCCGACGATATGGCCAATCTTGATGGCTCGGGCAGCGTCTTTGAGGTTGCGGATATTGGCGACGACTTGCGGCAACGATGCAGTGAAATGGATATACACCCGGCCGGAATTCTTGTGGGCGATGGCTCGACCCTAGGGCCGGCACATTGGCAGAAGGCGTTGAGCAAGGCTCGCGTGGAGCCGAGCACTCGAAGTCTGCGTTTGCCAGTACGAAATCTGCGCAGTGAGTTTGGCTTGTCGGGCGTTGTATTGCGCTTCAGCCTAGGTCGGGGGGCCTATGCTACCGCCGTGCTACGTGAGTTGTGCGAGTGGGAATAGACGTGGTTATTTCAAAGGAAAAGATTAGCGGCACCTATCTGAAGGCAGACAATCGGGCGCACTTTTTTGGGCTCAGCTGCTACTGCTTGTCGCCACACCGACTCGATTCTGGCCGAAGCCGAAAGAGACGATACGGCTGAGTTCAGACAGACTTCTACCGGACTGGTCGCGAAGATGATTGAAAAACATTTGTGCCGCCCGTTGAGCTCGAGCGCTGCCAATCCCTGCGTCGACTATTTCGTGATGACGCAAAAACCCTTCGATGTCAGCCGTTAACAAAAATGTATCTACGCCTAGCGATCGCAATGCATAGGGGCCGGTATTACCGCCTAGGCGGCTGCCCTCGCGTTTAAGGTACTGCCATAGACCTATCATATCGTCAGCGGGCCAGTCGGCTATGAATTGACCAAAACTTTTGCCCTCGCGGCGCTCGGTAGCTGCCATCATGGCGGCATTTTCTCGCACTGTTTTGACCTTGCTGTAGTTGCGGATGATTGCCGGATCCTGCGCCTTACGTTCGAGCATATCATCGGGCATCATCAGCAGCCGCGGCACATCGAAACCCCAGAATACCGTCTCAAAGTTGCTCCATTTTTGATCTACAACACGCCAAACGAAGCCCGATTGAAAAACCTTGCGCGTGAACTCCGCCAGATACCGATCGCTGCCCAGCTTTGCCAAACTGCCTTTGCTGGCGACTTTAGGCATCATTGCCTCAACGGCAGCGTCACCACCTTTCCGTTCGCAGGCCCTGCTATACAGCATGTCATAGTCTGGATAATTCATTGATGGAGTGTAGCGTGAAACAACCGATGTTGCCGTCGGCGTGCCGTTTCTACCTCATGGCTAGATGGTCAAAGGGGAGACAGCGACCTTGGACACCGCTACGCCTGCGGTGACTAAGGGTCCTTTAGTATCGTATCAACTACTATCGTATCAACTAACATCGTATCAACTACTATCAGGTCAATCCCTATTGGATCAATCACTAGCCGGCGTCTATTAGCACTGGCTCTTGCAGTGCCCATTGATTAAATCCACCATCGAGGCTGTAGACCTCATCAAAGCCTTTTTCGCTGAGAAAAGCAGCGGCCGACTGGCTGGAATTACCGTGATAGCAGCAGACTACAAGGGGTGCGTCTAAATCGGCAGTTTCTATAAAACCTTGTATGCTCGTGTTATCAAGGTGTCGTGCGCCTTTGATTCGCCCGGTTCCGAAAGATTTTTCATCGCGGATATCGACAATTTGAATAAATTTATTGTCCATCATGATGGCTAAGTCCTCAGGACTTAAATGCTTGAATTCCGCCATATTACGTAAAGTCCTTGGGCTTTTTGAACCCCGTGTAACAGGTGCGCGGCACGCACACCTTGAATAGACTAATTTACCACGCTTCTTGACGGCGTGGTGGAGCGCAGCATTGCAGGGGGCACAATGGGCGTCACCATGACTTTTTGATCTAACTACCAAGAATCGGTTTCGGATTTTTTTGGTGTAGGTGTTGTTGGAAAAATTACTCGGCAGGATTTGAATGGCGCCATTACGACACCGTTTCTTACCGGCCAAATACTGTCTCGGCCTGTCGTCATTGAGCGCGTTTACTATGGTCGTCTGAAAAGCGATGTAAAAAGCATCGATTAAAGAGCAAGCCACCGACAGTCAGCACATAAAAATAGATAAATCCATTTCCCGCAACCAATTATCTGGGCGCCACCGTATCAGCTGTTGGCCATGACATCTAAAATGGCTTGCACACATTGTTCTGGTTGATCCTGCTGCAAGAAATGTCCTGCGGGGCCAATGGTTCGATGTTCAATGCCTTTACAGCCCGGAACGCGCTCTCGAAAAGCCGCGTCACCGCCTTTAGTGACTGGGTCGTTATCAGAAAAGGCGAGCAAAAAGGGTTTCTGAAATTGCTCCAGAATTTTCCACGCGGCCTTGTTCTCCACGACCTCGGCTTCATCATCGAAAATGGGTACTAGGGATGGGAACTGACGCGCGCCGGCCGCATAAGAAAGATCCGGATAGGGCGCGTTATAAGCATCGACTTCTTTTTTGCTCAGCGGCTTACCCATTAGTCCATTAATGATATGGGTGCCGGGTTTCGCAATATCCGGATTCTCTGCCGCAAATTTGCGCCAGTATAAAAATCCTGGAATACCCGAGGTATCCCGAAATCGATCTTCCAATTCCCCGGCCTCGGGAACAGCAAGGTTTTGGTAGGCGGCCTTGAGTGGCGCAGTAAAAGCCGCCGGTATCATGCCCGCTGGAAGACCGCCATTGGCTAATACGACGTGACTAAAGCGCTCTGGAAACGCAGCCACTAATCGGAGACCAATCAAGCTACCCCAGTCCTGGAAAAAAACGGTAATGTTTTTAATATTAAGCTGAACCAGCCAGTCACTCATCCAGGCGATATGTCTGGCATAAGTATAATCTTGCTTTTCCATCGGCTTATCTGAGCGACCAAAGCCGACTAAATCGGGCGCTATGACGCGAAAACCTGCAGCGACTAGCGGCGGAATCATATAACGGTATAGGTAACTCCAGGCGGGCTGACCGTGCATCAGCAACACGACCTTACCGTCTTGTGGCCCTGTGTCTACATAGTGAATCCGCAGGCTACCCCCGTCACCGTCAGCAACCGTTAGGTAGTTGGGTTCATAGGGAAAATTTTCTAAATCTTCAAAGCACTGATCAGGCGTTCGTTTGGTTTCCATAGGTCGGCTCAGTATTGACACTTGTTATGCCATTATATATAGCCGCTGTAAATAAGCAATAGTGTCGCGACCAAAGTTACTGTCTAAGCGCTGTCTGCCGGCCGTCTCAACGCACGGCTATTTTTTTTGAGCATAAAGCTAACAATGTGGAGAGCAAAAAAAAGGCGGCCTATGGCCGCCTTGGTTTGTAGCAGTTGGCTAGAACTCTAGAGCAACCTGAATACCATAGACCTCGCCACGCGCACGGTATTGGAAGTGCGAACCGGCGGCGAGTGGTACGTCAGCAGCACCTGATGCGGTCAGCTCGTCGCCAATATTTCGGCCGTAGGCCATCAGCATCCAGCCGTCACCGCGCAGACCCGTACGAAGGTTGACCTTCTCGAAGCCTTTCTGAATATCAATGCCATCGAGGTCACCTGTCATGTAGTACTCATCGGTAAAGTTAACATCGAGCTGAGTAAACCACTCGACAGAACCCAGAGGCTGAACAAATTCAGCACCGAAAGAACCCGACATCTCAGGAGCGCCAATAGCAACACCACTTAGATCCTGTGCTTGTCCAGATGGGTTGCCGTTGCCCAGGAACAGCTGCTGACAAGTACGGCCATCGATAGTCACGGATGTGCCGTCAGCAAAGCCGCCAGCTTGAAGTCCTCTTAAGCCATCCTGCTGAGCCGCGGTACAACCTGCGCCAGTGAATTCGCCGTACTCACCGCTAACGTAGCCGAGTGCTAAATTAAACCGAAGCTTGTCAGTCGCCTGCCATGCAGCATCGACCTCAAATCCGGAGATTTCAGTACTAGCGGCGTTGGCGACAACAAAGCCGAGGCCAACGAAGGTAGACACCTGCTGATCGTCGTACTCACTATAGAAATAGTTCCAGTTCAAACGCATCGCGCCATCTAAAAGGGTGTGCTTACCGCCCACCTCTAAAGACCAGGCAGTTTCATCGTCGTATTCGAAGCCCAGCCCTGGTTGATCGCGAAGGATGGTGCCGTCGGGTAAGAAGACGGGGTTTTGATCATCAACAGAGTTGAAGCCGCCGCTCTTAAAGCCTTCGGCATAGCTCACGTAAAGCAAGTGATTATCCATGGGTCGCCAGTTAATAGATCCTGCTGGCATTAGCTGATCGGTGTCACGCTCTTCGTTAAATTGATGCGCATAGCTGTCAAACGAAGCTCCCATTAGCCCGTGCAGCAAAGGGTTGGCCGCTGGGTCTACTGGATTCGTAATGCCAGTTGCGCCTGTCGTGATCTCCATTCCAGCGTCGACGGTTTTGGTTTCTTCTGTGTAACGTAGACCCGCCGTAATACTTAAGGTCTCTGTAATGTCGTAATTGATCTGCCCAAAGATCGCAAAAGATTCAGTATCTTGAGTCCACCGCGACAACCGACCTACGTCGGTGAACATGGTCAGACCTTCTGTTGCATATAGCGTGTCTGCACCTGGACCTAGTAAAGCATTCAATACCCAAGGATCGTATTTTAAGAAGGTAGGTGTGGCCGCAAATGGTCTACCCAGTGCGTCGGTGGTATTGCATGGCTGGCCGACCGCTGCCGCTGCCGCTACCTGTCCCGGGCCGCAGTTGATGCCAGTAATTAAACCCATGATTCCGGGCTGGCCGAGTGAACCTCTGACATTTACTAATCGGTCAATTTCTTGGCTTGAGTCGATGTAGTTTGCACCAACTACCCAGCTGAAGCGCTTAGCTGGATCAGATGCTAAACGGATCTCCTGTTGGAATTGATCAAATTTAGAGTCATCGCTACGGCCAATAAATTCAACTGGCAGAAAGTCGGCATCGATGCCATCTTCATATTCATAGTGAGAAAGACCCGTCACCGACGTAAAGGTCATGCCGTTGTCTAACTGATATTCAAAATTGACTGACAATTCTTCATTTTGCGTGTCAGTTCCTTCTTTTCGCTCTTCACCGCTTCTGCCTGCTAACGCAGCGCCGCCTATGGAGTAGGCGTCGCGATACGCGTCGGTAATACTGGGTCCAAAACTAGGATAACCAAGTGCCATGATTGCATACATCGCTTGGTTCGATGCCGGTGCGTTGGGCAGCGGCTGGAAGGTGGTCACGGTACCCGTGCCGCCTTCACGAACATAATCGCTGTAGGTGTACCGAACCGCTAGCGTTGCCTTATCTGAGGGCTCCCACTGGGCGCCAATACGATACATAGTCTCGTCTGTACCGGGCATCTTGTCGCCCCAGGCATTCGGGTCTGTATTGTCATTGTAGCCATCAATTTGGCGGTCCATAACAGCTAGACGCATGGCAAAGGTGTCGGTCAGGCTGCCACTAATAAAGCCTTCTAAATATTTACCGTCATCATTCTCGAAGCTCGCGGCCACCCTGCCGGACACGCCTTCGCCGACTTTAGGACCAGCCGAACGAACGTTGACTGCACCGGCCAGTGTATTCTTACCAAATAGCGTGCCCTGTGGGCCACGCAGTACTTCGACTTGCTCGAGATCAAACAGACCGAGCCTGGCTTGTCGACTCTTCCCGTAGTGGACGCCATCGACGAACATACCAACAGATTGCTCAAATGATTGCTGAGCACCAACAGAGATACCCCGCATCGAAATAATTGTGTTAACTGCGTTTTCGGTCACTGCGAAGTTAGGGACATAGGCACCCAAGTCGCCCAGGTTTCTTATAGACGCATCTTGTATCAGCTCGCCACTGATCGCGGTAACTGATATCGGCACGTCTTGCAGGCTTTCGGTTCGCTTCTGGGCAGTCACAAGAACTTCTTCAAGCTCAGCCGCCCAAGTGCCCATTGACGTTGCCGCAACTGCGACACTTAACGCCACTTTAGGTAAAACGTTTCTCATGGTGGAACTCCTTTAAGGGTTTTTTATTGTGTAGCATTTTTATATTTATACGTTTGAGTTTGCGTTTATAGCACAACTCATTACAGGGCGTCGACAGCGCCTTTTGCCGATTAAGGTAATGTGTGACTAAACACCATTATCGTATCGCAGCGGTTGGGAGGCGCCGCGATTTTGGCTCATCGACGAGTATCGCCAGCTGCCCGAGCGTCTTGGCGTGCAGGGTTGTGTCGTGCAGTAATACCGCCGACATGCCGACAGCACAACGGTCAGGTTGGATGCTGAAGAAAAGCTGCCGATGATTAATTTGCCGCTTATTGTATTTGCCAGCGTCAAAACTAAGGCGCACAACTTGAATTAGGGCAGACAGCTTCGCGCTGTGGCCAAAGGCCTCTCTGGGTGGTTTGAGGTATACCGTATGAATAGTGGAGTCGACTATTTTGGTGGGATAGTTCGCTAACTGTTTCTTCCTGGCGTAAAAAAGCCGCCTTGCGGCGGCTTTAACTGAACAGATGACTTTAAGCTTTCGCTGAAGTCTCCTGGTTTGCTGCGTACCAAATAAACAGACCAAATGCGATCTTGTTCAATACGTCTGCCAGGTTGTACACAATGTTCAATGTACCTGCATCGGTGCCGCCGGCGAGGTAGCCGAAGAAGTAACCGATTGGGTAGATTGACCAGCCAATAGTGACAGTCCATTTCATCAAGCCATAAGACTTTTGAACCGCTGGCGATGCCTGCGATGCAGCCACTTTGCTGGCTTCACCCATGAAGATTTCATAGAGGATGAAGAACCAACCAAGCATACCGATAATGAAGCCAACGGTTTGATCCATATAGCCTGCTTCGCCCATGTAGCCAGGGACCAGCATAACCAGTGTGCCGATGAGTAATCGCCAGAAAATACCACCAGAAACTGCAGTGATAGCCGCCAGGATCAAGTAGAACTCGATCATCAGTAATGGCACTGTTAATAGCCAATCGATATATCTGAAATCGGTAGGCGATGTACCCGTGGTCACCCAAACTTCACGCATATACATGTAGTGGAATGCCGCGATGAAAGTTACGAGTGCTGAAACGGTTAAGCTTGTTCCCCACTTACCGCCAATACGCATTGATTCCATCAGGAAGAATACGGTTGACGCGGCGAGGGCCATTGAGATTAGCCAAAACGAGTAACCAACAAAGTCACCTGATTGAAGCATCTCACCTGCGAAGGCTGAGCTGGCGCCGACTGAGAATAGTGCGACTATCCCCGCCTTTTGCCAGAGGCTTTTGCTTTTTAACATAGACGTTCTCCTAATTGTTCTTATCTCGAGATTTATTTAAACCGGTTGTACGTATCGCTACGCACGGCTGATTATGCGCTAAAAATGTTACTTTGTTCCACTTTTAGCGAGAAAAATTTACATTTTTGAAATATGCTAGCCTTGGTTTCAATGAGCGACGTGGTGCTTTCAGGCGTACCGTAGGTTCTGGCCCCGTAAAATATGCTTTTTATGGTGTCAGCCGACATAAGCGCGTACACACTTTGATAGCGCAAATAACAATAAAGTAACTGGAGGTGTATTCCAGATGAGCAGTGAAATTTTGGTGCCAGAGGCTGAGCGTTTAGCAATGACTGACGTTGACTCGATGGGGGCACAAGTTAGTGATCAGGTACGAATCCATGCGGTCACTGCTAACTATCTTAATAACGTACCGCCCGCTTTACGTGAGGCGTCTAAGTTTCATCTTGCCCAGCCTGGTAAGCAGCTGCGTGCGGTAATCGCCTATCAGTCGGCACAGTATTTCGGTGTTTCATCTGAGCGTGCGCTTGGTTGGGCAGCAGCGGTTGAGCTACTACACAATGCGTCACTGATCCACGATGATATCTGTGACGGCGATCTTCAGCGGCGCGGCCGCGATACCGTGTTTAAGCGCTTTGGTGAGTCTATTGCAATTTGCCTTGGGGACTATTACATCGGCACTGCGTTTGGGATTCTGGCGGAGATTGATGCGCCGGCACCCTGTATTGGCGTATTTGCCCGGCATATGCAGGCAATTATTGGCGGTCAAGCGAGCGAATTTGTTTTCATCGGCTATCCAGACTGGGAGAAATATCAGTTAATTGCGACCGCTAAAACTGCGCCTTTGTTAAGCCTGCCGGTAATTGGCGCACAATATTTTGCCGATACAAACGCAAGTGATCAGGTGATTACCGGGTACTTCGAATCGTCAGCGCTCTGCTTTCAGATCGCTAATGATCTGCGTAATTTCAGTGGCTCTGATGGGGCCAACAGCCCTTGTTCCGACTTGGCTAACTGCCGACCCAATGCAGTGATAGCGAACTTTAGAACGGCGTTAGATCGCAGAGAGGGCGCCATCTTCGATATTTGGGCAGATCGAATTCGTAGTGCGCAGCTGATTGCTGATACTGTAGAGACACGACGATGGTGGCAGAAAGTTAAGAATTCTGATGCGTTTAATCAAACCGCCAGATTACTTTTGCAGCACTTTGATGAAGCCAGTAAACAGCTGCAAGCGCTGCCTTCGGGGCTAATGCCCTACATTCACCCATTTCACAACTGGCTTGGCGCAGAGCTAAACCAACTAAAGAAGGATTTTTCGTGACGCAAACGCTTGTTGTTGGTGGAGGTTTTGGTGGTATTGCGTCAGCGTTAAGAAGTAGGGCTCTAGGTCACGAGGTTACGATTGTAGACCGATTATCTCGTTTAGGCGGGCGTGCACAAGTATTTGAGCGCGAGGGATTTAAGCATGACGCTGGCCCCACCGTTATCACTGCACCATTTCTGTTCGAAGAACTTTTTGCACTTTTCGACTGTGAATTAGCCGACTACGTAACAATTGTGCCACTCGATACCTGGTATGAATTCTATTTTGATGACGGGCAAACATTTTCCTATAAAGGTGATATTGAGCATACCTATAGCGAGATCGCACGTTTTAACGAGAAAGACGTTGAGGGTTATAAGGCGCTACTTCGATTGTCTAAGTCTATTTTCGAGGTGGGCTTTGAACAGCTGTCGGCTAGCCCTTTTACGTCGTTCAGCACAATGCTCAAGCAGGTACCGGCACTACTTAAGTTAAAAAGTTACCACACCGTTTATGGTCTGGTTAGCCGATTTATAAAAGATGAGCATTTACGCAAGGTGTTTTCTGTGCACCCCTTATTGGTTGGGGGTAACCCATATACGACGACTTCAATTTATACATTGATCCACTATTTAGAACGTAAGTGGGGCGTGCATTTTTGTATGGGCGGCACGGGCGCGCTCGTCGATGCATTGTCGCGTTTAATGGTCGAGCAAGGCATTACCGTTAAGCTTGAGACTGATGTTACCGCGATCCGAATTGAGAATGGGCGCGCGCGTGGTGTTGATACCGCTACGGGTGACTTTATTGCGGCAGACAATGTTGTTTTTAATGGCGATGCGCCCTACGCCTATAAGCACTTATTGCCTACGAATTTGCGCAGGCAGCGTATTCGAAGACCTGACAAGCTCACAAAGTATTCTATGGGTCTGTTCGTGTTGTATTTTGGTAGCCGAAAAGCCTATCCGGACATTGCTCATCACACCATCTGGCTGGGCCCGAGGCACAAGGAATTATTGAAGGATATTTTTGATAACCATGTCGTCCCTGATGACTTTTCTTTATATTTACATCGCCCGACTGCGACCGATGCAAGCTTTGCACCGGAAGGCTGCGAAAGCTTTTACGCGCTTTGTCCTGTCTCGAACTTACAATCGAATACCGATTGGTCGGTAGAGGGCCCAAGGTTGCGGGATCGCATTGTTGAAGCGCTCGAACGTACGATACTACCCGGCTTGGAAGCGACTATTTGTGCAGATTTTTATATGACGCCTGAAGATTTTAAAGATCAGTACAAGTCGGAGTTTGGCGCTGGATTTTCAATTCAGCCAATACTTTCGCAATCAGCTTATTTCAGATACCACAATCGCGACCCTGAGGTCAGTAATTTGTATTTTACTGGTGCGGGTACGCATCCAGGTGCGGGCCTGCCCGGCGTAGTATCTTCTGCAAAAGTAGTAGAAGCGCTGCTTATAGAGGACGCGCAATCAGGTATTAACCATGTCGCTAGTGAGGCGTCGCATGAAGTCCGCTCAGCATAGAGAGGCGCTTCACACGCTAAGCCAACATGGAAAGACTTTTCGGTGGGCCTCGGTTTTTCTCGCAGATCAGCAGTTGTATGCCGCTGCGGAGCTTTATCAGTTGTGTCGCGAACTTGACGACATTGCCGATGCGCCTGTTGGTCAGGATGGCGTGGCCGGGGACCTCTTTGACGGATTGCTAGCGCGGCTCAACGCTGGTGACTTAGCTGGCAACGATGTCATAGAAAAGCGCATCAGTAATCTGGTCAATAATCTGTCTGTGCCTCCAGCGGCTATAGCCGCGATGATAGAGGGGTTTCAGCAAGACATTCAGCATAGGCCCTTGACGACCGAAGATGAGTTATTACGCTATGCCTATCGCGTTGCTGGCACCGTGGGTTTAATGATGTGCCCGATCTTAGGTGTGACAGCGTCGCGTGCTTTTGCGCATGCAATCGATTTGGGTATAGCGATGCAGCTGACAAATATCAGCAGAGATGTGCTGGAAGATGCGGTTATGGGACGACGCTATTTACCCATGTGCGCCAAGCCCGCCAGCTTGGTCATTGTAACCATGGCGGCGCAAGTGGAGGCAAAAGCTGCGATTGAAGCGACCTTAGCCACCGCTGAGCAGTATTACAATTCAGGCTTACTGGGCTTGGTCTATTTACCACGACGGAATCGGGTTGCCATTCTACTGGCCGCACATTTGTATCGTGCAATTGGTCGCAAGTTACTCCGCAAGGGCACCTGCTGGTGGCAGGGGCGAACTATGCTGAGCAAGACAGAGAAGGCGGTATTGACACTGGCTGCGCTACCCGCGATCGCAATGATACTGATTAAGCCGATTAGCCCTCGATGCCAGCACGATGATAAATTACATCACGCGCTTAAAGATTTACCTTTTACGCATGTCTGAGGTGTTTGATATTGCCATTCTGGGCGCTGGTGTGACCGGCCTTAGATTGACGAATATGCTGTTATCGCAAGGTGCAGGTAAATTACGCGTCGTGCTAATCGGCCCAGTTGACAGGCGTCAGCAGCGGATCAGTTTTTGGCATGAAGCTAGCCACGGACATGATTACGATGCGGCTATTGATGGGCGCTGGTCGGCCTGGGATTTTCGGCAGCACGGGCGCACGATGACGCAACAGTCACGGCGCTGCGAATATGTTTCGATTGATGCCCTGGTGCTTAAGCAGCAGTTTGAGGGCCAATTGGCGGGCAGAGAATGTTATCGTTTGGACACATTGGTCCAGCAGGTAATTCAATCTGGCCTGGATTTTGACGTCGTCTCTGAGGCAGGCACCGTTACTGCGCGCCAGGTTATCGATACACGCACGCCCTATATTCCTGATAAGTGCTTAAAGCAGCAATTTCTAGGAATTGAAGTTGAATTGTCTGTCCCGCACGACATTAAAAACCCGATGCTCATGGATTTTGATATCACAGCGATAGCTTCCGATGCGGTAAATTTTATGTATGTATTACCGATCAGCGAGCGGCGTCTATTTGTTGAGGCGACGATTTTCAGTTACGGCTGCGCGGCTAAGACTGATTTCTATCGTGCTATTGACGATTGGCTTGACCGGCATTTTGCAGGCTCGACTCTCAAAAATGACCGGGATGAAGCAGAGTTTGCCACCATTCCGATGGGGCAAGTGCTCCCTATTGAGCCCTCACTGGTAGGTTGTGGTGTCGGTGGTGGCGCGACCAGAGCATCAACAGGATACGCTTTTAAGGGCGCCGAACGACAGATGCAGCAACTACTATTACAAGCAGCATCGGGTCGTCGTTTTAAGCATGTCGAGGCTTATAGTCGCCGCGCGCGACTGATGGACGCGGTTTTTTTACAGGTGACAAGGACTGATATTGGGGTGTTGCCCGAACTATTTGGTGCAATGGCAAACCGACTCAGCGGTGATGATTTTGCCGATTTTTTGTCAGATTCAGGGGGCTGGAATCCGCTGATACGAACGATTTCAGCGGCGCCAAAGTGGCCTTTTATTAAGGCGGCCGGAAGGCTTTTGGTGCCGCGGCGATGAATGTGACGCTGATTCAGATTGTTATACCCATCTCGTTGATGGTGGTTTTTGGCGTGCCTCACGGCGCTTTAGATGGCGCAGTTATTTTCCAGCGATGCTCGGCTTTCTGGCCTCGCATACTATGCCTGCTCGCTTATTTATTCGTGTCTGTGGTGTGCGTTTTACTGTGGATAGTTTTACCGACTGTTTGCTTGGCCCTATTTTTGGGCATGAGTATGTGGCATTTTGGCCAATCTGATCAGTCCCGTTCGGGTTACACGGTGCGACATATATGGCGCGTGGTTTCCGACGGTGGTATCTGGGTATTACTACTGCCTTTTAGTCATCAGTCAGCTGTGCGCGAATTATTCGGAGTCCTAGGTGCTGATGCGAGCACTATTATTCAAATTATTAATTGGCTGATTATTCCCTGGTCATTACTCGCATTGGCTAATGTCGCGGTGCGTATTCTCAATGGCGATGGCAAAACGGTTATCAGTACGCTGAGCTTTGCAGCATTGAGTATTTTGATGCCACCGCTCTGGAGTTTGTGTCTTTATTTCTGTGCTTGGCATTCGCGGCGCCACATTACCCGCGTATTGTCCGACCTTCCAAATCCTCGATTGGGTT
Organism: uncultured Luminiphilus sp.; assembly: GCA_963926325.1. Classification (GTDB taxonomy): domain Bacteria; phylum Pseudomonadota; class Gammaproteobacteria; order Pseudomonadales; family Halieaceae; genus Luminiphilus. The sequence continues at coordinate 26,916 of CAWUXF010000016.1, read as the reverse complement.
GGACTATGATGATCTTATTGACTTTGATCACCGTGCTGTTAGCGCTGCTGGCGGTGCTTTGGTTACCGGCGACCACGTTGTGGACTGCTGCGCTGGTGCAGGTTTTTTTTATTGGCTTGTTTGCGCTAACAGTGCCCCATATGTTGTTAATTGATCTGTATCTTCCCTGGCTCGATAGCGCTGCCCAAGGTGATTCAGTTGATGATCGAAGTTACCCTGCGAGGTGAACGGTACATGACAGAGAATATCGGTGAGCGTAAAAACCGACACATCGATGTTGCGATGAGGCCATCAGCACAAATGTCCATCTCAACGGGGTTAGAGCATATTCGCTTCGAGCCCAACTCCCTGCCTGAGTTATCGCTGGCAGAGATTGATACCTCGACAGTATTTTTAAGAAAGTCTTTATCTATGCCGCTCATCATTAGTTCCATGAGTGGTGGTACCCAAAGGGCGCTGACTTTAAACCGGGCGCTGGCTCGGGCAGCAGAACAGCACGGCGTTGCATTAGCGCTGGGGTCTATGCGGATTGCGCTTGAAGATAAGACTGCGCGGGCCAGCTTCCAGCTGCGTGATCTAGCGCCGAACATCCCTATTCTGGCTAACTTAGGGGGCGCGCAGTTAACTCAAGGTGCCGGTGTCGATAACGCCCTGCGCTGCATTGATATCGCAGAAGCCGATGCCATGATCATTCATCTCAACCCGCTACAAGAAGCTATTCAGTGCGGTGGAGATACAGATTGGCGGCATGTCACCAAGGCGCTTGCCGACTTGGTTCGTCGCAGCTCGCAGCCCATTATTGTCAAGGAGGTTGGTCACGGTATTGGTCTGCAGACGGCTCGTAGACTCATGGATTGCGGCATAACTTATATTGACGTCGCCGCTGCCGGAGGTACCAGTTGGGCGGGTATTGAAGCGCAAGTAGATGCCGCTGCATACCAAGTCGGGGAGCCTTTTCATGATTGGGGTATCCCGCTGGTAGCATCGCTTGATCAGCTGTCTGGTCTGGCGCAAGCCAGATTAATTGCCTCTGGTGGTATTCGCTCGGGCGTTGATGTTGCCAAGGTGATTCGGCTTGGCGCGCGACTGGCAGGCGCGGCACAGCCGTTCTTACTCGCCTATGAAGCCGGAGAAGCGGCATTACATCAGCACATCGATTGCTGGCGAAGTCAGCTGAAGATTGCGATGTTCGCAACTGGTTCTGCTACGTTGGCGGATCTAAAATGCGCGCCATTAATCGCCAACAGCGCCCGCTAAAGACTGCCGGCTAAGTGGTTATTTTTGCCCGGATCATCGCCACAAAGCCGTGCTGATTAAGCGCTCGATACCAAACCTAAACTATGCGCTGTTTCTCGTGCGATTTACGTTGGCTTTTTGCCGCAGGGCTAGGCGCCATCAGAGATTCTAATTTGCGCAATATTTTCACGTTCGGCCCGGTTTTTTGTGTAAATATCTGGGTTCTCAGTTTGACTAGCGGGTACAATGATTTTCGTCAGCTGGAATAAGAACGAGCAGCAATTAGTCGTTTTCTGGTGCGTCAGTTGTGCAGTGAGCTTGAATGGGTCGGCAAAATGCGCGCAGATCTAGTGACAATTTAACACGCGATAGGAGCCGTCCAATGAATCAGAAAAAAGTCGCCATTATCATGGGTTCGCAATCCGATTGGCCCATCATGCAACATGCGACCACCGTTTTGGATGCGTTAAATATTGCTTATGACGCATCGGTGGTCTCGGCGCATCGCACGCCCGAGCGCCTCTATGAATTCGCTGCTGCGGCGGCGGATCAATACAGCGTGATCATTGCTGGCGCTGGCGGTGCGGCCCACCTGCCGGGTATGACTGCGGCGATGACATGGCTGCCAGTTATCGCCGTGCCAGTTCTTAGCAAGGCTTTAAACGGTGTAGATAGTCTGCTGTCTATTGTGCAAATGCCAAAAGGCGTTGCGGTGGCCACTCAGGCGATCGGCGAGCCGGGCGCTTACAATGCAGGTTTAATGGCGGCGCAGATTTTGGCGACGAGTGACTCGGAACTGCGAGCGCGTCTTGTCGAATGGCGAGCGCTACAGACCGACTCTGTTCCTGTGGCAGTCGATTGAAGTCGTAGTCTAAGAGGGAGCCTGTTTACCCATGCGTATTGCGATTGTCGGTTGCGGTCAATTATCACGAATGCTCGCGCTGGCGGGTATCCCCATGGGGCTGAAGTTTAGCTTTATCAACGACAACGCCCAGCCCGATACCACGTGTATCGATGGCTTGGGTAAAGTGGTGGCCTGGCAGTTGGGCGATGGCTTCGCTGATTTATATGCAGCACTGGGTGAGCCCGATATAGTCACTATCGAAAAAGAGCAACTGAACGTGGAGTTGTTGAAGGGTTTGCAGGCATTCTGTCCTGTGTATCCGAATTCAGAGGCGGTGGCTGTATGCCAAGATCGTCATCAAGAGCGGTTGTTGCTCGACAAACTGAATATCCCGTGCTCTGAGTATATATATGGAGAGCCGCTGGATGTTTGTGCGAAAAAGCTGGCACTGCCACTTGTCATTAAGTCTTGTCGGGAAGGTTACGATGGCAAGAGTCAGTGGGTGCTTCGGACAGCCGGTGACGCTGTTGCGCTAGAGGCCGAGTTCGCCGGCGCGCAACCTGTGAATCGCGATTACATTGCCGAGCAATTTGTAGCTTTTGATTGCGAGGTTTCCCAAGTCTCTGCTCGAACGCGCAGTGGTGAGATTTGCCACTATCCGCTGGCTGAAAATCAGCACGAAAAAGGGATTCTTAGGCAGTCGATTGCGCCTGCGCCTGCGGCGACGGATCACCTCCAAGCCTTGGCGCAACAGTATACGACGAGCATTGCCAATGCCCTCAATTATGTGGGTGTGCTGGCGGTTGAGTTTTTTGTGTGCGGTGAGCAGTTGTTGGTTAACGAGTTGGCGCCACGAGTGCATAACAGTGGCCATTGGACGCAATCTGGCAGCCAGACCTGCCAGTTTGAGAATCATCTACGTGCCATCACTGATGCGGCGCTCGGTAGCACCAAGCCACATGGCGTCGCGGGTATGGTTAATCTAATTGGTATTGAAAAACCTTCGCTGAGTACTTTAAGCGCTAATTCAAAGCTTTACTGGTATGACAAATCTGTACGGGCTGGTCGCAAGCTGGGGCATATGAATTTCGACGCTGCTGATGTCGAGACACTGACCCAGAAAATGTCAGCGTTTAGAGAGACCATTGACACTTGACATATTAGGCGCAGACAGGGGGTCGTCGGGCGTTTTTGTTGTTTGAACAACGTACTATGGGTATGGAAATAGACTGCTTTATCTCTACCATCATTAAGAGCTCGGCTATGACTAATATATTAATAAGAATATTCGCAAGCAGGCCAATCAAGCGCGCATTTTTGCTCGCTACTATGGTTAGTTTGGCCAGCTGCGCGCCCAGTGAAAATCACGATATTCGCTCTGTTGAAGATGCGAAACATGCGCGCCTTGGGGTTGTTACGGGTTCCACGCCCAGCCAGCTTGCTCGTGAGCGTTTTGCAGAAGCGGATATCATGGAGTTTGGTGCCTTCCCCGATGTGTTGGGTGCGCTAAGTGCTGGCCATATAGACGGTACTATCACCAGCATCAACAGTGCGATACTGGCCGCTCGAAATAACGATGATTTCTTTGTTATTGAGGATTCCTTGCGCGATGAATCTACCTCGGTCGCGGTGCAGCAAGGTAATGACCTGTTGTTGGCAGAGGTCAATCGACTTATCGCTGATATGAAAGTCGATGGCACGTTAGCCGATCTTGATCGTCGGTGGCTCAAACGCGAGCCAGGGCCTTATGAGACTAAAGATATACCGCTCCTCACGGAAGGCGAGGTCCTTAGAGTTGGCGTCAATGCGGAAATTGAGCCGGTCGCTTTTGTGGACCGGCGTCGCGGCCTCTCCGGGCGTGATATCGAGATGGCCCATGAAATTGCCAGTCGTCTCGGTCGTCCACTCGAGTTCTTTGATGTGCGCTGGGATGGCTTGATTCCCGCGCTGCAATCGGGCCGTATCGATTTAATTATTAGCGGAATGACTGCCACCGAGGAGCGGGCGCAGTATATTCAGTTTTCCGAATCTTATTATCAAAATAAAATGGTACTGCTTGTTCGAAAAAATGATGATCAGGAAAAGCAGCTGCCCTATCAAGATCTTGAATTTGAAGATTTGAAGCAGTCACCTATTGCAGTGGTTGTCGGCACAGTGCACGACAGCTACGCACAGAAAAATTTCCCCGAGGCGGAGCTGTTGCAGTTCAATACTTTTGCGGACCAATTACTCGCAGTAGGGCAGCGTCGAGTGGCATCTGGTCTAACTGATGAGGACCCGATTAAGGTCGCTATTAAAGAAGGACATCCGCTAAAGATCACTGGCCCTTCATTATTTGCCGCTGAGTACGGCGCTGGTTTCAATAAAAGTTCATCGGCATTACGTGCGCAGTTTAATCAATTTCTCGCTGAGCTAGTCGCTAGTGGTGAGTATGACGGGATTGTCGATCGGTGGGTAACGACCGGTACGGGCCCAATGCCAGATATTCAGTTCAGTGATGAGGCAGAGCCATTGGTCATCGGCAATTCTGTTTATGGCTTGCCGTCAGTTGCTGTGCAAGACAATGAGCTCGTTGGTTTTGATGTTGAAATTGCTGTCTTATTCGCCAAGTACTTAGGTAAGCGTCCAGTCTGGGCGACATCAGATTGGGGCGCACTGATTCCCTCTCTGGTTAGCGGAAAGATTGATATCGTGATTTCGTCGATGACTATCACGCCGGAGCGGGGTGAGCGCATTGATTTTTCTGACGCCTACTACAGCACCGGCAATTATTTTTTCGTAGTTGATGAAGCGAAGGTCGCCAGTGATGCCGTTAGTGCGGCCAAAAACGAAAACTCCTTTATTGACGATCTAAAAGCGAGTTTTTACAGCAACATCGTTAAAGAAGATCGCTACTTGCTACTTTGGGATGGACTGCAAATAACCATCTTGCTATCTCTTCTCTCAGGGATTTTTGGCACGGTGGTCGGTGCTGTGGTTTGTTTTATGCGCATGTCGCCCTTTGCCATATTGAATATACCCGCGAAAATGTTCATCTCAGTGCTGCGCGGAACGCCAGTGTTGGTGCTGCTAATGATTATCTTTTATGTGATCTTCGCAAAAACTAATATTAGTCCAGTGCTCGTCGCGGTCATTGCTTTTGGCCTGAACTTTGGTGCTTATGCCGCTGAGATTTTCAGGAGTGGTGTGCAAGGTATTGATCGCGGTCAGACGGAGGCGGGAATTTCCATGGGATTTTCTAAGGCCCGAACGTTCATCTATGTGATCATGCCGCAGACTATCCAACGTATTTTGCCTGTTTATAAGGGCGAGTTCATTTCTATGATCAAAATGACCTCGATCGTCGGTTACGTCGCTGTCCAGGATCTAACCAAGGCTAGTGACATTATAAGAGCCCGAACGTTCGATGCGTTTTTCCCGCTGGTTATGGTCGCAATTCTGTACTTTCTGATCGCCTGGCTACTGCTGCAAATTTTAGAATATGTAGAGCGCCAAACGGATCCGGTACGTCGCCGTGAAGGAGGTCGATCATGATCCGCATCGACAACTTGACTAAAAACTTTGGTGATCTCGAGGTTTTGAGAGGCGTCACCACCGAGATAAAAAAGGGCGAAATTATCTCGATCATTGGCCCGTCAGGTTGTGGTAAGAGCACGTTTTTGCGTTGCCTTAATTTACTGGAGACTCCCACAAGCGGTGCTATTTACGTGGACGGCGAGGAGCTGACGGCAGACGGTTTTGATGCCGGTTCAATTCGTCAAAAAATGAATATGGTGTTCCAGTCGTTTAACTTATTTGCACATTTGACGACGCTGGAAAATCTCACGCTAGCGCCTATGAAAATAAAAGGTGAATCTCGAGAGGAAGCCGAGGCTCATGCCATGTCGTTACTCCGTACCGTCGGTTTGGCCGAGCGCGCTGATTATTTCCCTCACGAGCTTTCGGGTGGTCAAAAGCAGCGTGTGGCCATAGCGCGCTGTTTGGCGATGAAGCCTGAGGTCATCTTGTTTGATGAGCCGACTTCTGCGCTAGACCCCACTATGGTTAGCGAGGTTCTGTCGGTCATTCGCAAGCTTGCAAGCGAAGGTTTGACAATGCTGATCGTCACGCACGAGATGGATTTTGCGCGCGATGTTTCAAATAGAGTCATCTTCATGGATCAGGGTAAGGTGCATGAAGAGGGTACGCCTGACGTTATTTTTGAAAACCCTACCAAAGAGAAAACACGTAACTTTATTTATCGGGTTAAGACATTTAATACACGCGTCGAGTCTGCGGATGTGGATGTTTTTGCGCTTCATGGTGAACTGGAATTTTTCGCTGAGAAGCATTTTTTATCCAAAACAGCGAGCTTCAATCTGCAGCTCATCAGTGAAGAATTCATTCAGCTGATGTTGTCCGACCTACGTGCGGGTCTCGGCTTCGATATCACGATCGATTTTAATGAGGCGCATCGCAATCTGACTATGTCTTTGCTGCTTGATGTGGGTATGACAGACCCAATGGGTCGAGTCGATGAAGATGCTGAGCTGGCTTTGTTGCTGGTTAATAATTTGAGTGACGTGACGCAGGCTGAAATAATCGATGGTAAGCGGCGTATTACTTTGCAAGTCAATCAGCAGTAGATGTTTTTGATCGCACTTTATACGGCGATGCTGACTACCAGCAGAGATGATACGCTTGTCTGCAAGATGGACGATTGTGTCGCTGAGCCGGGTGAATGAGTTTGCGGGCCTCGGTTTTACTACTGGTGCCGAGATAGGTTTTTAGTTGCCTATGAATTCATGCAAGATTTAACGTAAACACTACAGGCGATTTGATCGCTTGAAAAACCCAGACTGGGCCTTTGAATATGAAACTTAGAACAAAAATATTGATCGTTAGCGGTGCGCCGATGTTGGCGACGGTTATTTTCGCAACGGCATTTTTATTGACGCGTTTTTATGCCAGCGAGATGACAGCGGCGAAGCAGCACCTAGTTGATGTGGCCAAAAAGCATGCCGAGTTAGTTGAGGCGGGTAATCAGCGCGCGCATGACGTGGCTAAAACATTGGCGCTTAGTCAGGAGCAGGGTGCATTTGGGCAGCGCGAAATTGCACTTGAGCAAATGTATGGTGTGCTCGAAAGTTTTCCCGAGTTTACCGGTGTTTATGTTTCTTATGAGCCCGATGCTGACGGTGGCGATGCGGCGGAGCGGGAGCGAGCGCTCGATGAGCGGGCTTATACCGAGAATGGCCGGTTTCTTCCCTATTGGTTTAGGGACGCAGAAAACAATGACGCCTTAGCGCTAAAGTCATTAATTGAAACCGATGTTAGCTATTACTACCAAGGTCTTAAGAATCGCCATAACGGGCTGCCTGAGGATGAAGGAATTTCACTCCCCGGCGGTATTAGCAAGTTGTATCGGCAAGCCACATCGGCGGAGCTAAAAAGCGCCAAGCATATAGTCACTGAGCCCTATGTTTATGATGGTGAGTTTATTGTTGAACAGACGGTCCCTATTGTCATTGATGGGGCGTTTGTTGGTCTTGCTGGTATCGACCGCTCCCTCGATTTCATCGATGATTTCTTAGGGGAGCTGGAGGGATACGAGACGCAGGCCTACATCCTGATTAGCGAGCGCGGTCGTGTTATTAGCTCGACGGCGTATGCCGAGCTCCGCAGCCAGGTAATTGAAGATACGCCTTACGGGGCCCTACTTGAGTCTATTTACCTATCAGATGACCTGTCTACCAACGGCAAATTTATCGACCCCATTACTGGCATTGATAATTTATTCGCTTCTGCCACCATTCAAACTGGCAATTGGAAATTGGTAGCGTCGGTTAGTGAGGACGAGTTGCTGGCGCCCGTTATGGCTGCTTTTTACCGCGTATTAGCGATAGTCATTATTGGTGCGCTGCTAGCTTTGGCGCTGTCGTTTTGGATGATACGAAAGCTAATTGTCGGCGTTGAGCAGGCTGCGGTTGCCGCTGAAGAAGTGGCGAGGGGAGATTTAACTCACACTGTTAGCTCGGAGGTCGATGATGAGTCGGGAGTACTTTTGCGATCCCTCGGGAATATGGTCGATTCACTCAATGGACTGATCATTAAAATGAAGAGCTCTAGTATCCAGATTATGTCGGCGGCGACGGATATCGGTACGTCTGCAGAGAATCAAAAGGCTGTGAGCAGTGACTTCAGTGCATCAACTAACGAAATTGCCGCTTCAATAAGTCAGATCAGTGCAACCGCCAAGGAATTGTTGGCGACGATGCAAGATGTGGCGCAGGCATCTCAGACCACGTCCGAGGTCGCTAATGCGGGCCGCGACGACCTCGATCGTATGGAGTCCCTGATGAATTCACTCGCAGATTCCACGAGCTCAATTTCTAACCAGTTGGCGGTGATTTCCGAGCGCGCTAATAACATTGGTGCGGTGGTTACAACGATCAGTAAAGTCGCTGATCAGACCAATTTGCTGTCATTAAATGCTGCGATTGAAGCGGAGAAAGCAGGTGAGCACGGATTGGGCTTTTCGGTAGTTGCCCGCGAAATCCGTCGACTTGCTGATCAAACAGCTACGGCAACACTGGATATCGGCAGGATCGTGCAGGAAATGCAGAGCTCTGTTTCTAGCGGTGTGATGGAAATGGATCGGTTCGGTGAGCAAGTGCGCAATGGCGTTGATGAGGCGACCCGACTCGGCGATCAGTTGGGCTTGATTATCGAAAGTGTCGAGACCTTGCAGCCGCGTTTTGAGTCCGCACATGAAGGCATGACTTCGCAGGCACTGGGTGCCACGCAGATCAATGAAGCGATGGTGCAGTTGCGCAATGTAGTGGGTGCCTCCATTGATTCATCAGACGATCTTGCCAATACTTCAGAGCAGTTAATGGCATCGGTTAGTGACTTGCGCACGGAAATTGCCAAGTTTAAGACTAAGCAATAGGCCCTGACATGCTGGTCATTTTATTTAAGGCGGGTGAAGACCTGTTCGCGATGGATGTGCGCGAGTTGCTCGAAATTGTGCCGTCTTTTGAGTTGCGCCAGGTGCCTGGTGTTGCCAGTGGTGTGGCGGGGATTATGCGTTACCGTGATGGCTCGATTCCTGTGCTCGATCTCGGGATTTTGATCGGTGGCGATCCCTGTCAATCGCGCTTGAGTACGCGAATTTTAGTTGTTCGTTATCGTGCTGGTTCGGTTGAAGAAAAGCTGGGGTTGCGCGTTGAGAGTGCCACTGAGACATTGAAGATTGATCTTGATAATTTACAAACTCCCGGGGTGACTTCGCCAGATGCGGCGTTCTTAGGTCAGGTGTTCCAGCACGAGTCTGGTTTGGTGCAGTTGGTGGGCGTAGAGCATCTGTTATCTGAGACGCTGGCCGCCACGCTTTATACCGAGGCAAGGGCACAGTGAACCAGATGGTTGATGTCGCTAAGTTGGTGCTCACTGAAGCGGGGCTCGATCCTGCGTTGGTTAGCGACGTTCAGCTCGACGCTGCAATGCGTCGACGTACTATGAAAGTATGCGCCTTTGAGGGTGCCGACTACGGCGCAGTCTTAAGCTCGGATCTTGCAGAACAGCAGGCGTTTCTCGAGGAGCTGCTGGTTCGAGAGAGTTGGTTCTTTCGCGATCGAAGTCCGTTTGCACTTGTTAAGGCGCAGGCTCGCCAAAGGCCTCGACCACTGCGTATTCTGAGTGCGCCTTGCGCCAATGGTGAAGAACCCTACTCTATTGCAATGACGCTCCTGGAGGAGGGCCTCACCGCTGATGCATTTCGAATTGATGCGATAGATTTAAGCTTAACCGGCCTAGATCGGGCGCGAGCGGGAGTGTATAGCGCTCGGAGTTTAAGGGAGGTCGACTCCGGGATTAGAGAAAAATATTTTTCGCGACAAGACGCTAACAACTATTTAATTTCAGAGCAAATTAAGTGTTGTGTAGACTTTAAGCACGGGAATATCTTGGATGTGGCCTCAGCCGATTACCCGCAGAGTTACGATATAATTTTCAGTCGCAACGTGCTTATTTATCTGTCACAGGACGCAAGAGAAAAGGTTATTACTGGTTTTAGCAATTTGCTTACTCACGATGGTTTGTTGTTTGTGGGACACGCAGAATCGGGTCTATTGTTTAATCGTGAGTTTGTGACAGCAGGTGATCCTGGCTGTTTTGCTTTTGCAAAAAGACGAGCGCCAGACGCCAGTAGTGTCCGGGTTGCTGCGCAATCTAAGAAAGTTACAGCGCCAATGGTTAGTAAGGCGGCTATCACCCGTAATTCGCGCAAGCCATCGCTAAAACAAAATATCACAAGGCCAACTACTGCAAATTTGAACTTGAGCCAGGGTCATTTGGCAAAAGGTAATTCAAATGAGCGCTTACAAGCGGTAATTGCTTCGGCCAAGCAACTTGCGGATCAGGGACGCTATGAAGAAGCCCGACCAAAGGTACTCAAGCTTTTAAAGGAGATGCCAGGGTCTGCAGAAGCTGAGCATTTGATGGGACTTATCTATGCTGCCAGTGGACAGTTGGTGGATGCGAGTCGTCATTTTGAGCGGTCACTGTATTTGCAGCCGAACTACCGAGCAAGCATCGAACATCTTAGTTTGGTGATGGACGCCCGGGGTAAGGGACGAGTAGCTGATCGACTTCGGGATAAGATGGCTCGCATGGATGCAACGCAATGAGTGATTTCATCGTGCTTAAAGAAACCGGCGAGTGTCGCGACGTCGTCGGTGTGTGGGGTGATCGTAGCTGTCCCGAGCTAAATACTCATTTTCATTGCCATAACTGTCCGGTTTTTGCCACCACAGGGCGTGGTCTATTATCTCGAGCGCCTCCAGCGGGGTATTTAAAGGAACTGGAAGCTGATCTGTCAGTAGATGCAGCGGTAGATACGACCGAGCAACATTCAATGATTACCTTCCGGCTTGGCGCAGAATGGTTCTCGTTACCTACTCGGCTGGTAGTAGAGATCGATAATTTGTCTGCCGCGCATAAGGTACCTCACAGGAAACACCCCGCGTTCTTTGGCCTAGTTAATGTCCGTGGCAACGTAATTCCTTTAATTAATCTTCGGCAATTGATTCGCGCATCTGAAGATGTAATTGATGGGCATCGCCGTAGAATTATAATTGAGCAGGATGGCCAGCCTTGGGCTTTCGATGTTGATGACATTGATGGTGTTGGGCGCGTCGCAGACAGTGAACAGTTTAAACCTCCAGTGTCAGTCGAAATGGCCTCACCGGCGTATATTGTTTCTATGTATAAGTTTGCTCGCGGTGATGTAGGTGTGCTCGATACGGAACTTGTCGCGCGCGCAGTACAGGAGGCTTGCCGGTGAGTGATGACTATGCCGATCAAAGCCTGTTAGACCTGTTTCGCGAGGAGGCGGAGACCCAGCTTGGCGCAATGTCTGAGGGATTAGTTGCACTTGAGAGTGCAGATGATAAAGCCCCGCTATTAGAAGAATTAATGCGTGCCGCGCACTCAATGAAAGGCGCCGCGCGCATTGTTGGTATTGACCCTATCGTAAAATTGGCGCATGTCGCTGAAGATATTTTTGTCGCTGCCCAGCGTGACGAGCTGACGATCAACGCACCCATCATTGATGTGTTGCTAGAGGTAACTGACTTTATCGGCGCTGTTTCTCGTGCTGAGGGAACGCCGCTCAGCGAGCGTGTCGTAGAAGTCGAACATTTGCTGGGATTGCTGACGCAGGCCCGGGCGGGTGAACTGGCTGAGGTCGCTGCCGCAGATCCGGCACTTGTATCAGAGGGACAAGATAATTCGACTGACGCGGCTACTGCCAACTCTGCGAGCACTGCTGAGCAACACCAACCATCAGAATCCGAGTCTTATGCCGACCAAAGTTTGCTCGAGCTTTTTTGCGAAGAGGCCGAAACTCAACTCAGTGTAATGTCTGAAGGGCTAGTGGCATTAGAGGGTGTTGAAGATAACGCGGCACTTTTAGAAGAGCTAATGCGGGCTGCGCACTCTATGAAAGGTGCTGCGCGTATTGTCGGCATCGACCCTATCGTAAAATTGGCACATGTCGTAGAGGATATCTTTGTTGCGGCACAGCGCGACGAATTGCACATCAATGCACCGATTATCGATGTGTTATTAAAGACCACGGATTTTATTGGTGTAGTGTCTCGTGCCGAAGGTGCACCGCTGGGGGAGCGCAGCGCTGACGTTGAGCATCTAGTCGCCTTGCTAAACCAGGCGCGTGCGGGTGAGTTGATCGAAAGCGATACCACCGTGGTGATGCCTGTAGAAAATAACGATACTCATGGGCAAGCACTTAATTCGACGCCCGTTGCATCCGAAAAGGTCGAGGCAGTCGCCCAAACGCCTGCAGCAACAAATCGCGTCTCTCAAGGTCAGTCCATTCGGATATCCGTAGAGGCGCTCGAGCGACTTACGGGTTTGGCTGCAGAGGCCACCGTAGAGGCGTCACGGATAGAACGAATGATGGATGACGGTGGTGTATTGCGTGATCTGCAACGCACCCTGCGACAATCGTTGTCGAGATTAAATGATGCTATAGCTTCCGGCGGTTCAGCAGATGAGCTTGACCGAGTATTGGGCGGTTGCGTATCGGCGCTGGATGCTGCCGATGAAGCCTTTATTGAGAGAGATGAGCGTCTAGAATTATTTTCACGGCGGTTGTCGAGTATGGCTACTCGGCTGTCTCGTGAAGCGGTATCGGGCCGAATGCTGCCGTTCAGCACAATCTTGCGTGGCTATCCCCGCTTGGTTCGAGATTTAGGTAGAGAGCTTGGTAAAACTGTGCGCCTCGATATTCGCGGTGAAGAGACCATGATCGATCGAGAGATTCTTGAGCGTCTCGATAGCGCCTTAAATCACATTGTTCGTAACGGATTAGATCACGGCATTGAACCCTCTGATATCCGCGTTGCTGCAGGAAAGCCAGCAGAGGCAACACTGTCTATTCAGGCTTTCCATCAGAGTGGTCGCTTGCGCATTCAAGTTCGCGAGGACGGTCGCGGTATCGACGCAGAAAGTTTGCGTGCAACAGTTATAGCGCGGGGCATTGAAACCCCTGAGACTGCTGCGGCCTTGGCGGTGGACGAGCTCTATGAGTTTTTGTTTCTGCCCGGATTCTCAACGGCAAATAAAATTACTGAAGTCTCAGGCCGCGGTGTTGGACTGGATTCAGTGCGCAGTATCGTTCAGCAGTCCGGTGGCAGCATTAAGTTAGTGAGTGCGTTGGGTCAAGGTACGACTTTTGATTTGGAATTACCGGTTACCCGTTCGGTCGCACGGGTCTTACTGATGGGGATTGGTGCTGATCTTTACGCCTTACCGATTGCCCGAATTGCCAATGCGCTGCAGATTGAAAGAGCCGAGTTAAAGACTGTTGAGGGTAAGCTGTACTTTGAATACCAGGGCGACAGAATTGCTGTGCTACCCGCCGCTGAAATTCTTGAGCTCGATCATTCCAGCACGGATGCTACGTTCGTTAATATTATTGTGGTCGAAGAGGGGCAGCGTAGCTATGGCCTGGCAGTCGATCGATTTATCGGTGAGCAGCAGTTACTCGTAAGACCACTTGATCCCCGACTCGGCGATGTACCGAACGTGGCTGCGTTGTCTACTGATGAAGATGGCGAGATTGTACTGATTCTCGATACTGATGAATTATTGCGTTCGATGGATGCAGCTATCAGTGGTGGACGGCTCACACGCCAGTCTGCCTTGTCGAGTGGTCAGCAGCGACTTCGACGTCTTTTAGTTGTCGATGATTCATTGACGGTTCGACAGGCGGAGCGACAGTTGTTGGAGAATGCCGGTTACGACGTGGACGTTGCGGTTGATGGCCTAGAAGGTTGGAGCGCTGTTCGATTGGTCGACTACGACTTGGTGGTGAGTGATGTCGATATGCCGAGAATGAACGGTATTGATTTAGTGAAGCGAATTCGAAGCGAGGGTCCAAATCCAGATATCCCCGTGATTATCGTCTCCTATAAAGATCGCGAGGAAGATAGGCTGCGCGGTCTTGATGCGGGTGCGAATTATTATTTGGCGAAGGGTGGCTTCTCGGATACCTCGTTACTTGATGCGGTAGCAGACCTGATTGGGCCTGCAATCGTTAAGGATGCCCAATGAGTATTCGTATCGGTATCGCTAATGATGTCAGACTCGCTACCGAAGTTTTGAAAAAAATTGTCGAAGCCGACGCGCGTATGCATGTGGTGTGGACGGCGATTGACGGTGTCCAGGCTATACAGTACTGCGGTGAGCAACCGGTAGATCTGGTGCTGATGGATTTGAAAATGCCAAATATGGATGGTGTAGAAGCGACAAGACGAATTATGGCGCGCTCGCCGTGCCCTATCTTGATTGTCACTTCGACCATCGATGGCCATCTCGATATGGTTTATGAGGCGCTTGGCCATGGTGCGCTAGATGTCACCACTACGCCGGTTGTCGGTGACAAGCGTATCGCGGATAGCGGTCAAGCGCTGCAGCGGAAAATAGTTGCGCTGTGTAAGGACTATAAATCAGTTGGCGCCGCGACAAGCGGCGACACCGCCGACGCACTATCGCAGTGCAGACTTGATCAGACTGGCCCCCCAGTCATGCTGATCGGCGCTTCTACCGGCGGTCCTGCGATCATTATGGAGATTTTAAAGGCGCTACCGGCAAACTTTCCAGCGGCGATTATTATTGCGCAACATATCGATCCGAATTTCGTAGAGGGACTCGCAGAGTGGCTTGCTAGTCATTCGAAAAATCCCGTTAAGCTAGCGGAGGATGGCGAGCGATTAGTTGTCGGCACTATATACGTTGCTGCCTCGGATCGAAATCTGGTGATGGTTGAAGATGATAAGCTTGAATACACTGATGACGCGAAGGGGTCATTTTATAAACCCTGTATCAATGCCTTATTTGCCAGTGCGGCCATACATATAGGCAGAGGTAGCGCGGGTGTATTGTTGACTGGCATGGGAAGTGATGGCGCTGAGGGGCTGCTGTCTTTAAAGAAGGCCGGTATAGCTACCGTAGCGCAAGACGAACAGAGCTGTGTCGTTTATGGTATGCCTCGAGCGGCTGCTGCGCTCGGCGCGGCGGCGTTAGTCGCCGCCCCAGACGATATTAGTGATTTTTTAATCCACAAATTTATGGGCATTAGTCGAAATGGATAAAGCACCAATGGAACAGATTAATCCTCGCTACCCCGTGCGAGTGCTGCTCATAGACGACCAGCGCATGGTGGGCGAGGCAGTGCGTCGCATGATAGCTGATGAGCCTAGCTGGGTTTACCAGTATTGCCAGCATCCCGAGGAGGCAATAGCGACCGCCGAGGCTTTTCAGCCGACTGTTATATTACAAGACTTGGTCATGCCTGGGATCGACGGTTTGTCGTTGGTCGATAGCTATCGTACCAATCCACTTTTGAAAGACGTACCTACTATCGTTTTGTCGAGTCAAGAAGAGCCGTTGGTCAAAGCCGATGCGTTTGCTCGTGGTGCGCATGACTACCTAGTAAAGCTACCGGACCGAATTGAGTTGCTGGCGCGAATACGGCACCATTCAAAGGGTTATATTCACCTCATGGAAAGGAATGAGGCGTTTCGCGCTTTAGATGAAAGTCAAAAGGTGCTTGCCGCAGAGTTATCGGAAGCGGCGGACTATGTGCGATCACTACTCCCTGAGCCCTTTTCTGGACCAGTCTCTGTCTGCTGGGATTTCGAATCTTGCTCCTCGGTCGGTGGTGATTCGTTTGGATACTTCTGGATTGATGACGATCATTTCGCCATTTACCTTCTAGATGTCTGCGGTCACGGTGTGGGTGCGGCATTGCTCTCTGTCTCGGTCATCAACACCATCAAAGGGCAAACCCTGCGTGATGTCGATTTTCGTGAACCAGACCGCGTCCTTATGCGACTCAATGAGGTGTTCGAGATGGAACGCCACAATGATATGTATTTTACTATTTGGTACGGTGTTTTCGATCGTCGGACACAAAATCTTTGTTACGCAACAGGCGGCCATCCGCCTGCGCTGTTATACGCTGCGGGCAATCCTGAGCCACAGCAGTTGTTGACACCTTCGATGCCCATAGGAACGATGCCCGACATGCCCTACAAGGTTAAGGAAGTTCACATAGAAGATGGCAGTCGGCTTTATGTATTTAGTGATGGTGTTTACGAAGTACAAATTAACGACGATGAAATGACACTCGATGAATTTATTCCGTTATTGTCATCTCCGATTGATGACCCTAACGGATTGCAAAGTATTCGTGCGGAAGTTGCCAAATTGCAGAACAGTGATCAATTTGAAGACGATTTTTCACTGGTAGAAATAAAATTTAATTTTTCAGCATAGTGGTTTATTCATTGTGTTCAGATGACATTATGCAGTGCCGTATTTTTTATTAACTGATAGCAGGATTAAGTGAAATGATTACAAGTCGTGAGGAAAGTGGAGTCTTGATTTGCAGCATCGAAGGTCGCCTAGATGCGGTGGCTGCAGATCCAGCCGCAAGCCAGCTGCTGGCTCTTGTCGAGGGCTCTGGCCGCAATGTGCTACTGAATCTTAGCGGTCTGAACTATGTGAGTAGCTTAGGATTGCGCGTTTTTGTCCGTGCAGCGAAGGCTGTGAAAGCGTCAGAGGGCGTACTGAAGTTATGTTCTGCGACGCCGCCGGTCCAAAAAGTACTAGAAATATCTGCGCTCGATACCTTATTGGATCACCATGCAGAAGAAGCGGCGGCTATCGCAAGCTTTTAAAAGTTTTAAGCCATGGTAAACGCATCGAAGTGATCGACTAGCGCATCGTGGAGCATTACTTCGAGGCATAGCACCTCTACATCGAGTTCCTCGGCCATCATTCCGGTGAATGCGGTATGGCGAAAGCAGCGTAGCAAAACTCTTGTATCTGGGAACTGTGTTCTCAGTATAGACGCGGCTCGGAAATTACAGGCTAAATCCGAGACCGCTAGCAGTACGATAGGCGGTGGCTCGTCAATGACTGAAGACGCTAGTTTTTGCCACGTCAATGGGTTTTCTAGGTCGCCCTCAATGGTGACGATGTTAAAAGACTCTAGATCAATATCGGTTGTTAGCTGATTAATGTGGGCATTGGCATCATTGGCAACGATAGTGACTTTGCCGACTTCGCCAGCGCCGCGAGCGGTAATTAATTCTAGTACCGTTTGCCCGAACTGGCCAAAACCTGCGATCACCACATTATCTAGACTTCCTGTCACCTCAAAATGAGGCTCTAGAAATTCATCATAAAGTTGTAGTGAGGCGATACGATGCGTGCTGAAAACTGACGGCAATCGTGCGGTCTCGTCGGTGCGCCTAGTTCGCGCAATGCGACTTACAGGGCGTAATAAGGCTAAGTCTCCGACATGGCAGGCAATCGGCAGTCCAGGCTGAATGGCTCTGATAGACCAACTGCATTCGAGATTGAGCAAGTCATCCTCGCATATCACTACAACCCTGAACGCAGCATTTAGCGATAGGGTACCAAGGAACTCTGTCCGCAATACATTACCGCTGACTCTGATCGTGTTGGCGTTATCCCGATCTTTTTTGAATATTGGATCTTCTAGTTTGGTCGATTGGTCAACAATCACGATCTGCCGCTTGGGATCAACTTCGCGTATAGCATCAAGATAAGCGACCGCTAACTCCCATGTGCCGATGAGAATTATGTGATCTTCGAACTCGGCTTTGGGCATGTCACGGGCTTTGATGATGTTGCTGACGGCATCAACTAAAACCGTTGTCGTAATTAAAGGCGCCAAATAATAGGCTGTCCAAAGCGCGTAATAACTGCCTGGCGCACCGCCTCTCATAGGCGCGCCGGCATCTATGCCCCCGAGAACAAATAAGCTGATCGTATAATAAACCCAGCTGATCAGCCCGTTGCCTTGCATATCCTTGATGTTTGCAGTGCCGGCACCAAGTGCAAAGCCATATAGTGCACAGGCAAAAACCACGACAACAATCGCGATACGAAACAACACTAAATTGGAGAGTCTTAGTGACGATAAAAAGGACATAAAATTTCGCATGATTTACCTAGTTTACGCGCTGTAGAAGTATTGGGCATTGATTATGAAACATGGGGTTCTAGTCCAACTGGCGCATTTAAAGTCAGTGACAAATAGTCGGCATTATTGAATTGTTGATGAGAAATATCATCGGCAACACTTTGTAAGATTCTTAAACGAAGGTCTTGCGTCGAGTAGTCGCTGCTCGACTTAACCCCGTCTATAAGTCCCTCTAGGTTCTCGCCACTCAGACTGCTTATCAGTTCGAGCTCGATTTTCTGTGCATCGCCACGAATTATTACATTGGTTTTAAATTCATCCGTATCCGTATCCGCATCCGCATGAATTTCTATTTGAAACATAAAGGCTTCTTCGAGCGCTAACTGGAGGCGACCGAGTTGTTCACCTCGCCAGCCAATGGCGCTTGCGCGCACGGTAATGAATTCCATCGCCGTAGATAATCCGTCTAGATCAGAAGGTACTAGGCTGCGGTAACTTTTTGACCGTTTCAGTGACACCAAATAAGACAAAATCACCGCGACAATTCCGCCGGTAGTCATGCCATTGTCTAACAGTTGCGAAACAGCGTCAGGCATTAAATCGTGAAAAACCATCAAACCTTGAAAGCCGCTTCCCGCCCAAAAGGCGACACCAAAAACAATGCCGTTATCGAAGGAAAAGCCGTCACTAACAATCAGGCGTATGCCATGCGCGAATAATAAAACGATCAAAAAGAAGATAAAAACGCCGGCAACCGGGCCTGGAATAGCTTGCAATATGGCCGAAACCTTCGGCGAAAATGCCAGTAATAGAAGGATAATGCCGCCGTAAACCCCAACGCGTCGTGCTGCCACGCCGGTGAGGTCTGCAACCGACACACTGGTGGAGTAAGTCGTATTGGGCAGCGTGCCCATCAGTCCTGATATTAAATTGCCCACTCCATCAGCATTGACCGCCCCTTGGACTGTTTTAAAGTTGGTGGGTGGCGGCGTGCGATGTGAGACTTCTTGAATAGCAATGCCGTCACCATAGGTTTCTAGTGCACCGATGATGGTGACGATCATAAAACCGGGTAGCATCAGCCAGTAAGTGGAATCAAAATCTAGGTTAAGGCCTGGCCAGCCCGTTGCAGGCAGCCCAATCAATGGCGCTGCGCTGACCCGGCTGAGGTCGGCCAGCCCAAACCACCAGGCGATCAGCGATCCGCTAATAACACCAATGACGGGTCCCCAGAGCCGCAATTTGTTGCTGCCAAAAATAGATAGTCCCAGAATGAGCACGAGTGTAACGGCTGCTGTCCACATTGGCGCCTCTATAGGGCCGGTGTAATCAGCAGGTGTAGCTTGCAGTAAGTTGTAAGCAATTGGCATCACCGCAACCGCAATAAGGGTCACAACAGTTCCGCCAACTGTCGGATTAACAATTTTTCTAAACAGTCCAAGGTGTCGCGCAAATACGAACTGAATCAGTGACGATGTTGCGACCAAAGTGCCAAGAAGTGGTAAGCCCCCCGCCTCTAAAGCGCCGATTGACACGGCAATAAATGCGCCTGATGTTCCCATGAACAGCACATAGCCGGCTCCAATTGGGCCGATCGGCGCCGCCTGCACAATTGTCATTAAACCACTGACAAATAATGCGGCAAAGACCACCCAGTCGCCGGCGGATGGGTCTATGCCGGCTGCCTCCAGCGCCACGATTGGCGTAATTACAATGCCGGCCAAGATAAGTGCTACAACCTGAAACCCAAGCAGTGCCGACAGCAAATGAGGTGGCTTTTCATCAACTGCATAGACGATATTTGATTTTACTGCGGCGGGCTTATTCATATGATGCTACTCGTCAACAATACGACATTTATCAATTGCTAAAGTGGGTGTAACCTGGAACTTATTTCCCTGTTAGACTTAACACTTGAAGGGATAATGCTAGCATGATCCGTAGTGCTGACGTGAGTTTGCTTGTCGTGTAAAAAGTGCGTTCAGCAAATATTTTTCGAGAAAATTGAGAGGCTAAAAATGTCGTTATTTGCTCCTAAGTGTGATCGTTGTGGGTTGCGTACACGCAATGAAGATGATGGTCGGCCGGTCTGCAGCGAATGCGTTAAAGAAATGGAGCTAAAAACGCAGGCCGCAGCGGAAGAGTCTCGCTGCTGTCCTGTCGATGGTGCAGTCATGAAGAAAGAAATAGCGCACATGATCGTGATCGACCGCTGTCCAGATTGCGGCGGTATTTGGCTCGATGGTGGTGAACTTTCAGTGATTGAAGGCGATTTGCAAGCCGAGGCTGTCGTTGCTATGTCAAAGGTGTTCACGCTCGGCATGTAGTGTTTGCCACTGAGCTTGTTCGGTGCTGTCACCGAGTCGCTTAGAATCTCCGATGAGTATTAATAGTCATGGCTGATTTAAAAAATATTCGACTGACCCTGAGTCGCAGCGTGAATGAGTTGTTGCGAATTGTTGACGAGACCCATGCTTTTTTTGAAGTGCATGGGCTGAGCGAAGATATCTTATTCTCGGTGGACATGGTGATCGAGGAGATTTTTGTCAACATGGTTTCGTATAATCAAAGCTCAGCAAATATTCAGATTGAATTGACGGCCTTAGACGATGGCGTCGCTTTGTTATTTTTAGATTTTGACGTCGATCGTTTTGATCCATTAGCGGTGTCTGCGCCGGACTTAAGTGGCGGCTTGGATGATCGTGATCCGGGCGGGTTGGGTATGCATCTTGTGCTGAATACTGCACAAGATGTTTCTTATCACTATGCCAACAGAGTCAGCACGCTATCGATGAAAATTATCGCTTAATGATTGCAGTAACGGTTGTATTAACTAAGACAGACTCGATGCGTTTGAATTGCACTAGTCGCTAAATGGCCGCCAGCTTTATGATTCTGATCGCGGCACCTGGCAGGATTAAAGTAAGTCGATCGGGAGTAAATAAGTGAACAGAACGCGTTGGTTAATAGTCGGTGGGGCACTGTTGTTCGCCGCTGGCGTCGGCATTTTGTTGATTTCCAAAACCGCTAATGTGCAGCCTATCAAGGTTGGTCTTTTACACTCTCAAACCGGCACGATGGCGATAAGTGAAAGGCCGATGATCGATGCCGAGTTGCTTGCGATTGCAGAGATAAATGCCCGCGGTGGTTTGTTAGGCCGGCCCATTGAGGCAGTGATTGCCGATGGTGCATCTGATTTGCCAACTTTCGCGATACAAGCTGACAAGCTTATTAATCAAGAAGTTGTGGCAGTTGTATTCGGCTGCTGGACGTCGGCGAGTCGCAAAACTGTAAAGCCTATTTTCGAAAAAAATAATCATCTACTGATTTACCCCATGGCGTATGAAGGCCTCGAAATGTCACCCAATATCGTTTACACGGGTGCACTACCTAACCAGCAGGTATTACCCGCCCTAAAATGGGGGGTAGATGTATTAGGCAAGCGCGTTCACCTGGTCGGCTCAGACTATGTTTGGCCGCATGCTATTAATGAAATTATGAAAGATCAGTTGCTCAGTCTAGGCGCGGAGCTGGTGGGTGAGTCCTATGTTTTCTTTGGCAGCACTGATCTTGAGGCCACTGTCGCGGACATAGAGCAGACCTCACCGGACTTTATTATTAGCGCCATAGTGGGTGACAGTAATCCTGCTTTTTATAACGAGTTGATGAAGGCGGGTATAACAGCCGAGTCGACACCCGTGATTTCCTTTAGTGTTAGCGAGTCTGAACTCCAAAGCATGGACCCCAAATCAGTTGCAGGCCACTACACGGCATGGAGTTACTTACAGGGGCTTCCCAGTGATATCAATGTCGATTTCGTTAAGCGGTTTCAAGACAAATATGGCGCCAATCGGGTGACTAGTGATGTGATCGCGACGGCTTATTCGAGTGTGATGCTATGGGCGCAGGCAGTGGAGGAGGCCGAAAGCACCGAGGTTGGACAGGTAATGACTGCGCTACGCGGACAGAGCCTAGCTGCGCCAGAGGGTATTATTTCAATTGATGCGGCAACTCAGCATGCTTGGCGATCGATGTCATTAGGGCAAATCAATACTGTTGGCGGTATTGAACCTATCTGGCAGATTGACCGGCCTATAAGACCTGTGCCGTTTCCCGGTAGTCGTTCACGTACCGCTTGGCAAGAAATGCTAAATGGCCTGTATGCACGCTGGGACAACTCATGGTCTAACCCTGAGAGGAACCCACAATGATCAACGTAGAGGGACTTTCTTTTACAGAGCTGAGCCCAGACTTTGTCGCCTCACCACAGCTCGACCTTAAAGACTTTGCGGCGATTGCTGCGGCGGGTTACCGCAGTATCATCAATAATCGGCCGGACTTTGAAGGCGGCGCTTCTCAGCCTAGTGCTCAGCAAATGGCTGAAGCTGCAGCACTACACGGATTGGAGTTTGTGTCACTGCCGGTGGTGATGAATGAAATCAGCGCCGCCGACGTCGCTACGTTCAAACGACATTTAAATTCGCTGCCAAAACCAATTGTTGGCTATTGTGCCGTCGGTGGTCGCGTCAAAAAACTTTATGGGTTGTCGCAGGCGTCGCAAATCAAAACCGCCTCAATTGCGCAAAAACTCATAGGCATGACCATCCTTATTGCTGTCGTCGCAAGTGTTGTGTTGGCGACTTTATTAGATCGTGTTTCGGCCACATCATTAGAAGCGACTTACCGCAAAAATTTATTGGCTGTCAGTCAGCGTAAGGTGAGCCGACTGGAAGAATATGCATCTGAGTTGACCAAAAGTATATATGCTGCGGGACGTTCTACAGAGATGGCCAATTTAGTTGCCGGTCTTGATCAGCGATCTAACTGGACAGATCCTGATGTGCAAGAGATGGCCAAAATTGATACCGAGCTGATGACGCTGCTACAGCGATTATCTGCACTCTATGGATTTGTCGACGCAACGATATTCTCCCCCGACGGTCGTGTTTTGTTTTCGTTGAATCATCGGCTTGAGGCGATGACTCCCGGCAGCAATATTTTAACAGGGCCGCTAAAAGAGACCGAAGTTGGTCAGTTATTTGAGCGCACGAGCACACTGCTGCAAAGCGGTATTTCTGAGATCGCACAATACGAAGGGATAGATGAGCCTGCGGTATTCTTAGCGGGTCCAGTGCAGCGTGGGCAGGAAGCTGTCGGTATCCTCATGATGCAAATTGATAATAAAGCGCTGCATAAAATTTTACTTGATTACTCTGGTTTGTATGCCACCGGTGAAGTCGTGGCATCTCAGCGCGATGGTGATGTTGCTCAGGTAATAGCACCTACGCGTTTTGCTCCTTGGATTGCATTTCATCCCGATGGGCGGATTCCGCTCAATCTAGAGTCGAATATGCCGATACGACTTTCTATTGCGGGTGAACGCTGGTTTGGGCTGACGCAAGATTTACGAGGTAAAGATGTGATCTCGATTTCTAATTACTCGCCGTCATTTCGCTGGGGTATTGTCGTTAAGCAAGACGTTGAAGAGGCATTGGCGCTACTTTCCAAGCAGCGGTCTATATCGTTGTACTTGCTAGTATTTTTGTTGCTGCCTATCAGCCTTGCGGCATTCCTGATGGCGCGCACTATTAGTATACCGATTCGGCATGCAGCTCACGCTGCACAACAATTGGTCTCGGGCGATTTGACGGTAGAGGTCAAACCGACAGGCAAAGGAGACGAGCCCGGCATTTTGATTTTGTCGTTACATTCTTTGGTGGGCTATTTACGCAGTCTTATAGGCACCTTTAAAAACGTGAATGCCAAAATTGGTTCTGCCGCAGATCGTGTCGCTGTGATAACACGTTCGCAGGAGGAGAGTGTCAACACGGTGAGTGCATCAACATCTGAAATAGCTGCGGCTGCACAGCAGATTGCGTCTACAGCCGAGGAGCTTTTGGCCGCGATGCAAGTTGTGGCCGAGAAAGTCCAAGACACAGCGGTTCGAGCAGATCAGGGTCGTGAGAAAATTTCCGGTATGGATGTGGTCATTAATCAGTTGGCGGTGGGCAGCGAGACGATTGGTGATCGTTTGCAAGTGATTGCTCAGCGAGCTGAAAAAATCAATGGTGTGGTCACGACAATTACCAAGGTTGCCGACCAGACTAACCTTCTGTCGTTAAATGCAGCGATCGAGGCAGAAGTAGCTGGTGAAGCAGGGCGTGGCTTTGCGGTGGTGGCTCAAGAGATTCGTCGTTTGGCGGATCAAACTGCGGTGGGAACTTTACACATTGAGAAGATGGTTCAAGAAATGCAAGCCGCGGTTACAGAGGGCGTGCGTGAAATGGAGTCCTTTGGCGAGATGGTGCAAGGTGGTGTTGCGGCGTCAGCCTCTACTGGCGAGCAGTTAGGCTTGATTATTGAGCAGGTCAAGGACTTGCAGCCGCGCTTCGAGCTAGTCAAAGAGGGTATGTTATCGCAATCCCTCGGTGCACAAGAAATTGCCGGCTCAATGCATCAGCTGACTGATGTTGCGTCGGAAACGAGTGGGTCGATCGATGAGCTAGTGCGTGCGACAGAAGAAATGCGGTCGGCAGTCGCATTACTCAACCAATCGATTTCGCGGTTTAAAATCGGTGATGAAGCGTAAGTAACGCCTGTCGTACGAGATGGACTAGAGGTATTTGATGCAGCAGCCTGAAGGTATTCACTTAACAATCGCTAATACAATCGTCGACTTAGTTCAGGGAGATATCAAAGAGCATCTGCCTGTTGAGCGTATTCCACTCAAAGGTAATGTCTTGGGCATGGGTACGACCACCAGTATCGACAACGGCGAGTTAGCGTTTGCCTATGATACGGTGGCTGAAGAGACCTCGATTTATAAATGTCACGCCAATACCGGCGGTATTGATAAAGTCTGTGCGGGTGATGGCAGCGACCATTTTCCGTATGCTTGCTTCAGTTCTGATGTGCGTGAGCAAGGCTACCTTATTGATCTCTCCAAGCTAGACGGCGAGGCTGGGTGGCTGCTATCTGATTGGATCAAGGCGGGTATCGCGACTATAGACCACCCCGCGCTGATCTACGGCGTGCGCGTGCGCTGCCAGTGGGAACATTTGGTTATTACGGTGGCATCTAAGCTCTGTATGGGCCAGCGCAATCGGAATAGTGCTGCAGAGTCGGAGGCCGGCTCGGGGGCGGCGATCTATGATGCGCTGCAACATTATTTTCTGTCTGCAGATATTCCCAGTGATCTCGATAGCAAAATCCACTATCTCGGCGACGCATTGGAGTGGGATTGTTGTGGCTTCTATGACACTGAGCCGGAAACGGGGCGAGTCACCGTGGCCCAAGCGGGCGCCAATTTACATATGCACGGTATCAGCGCGGATCATCGTTTCGGCGGCCATCTACATTATGAGCACGGTGATAGCTGTCTTGGTGGAATCGATGAGCTCGTTATTTATCCGATCGCCACTATTTCCCATCTCGGCTCAGACCTGTCAGTCAACAGCCTCACGTGGCACGCAGGTGTGCTGAGTTTTGAGGTCGCTAATCTCGGTGGTTTAGATGTCAGTGATATCGGTATCGATGTTGTGCCTGATGATTGTTATAGCTTGCGGCAGTATCTTAGACTGCCGTGGCTTGCTGCCGGCGGGCGCGAGTCCTTTAGTTTGCCATTATCGCTATCCCCTGGCAGTCATCGAATTTTGGTCGCTGTAGACCCCGTGGGTGACATCATTGAGCCCGAGAGCGACCGTGCTAATAATCGAGTATGGCTAGACTGTAGCGTTATCTAGATTTTGAGAAGACAAAGAGCGCGGTGCACCGAGGGTCGCTTTTAAACAGCTAGGTTGGCCCAATGAACAATGTAGGTACATGCTCAGCACCCGTTTTAAGCGTAAAGACTGAGGTGCCTGGTTTTCGTCCTACTCGGATGTCAGAGGTGTCGAAGCCGCGACTCAGCAAACGTCTGTGTGTTGCTGCTAGGTTGGCAACCCGCCAAGTCAGACCAAAAAAACGATCGGTGTCACTGATTCCAGCCTTCTTCAGCGCACTATAGATCTCAACGATGGCATTACCGCAGCGGAAGAACAGCAGCCGTGAATTCCAATCGGCATTGCTGAGGTCCATGCGCAGATCTAGTCCGAGCTGAGCGGCCCACAAAAAGCTGGTATGTTCAGGTTGATCAGTCGCGATGACGATGTGGTCTAACTCAAGTGCCGATGCTCGCTGTGCGCTGACGGCTGGCGCGCTTAAGGGCGCCTCCGAAGTGATCCCCAGCGCAAGGCCGCGTGTCTGCGCTAGTGGCAATTCAAACATTAGTGGCCCAGTGCTGCTAGCTGTTGCAGGCGTTTCTGTACCCCCTAACCCTACCCGCTGTAATCGACGCCGTATCGCAGGACCGCTGGTGCCCCGAAGGACAAGGCCGGCAAGGCCGTCGTCAGCGTTGCCCTCAATAAGTTTCACGCCAATGTTACTGGTTAAAAAAAAGGCGCTACGGACTTGCCCGTCGGGTGCTTCGATCAAAGGGTCGCTGTCGAGGATGGCGGCATAGCTTTCGCAGGCCACTGTAAAGTTAGTTGTTCGTATGATGACGTAGTCGATTGCACTAATAAGCTCGCTCATTTTGGCTAGTCATCTCCGTTTTGATTCGAGAGCCATGCTAACTTTCTGTTAACCCGAAGTCACTGTGCTTTGGGTCTTTTCGTAGGTTGTAGAGTGCTTGGTTGTAGGGCTAGTGGTTGCTGTTGCTATGCGCCATTATTCAATGACTCAATTTAAGGCGCAAAATCCTCATCATAAAAAAGAATGGGTTATGCTCCGACTTATGGATAATCACTGCTAATAATGTAGAAAAGGAAACGAATCG
>CAWUXF010000015.1:0-61944 GCA_963926325.1 uncultured Luminiphilus sp. | reverse complement strand
ACGCTACGACAGCGTTTAGATCGAGAGTTTGATCCGCATTTTTGCGAAGTAGTCAATGAGAGCCATCAACATAATGTGCCGGCCAATTCGGAAACCCATTTTAAAGTGACGCTTGTAGCAGCGAGTTTTGTCAAACTGAGGCAGGTTCAACGTCATCAGCGTGTTTACAGGTTGTTTAGTGATCTCATGGCAGAGCCTATTCACGCGCTTGCACTGCATACGTTTACGCCAGATGAATGGGCTGCCAAGGGGATCGTTCCCGCTTCGCCAAATTGTCTGGGTGGAGAATAAAAAATGTCTGAACAGGACAAGCCGGTCGTTGTTGCTGCGCTCTACCAATTTGTCACGCTCAATGATTTTGTTGCGCTGCGTGAGCCCCTGCTAGACGCCTGTCGCGCAAATAATATTTCCGGTACCTTGCTGCTGGCCAATGAAGGGATTAACGGCACCATAGCCGGCGATCGGCTTGGCATTGACGCAGTACTAGCGCATTTAAGAAGTGATCCTCGCTTAGCAAACCTAGATTCCAAGGAGTCGTATCATGAGGACGCACCCTTTCTCCGAATGAAGGTGAAACTCAAGAATGAAATCGTGACGATGGGTGTCTCAGGTATTGATCCGAATCAATGTGTCGGTACTTACGCAACGCCGGAGGAGTGGAACGCGCTAGTTGATGATCCAGAGGTTGTTGTGATCGATACACGTAATGGTTACGAGGTTGATATAGGGACTTTTAAGGGCGCAGTTGATCCTGGCACAATTTCCTTTAGAGAGTTCCCCCAATGGGTCCGCGAGAATCTTGATCCGACAAAACACCGTAAAGTTGCTATGTTTTGCACAGGGGGTATCCGCTGTGAAAAAGCATCGGCCTTCATGCTTAAAGAGGGCTTCGAATCGGTGCATCACCTACAGGGTGGGGTGCTTAAATATCTTGAAGAAATGCCTGAAGAGCGCAGCCTTTGGGAGGGTGAATGCTTTGTCTTCGATAGTCGTGTCGCGGTAAATCATGCGCTAGAGAAAGGTAGTTATGACCAGTGCTATGCCTGTCGTCATCCGATTACTGAGACCGACAAAGAATCAGTTAACTATGAAAAAGGTATTTCCTGTCCACGCTGCTTCGATACCTTGACGCCGGACCAGCAGGCGCGATTTGCGGAACGACAACGGCAGGTTGATTTGGCAATTTCGCGCGGCGAACAACACGTCGGGGCCTCGCCACCAGCACGTCAACAGTTACCGTAACGATCGCACAATGGCTGTAACTGGCGTAAACAGGCTTAGTCCTGCCTCGTCGCCCGCCGAAATGACCCCCAGCACCTTGTAGGTATCATTTTCTAAGGTGAGCACAGGGCCTCCTGAGGCCCCCTTAAAGGCTGTGCAATTGGTGTAGATAGCGTTGGCTCCAGACGGTGTATGGCGCACTTGGCAATCAGGGTCAAAGGTGAGCGTACTGCCGTTGTCGCCAAGCTGTTGGTCACGACTGAAGCCTGCCATCAATATCAGCTGTCCCTCGATAGGTCGTATTTTAGCTAACTCTAGGTAGCTTGTATTTTGCATGGTTTGTGCGCTGCGATTTAGGCTTAGCAGTGCCCAGTCGGCAGACATAGAGGCGCCTATTGCCGATACCTGGGCTTCAAAAATCTCTCCATTCGACGCCGTCGCAATAATAACTTGGGTCAAGTCATTGAATCCTTCGACGCAATGCCAGGCCGTGAGAATCAGTATGCCCTCTTTGCCTTTAATGAGAGAGCCTGTGCAATCTTCAATAAAATGGCGGCGTCGACCGTCCTCCCAGCGCTTTACTGGCACCGAGAGTTTTACGATGGCTTGTTGCCAAATAGCGGGGTGGTCGGTGGCGCTCAGGCGGTCATCCGCCGCGGCGTTGGGACTGACGAAATTCAACGTCGTGGCCATCATTGACAGCAGTACTAATGCGCGCCAATAGCGGCCCTTGCCAGATAACGCTCGCATTATCCAGCTAATCGATTCATGCCGTTAAGCGCGGCAATTCTATAAGCCTCGGCCATAGTCGGATAATTGAAAGTGGTTGAAATAAAGTAGCGTAGTGTATTGCCTGCACCTTCTTGTTTTAGGATCGCTTGGCCAATATGAATAATTTCCGTGGCTTCAGCACCAAAGCAATGAATGCCCAGGATTTTTAAGCTATTGGGGTCGAAAAGAATTTTCAGCATGCCAACGGTTTCCCCCGAAATCTGTCCACGCGCAGTCTCTTTAAAGTAGGCGCGCCCCACCTCAAAGGGAACGCAGGACTCCGTTAGTTCGCGCTCAGTTGCGCCTACCGAACTAATTTCAGGAATCGTGTAGATCCCGGTGGGTACATCATCGACGTAGCGAGCATTGGCTTTACCACGTGAAAATGCTGCCGCGGAGCGGCCCTGATCGTAGGCGGCACTAGCAAGGCTGGGCCATCCGATTACGTCTCCGACAGCGTAGACATTATTTACGGCGGTCTGATAGTGGTTGTTAACCGCCAGTTGACCTCGTTTATCAGGGGTAAGATTTATATTGGCTAAGTTCAGGGTGTCGGTGTTGCCAGTTCTACCGTTGCACCACAGCAATGCATCGCCACGTAGTCTTTTTCCTGATTTTAAATATAAGGAGACGCCCTCAGAGTCCGCAACAACGCGCTCGTAGGTTTCTCGATGGCGCACTAAAACGCCGTTATCACGCAGATGGTAGTCAAGGGCGACAGCAATTTCGTCATCGAGGAAGCGCAGCAAATTGTCGAAGCTATTGACCAGCTCGACCTTAATACCAAGTCCGCTAAATATTGATGCGTATTCACAGCCGATGACACCCGCGCCATAAATAATGAGTCGCCGCGGTGTATGTTGTAATTCGAGGATGGTGTCACTGTCATAAATACGGGGATGACTGAAGTCCACATCTTCTGGACGGTAGGGTCGGGACCCCGTTGCGATGATAATGTCATGTGCGGTAATTCTGTGGGCGCTGCCATCTTCCTCGAGGATTTCGATGGTATTTTGATCGATCATTTGTGCGGCGCCACGAATTAATGCGATGCCATTACGAACATAAAACTTACTGCGCATTTCTACTTGTTGCGCTATCACATTTGAGGCTGCTGCCAGTGTTTTTGGGTAGGGGATCTGGCGGCTGTGACCAATTTCACGGTAGAGCGTACCCGTGTTAAAGCGCATCAATTGAGCGACAGCATGGCGCAGGGCTTTTGAGGGAATAGTGCCTTGATGCGTGCACGCGCCACCGACCATGCTATGGCGCTCGACGACCGCGGTCCGCATACCGTGTTTCGCCGCATTTAAGGCGGCGCTCTCCCCAGCAGGACCGCTGCCAATGACCAAAACATCATAGTTGAAGCTACTCACTTTTACTCCTAGGGGGAAATCAGGTGCCGAGCGCAGGTAGTGTAGACTCATGCACTTGACGGCTCAATTGATTGGTACTAAGTCGTAACTACAGAGGCGACACATTCGAGGGTAAAATGGACCTGGTACTACTTGCACTCGCCGCTTTCTCGACGGCGTTAATGTCGGCGACACTAGGCTTGGGCGGCGGTGTACTACTGATATTGTTAATGCCAGGCTTGCTACCGAGCGCGGCGATCATACCGGTTCACGCAGTGGTGCAAACCATGGCGAACTGTGCACGTGTGGGCTTTTCTCTAAGATATGTGGATTGGCCGCTTGTGCCGCCATTATTAATCGGCAGCATACTCGGCGCTTATCTTGGTAGCCATGGTGCCGCGTTTATCAGCTTGCAGTGGTTACCTGCCGTGGCGGGTTTTATTATTCTTGTGGTGACGTGGCTGCCGATGTCGCGGATAAAAATGTCCGGCCAAGGCGCATTAGTGATGCTCGGGTTTTATCAAACTGGGCTTGGCATGCTTGCTGGTGCAACCGGGCCGTTGGGGGCCGCTGTGATGCAAAGAATCAATACACGACGCGACTGGTTAGTCGTTAATACGGGCCTGTACATGGCCCTCAACCATCTACTTCGGACGGTAGCTTTTGCACTCATAGGCTTCACATTCGAGCCCTGGTGGCCTGAGATTTTAGCAATGAGCTTAGCGACGATCCCGGGTGCATGGCTGGGCACTCAACTAAGATATTGGGTACCGCAACAGAATTTTACCCATATTTTTCGCTGGCTGATTAGCCTTCTGGCACTGAGAATGATCGCTCTGACCTTTTGGGACCAAAGCGCGTGATCGCAAAGCTAACAGATCGGCAACTCGGCATAGGATTAGGTTTGATCGCCAATAGCATTTGGGGCGGTGCTGCACTTTATTGGATGCAAACTAAGCCTGTGGAGCCCTGGGATGTCTTGGCTCATCGCGGATTGTGGACGCTCCCCGTGGCACTGCTGATTTTGGTTATGTTCGGTCGATTGCGTGGTGCGCTGGCGTTGCTACGTAATTACAAGATGATGGCGGCGATGGCAGCGGCAGCGGCTTTGGTATCGATTAACTGGGGGACGTTTTTATATGCGGTGACTACGGGCAAAGCGACACAGGCGAGCTTGGGGTATTTCATGCTGCCGCTGCTGACTATCATGGCCGGCGTGGTGTTCTTTAAAGAACGCTTGAGTCGTCCACAGCTGATCGCCGTTGTCTTAGCGGTTATTGCTGTTGTGATTCAATTGGTGATGATTGGCAGTCTGCCCATTATTGCATTGGCGCTGAGCTGTTCATTTGCCGCTTATGGTGCCATTCGAAAAACCGTTATTGCCGATTCCTTTGAGGGTTTGTTTTTAGAATCCTTGTTTTTGGCACCCGTGGCGGGAGTTTGGATAGTGCTGAATGACGGTGCCGGTCTAGGCCAATACGGGTTAAGGGTTGATTTCTTTTTGGTTGCTGCAGGTTTATTTACGGCGATGCCATTACTTACCCATGTCGCGGCGTCGAGAATGTTGCCACTGTCGACGCTAGGCTTACTGTCCTATTTAGGACCATCTCTACAATTGGTCGTTGCACAAACTATGTTGGGTGAGACGATTGATGGCCCCACATTGGCTTCATTCATTGTCGTTTGGCTGGGGCTGCTGGTCATTTGGTTAGATAACTTAAAAACTATGCGTCGTGCGCACAGAGCGCGCAAAAAGCTTAAGCAGTGACGGGCTTAGAATAGAGTCGATCGATAGGGTGGTCAGATGTCGGCGTATAAATCTGCCGCGTCAGATAGCGTTTTTAGTCAACGACTAACGCGCCAGTTTCCGTGAAAGAAATTGTTAAAAGCGTCACGTATCTACTTTTGCTCGCTAACAGCGTTAAATTTTTGAGCTAAAAATCTACGCCTTAGCGGATGATGAGTGGCATAGTTAGTACGAGTTCCTCTGTTGAAATCTCTTTTGGATCTCCAACTTCAATAAAGTCGATGCCTAACTCGCCCGCTAGGTTGCGATCACTGTCGTCACACAATACGACATACTCACCGACCAAGTGGTGCAAGTCGCTGATGGCCTGGTGCAATAAACTGGTATTTTCCGCGTCGCTCTCGGGCGGCCACAAGCTACTATCTAGTGCTAAAACATGAGGGCTTAGCGACTGTAACTCTGCGGTACTACCGCGCGATGGGTTGACGTCACGAACAGTAATTAAGCAGCCTATAGAGCGCAATGCACGAGCGAAATCCGCCGCAATGGACTCTTGACGCAGTCGCGTTGAATCACGGAATTCAAAGCATAGCCGGTTGGTGCCGATACCGCTCTCGGAGACTTCATTGAGCACGAATTCAACGAAATCGAAGTGTAAAGCTGCGTCAGTTGACACCGCGATATTGAATACGGGGGTTTCTCTACCCTCGGCAGCCAAACGCTCAGCCAGTTTGCAAGCGCAGCGTACTTTTAGATAATCTAATGCCACTGCAAGCGCGGCCGAATAATGACCAGACTGCGCAGATATTTCACCGCCGGCGTCGGTCATGCCGTCTAACAAGATTTGAAATGACTCGACTACCTTATCCGGGTGGGCCGCAGGCGTGCGTGTGATTCGAATCAGCGACACTCGAGGTGGCATATCATCTTGCAATCGGAGGAAGGTATTTCGTACCGCCGCGTTAAGATCAGCAGATCTTACTTCGCGCTCTGCGATCAATGACGTATTTGGGGATAAGGCTAGGCCACGAATCGCGGTTTCCTCTAGTAATCGCCATAAATCCTCTGCGCTATTCTGGTCGGCATCTATCGTGGAAATGCCTATGCCCACAGTAGTAGAGTGGTCCAGCCATAGCGATAGTACCGTTTGTATTGTTTCTATCGTCGCAGATTCCGCCAGTATGCCTTGTGTTGACTCAGATAGCGGCCCGGCGGCAGTAACGGCAACATTTGCTTGCTGCAACATGATAATCAACTGTTGGGTGTCATTGGCCTGCTCTGAGTGCACGGCTATCGCAGTATGGCTTGCGCCACGTCGCCGAGCGCGACGCAGCACTGATTGGGCTTTATCCACTAGCTCGCCGCGAGTCAGCTCGTTAACGGATGGTGGCTGTAGTTGCTCTGCCAACTGCTGTTGCTGACGCTCCAGCGTAGAGAAGACACTCCGTTCGATAATGGATAGTTGCTCTGAGGGCTTGAGGGGTTTTAAGTGCTGCCCAAGCCATCGCGCTAATTGGACCAAATTTACATCGCGGGCTTTCCGTCCTTGCTCATTGGCAAAAGCAAAGCGGGTTTTGCTTGGGTTTGACCAAATGAGTTGCAGGTGATAGCTGACGCCATCGCTGGTCGTATCCGTAAACCAAGTGTTCTTTTTGAGGTCTCGTGCTTCCCTAACCCAGCGCCTCAAGCGCGGTAAAGATTGGAGTTTTTCACTAAACTGAGGCTCTTCAAAGCCTTGGCGCTCACCGATAGTCGAATCAATGAGGTCTATTTCAGCGCTGCCTGATAGTGCCTGTTCAACACGAACAATATCTTCTGCCTGGTCTGAAGTTAAGAACGCAGACTCTTCAGCTGCAGCACGTAATCCGTCAATGAGTCTTGCTACCTCGCTTGGCGCGACGTCTGTTGTAGCTGAATGTTTTGTCTGCAACAGGTTATTCACTTCGGATAGCAGCTTTACACCTTTTTCAATAGGATCATCATCTCGGATGACTTGAACGATCAAATGATCACGCCACAAAGAGTTGACAACACGCAGCAAACTCTTCGGAAGTTTAACGTCCGGCAGTGCGTTTAGTAGCTCGAGTTCAACGTGCTTTTGCGCCTCGACGCGACGTTCACGGCCTTCTTCTGCAGCCACCTGCCGCTGAATGTTGCGCTGCTGTTGGCGCAGCATTTTTAATGCGAGCTCAGTTACCTGCTCTAGGGCTTTATCGAAAACATTTAGATCGCTATCAAAGTCGCTATTTACACTGGTTAAGATACGCTTTACTTGCTTCTCAATCTGCGGGTTTTGTGCGGGCGACAAGACGGCGAGTTCATTTAAGCGCTCAACAAGGAGGCGCGCTGGATGTTCTCGATTAAGAAAAAATTGTGGGTCGACAAGTGAAATTTGAGCCAGGGGTAGTTTGATAAGATCCATTGCTTCGTAAAGCTTAGAATTAGCGGGCAGACGCGTTTGGATGGTTTGGTATAAATCGTCAACCATTTGCACACTGCTGCGCAGAGGTATGGCCTCATCTGTTGCATCCGTCAGCGCAAGCTGCTCAACGAGTGGCCCTGCAGCCGCTGAGGCAATGGCGCCGCTTGATCGCAGGCGTGCGATGTTGTCCGACAGTGCTTGAGCGTTTGCTGCGAGCAGGGCTTGATCCAGATTCGGGGTCGCGTTTCCACCATAGATGTTTTGCTGCAGCCGGCTCAGTACGGCGGCATTAATCTGGGAGTCCTGTGCATGTATGCCACGTCCAGGCAGATAGTCGGGAAAGTTGCCTTCGGTTGCAGCGGCATCAAGGGCATTTGGCTGCGTCGCGTTACGTAACGCGCCGACAGCCTCCGTCAAGCCACTGATGAGCGCTTGCTCGCGGAGTGCAGGGCTATCCGCCGAATTGCCCACTGGCTGCGTTTGCACTTCATCCAAACGCTGAGCCTGAGCGATTAACGTGTCTTCTTCGTCGCTGGGAAATAGTGTATTTGCTGTTGGTTTCGGTGCTGTTTGTGGCGAGTTGGCATTTGAAGCGGCGGCTAAATTATTAATGTAGTCGATCGCGCTGTTCAGAGATGCTGTCGTGTTGCTCATAGTACTTTTTGCGACAGTCTGGTCGGCTTGAGCGTGGAGTCTCTCGGGCTGATTTTCTGGATGGGCACTGTGTTGCTGGCTGGCACCACCGTCGACCTGCAAGGTGTTTGCAGGGGTATTTGTCGTTTGCGAAGCGGTTGTTTGTTGATTGTTACTATGCAGCTGTGATCCTGATCGCTCGATGATCGTCTCTACATCTGGAAGCACGCCTTGACCTGCGAGTTGTTTATTAATATCTGCATAGATAGCGCTCAGTTCAGCGAGCAAGTTTCTTGCAAACGCTCGATCAAGTTCGAGCACAATTTTTTTATCAAAATCAAACGGTTTCAGCGCTGAGCGGTAGGCAACACAAAGGGCGCGCAGGCTAAAAGGTAGTCGTATTTTACGGGGGTCGACGGTAACTATTTCGCCGATGCGTAATGTCATTGACTCGAGTGCAACCCAATAGCGCTCTGAGCCTGACCTAACGATTCTGTCGATTGCGAGATCGTCTTCAAACTCATCGATATCAACAAGATCCAACGCCACCGGCAGCGCGTTTCCATCCTGTTGTATTTCAACTAAGTGATCAAATCCTCGATCGAGATGCGCGTGGATATCTTTTGTAATCGCGCGTTGCTGCGATTGCATGGTCGAGAATGCTTCGAAACAGCGCGCGCGCTCTTCGGAGGATAATTGTGCGCTGGAGGATAAATTGAACAGATGGTCTGTCATTTCCCCAACAAAAAGATTGACTCGGGGCGATAAAACATTGGACACAAATTGCCTGAGCTCAACTATGCGTGGCTCGCGGGCCGCTTTCACGTTGATCTCGTTATTCATACCTTGTAGCTCCCCCCGAGTCCTTTGTTAAAAAGCCAAATTGTGACGCGTGCTAGTGTTCAAGACCCTAGTGGCTGACGTCTATTGTTACCGT
Organism: uncultured Luminiphilus sp.; assembly: GCA_963926325.1. Taxonomy (GTDB): domain Bacteria; phylum Pseudomonadota; class Gammaproteobacteria; order Pseudomonadales; family Halieaceae; genus Luminiphilus. The sequence goes on along the minus strand of CAWUXF010000015.1, from coordinate 52,858 downwards.
ATCCCATCCAAAGTGCTAGCTCTGGTGTTGTGGTTTTCTTTTTTTTGTATAATCAACTTAGGCCTGCGCTGCAATTATCTGCGTCAACTTGACGTTAATAAAGGAAAGGAATTATGAGTTTAATGCGGGTTTGGCAACAAGGCCTTAGCAATGACTGGTTAAGTACACTCAGTACAGAATTTGCATCACCTTATATGGTGGCGCTGGCGCGTTTTCTAGCTGAAGAGCTCGAGGCAAGTACAATTTACCCGCCTCAGAAAGAGGTGTTCAATGCCTTGCAGCAAACTGCGCTCACTGACATTCGCGTCGTTATACTTGGTCAAGATCCTTATCACGGCGCAGAGCAGGCGCACGGGTTAAGTTTTTCAGTTCGAGATCCACATAGGTGCCCGCCGTCACTGAAAAATATTTACCGTGAGCTGGCTGATGACCTGACAATGCCTATTCTGCGCCAAGGCGACCTAAGCGACTGGGCATCGCAGGGCGTACTTTTACTGAATACAGTTTTGACAGTGCGAGAGGGCGCACCAGGCTCCCATCGAGGCCGAGGCTGGGAGCGTTTCACTGATAGTATTATTGCGCGCGTTAGCGATCAGCTAACCCCCGTTGTGTTTATGCTATGGGGTGCTCAGGCACAGCGAAAAGCGAGCATGATCGACACAACTAGACATTGCGTACTGACCGCAGCTCATCCATCGCCCTTATCCGCTTATCGCGGATTTTTTGGGTGTCGGCATTTTAGTTTGGCCAATACTTTTCTCAAAGCGCATGACCGGGGCGTAATTGACTGGTCTTTGCCAGATGTTCACAGGTGATAATAGCAAGCGTGGTCTTCTTTCTTTGTCTGGACAAGCCGGTTCCTTGGCTTATTGTTCGCCGAACCTGGCTTACAGCGGTGTAAGTTGCGTACCGTCGTCTTTGGCGCCTAGGCCCAATGACAAACCATTTTCGATACACTCGATTAATAACCATTGTTGCTGGTCGATCATCGCTGCATTAACCACCGAGCCCACGGCTTGGGCGCGCTCCGCCGTATAAAGCGCTGTACCTGGCTGCATGGGAGATACCCCGTCGTAGTGCGCAATAACGAGGCGACGTTTTGGTTTGCCTCGGTAGTGAAGCCTGGCGATGATTTCCTGTCCGGTGTAGCAACCCTTTTTGAAGTTAACCCAACCATTGAGGTCATAATTTAGATCTTGTGGTAAGTATTTACCTACGGTGTCGAGCGAAATTCTAGCTTCGCCACGCAGAATGCTTGCGCGCTGCCAATATTCAAGTGCTGTCGTTACAGGCGGCATTTCACCCTGGCTATCGAGAAGCCAAAACTCAGCATGTATATTATCTCGTTGAAGCACGACGGCGTCGCCTTGCCGGCTAAATTGATCCGTTATATTCAGGCTGACGGGTTCTGCCGTAGTTGCCCCAAAAATGCGTGTGTCGGTGTGCGTTAGCGTCGACTTTGAAAACATTAAATACGGCTTTAGACGATTTATTAGCTGCTCGCAGATACCTTGATCAAGACGCAGTAAGATTAACGAGTCACTGATAATCGCCGCTAAGAAGTCAGCTAGCACACGGCCTTTGACATCACAGAATGCACCTGCCAGCACATCACCTGCTACGGCGGTGTCGAAATCTGCCGTTGTTTGTCCCTGTAAAAATTTCTTCGCATCAATGCCTTCAAGCTGGAGTAAGGCCTCAGATGCTAAGTGACAAAAGCTCGTTCCTTCTGTTGTGCCCATAAAATGCTCCATACTGCGAAATTGACCGCTCGAGCGTATACTCGTCGACGGTGAAAAGAAATGAAACCCTTGTCTCACTCCTTTCGGTGCAAAATACAATGATCCAAGACCAAGATTTCAATCGTATGCGTTGGGCTAGCCGCCGCGGCTTGCTCGAGCTCGATCTGTTACTAGCCCCATTTGTCGAGGCGCGGTACCAGCAGTTAACCGATGAATTAAAAACTCAGTTTCAACAGCTCGTTTCTGGAGAAGACCAAGACATTATGAACTGGTTGATGGGGCGCGAACCCGTTTCCGATGAAAATATTACCGGCATTGTTGCCGAGATTCGTGCGCACAACCAATCTGTTGGAGAGGCTCGGCGGGCGGCTCGTCACAGTTCGTAGTCGGGGAGTGCTTGTCGGTTCTGGTCCTGGGGTACTCCCCGGTAGTTGGCGGGGGTTAGAATGCTGTCGCTGGGATTATCTGCGCGTTGAGGGTGATCTTGGTTGAAATGGAGTCCGCGGCTTTCTTTTCGCGTCAGCGCACAGTTGACCATCAACTGAGCGACTTGCCCAAGATTTCTGAGCTCTAACAATGGCCGGCTAATTCTAAATCGCCGGTAGTAGTCGGTGATTTCATTTTGCAGTAGTTCGATTCTATCTTGCGCCCGCTGTAAACGACGATCGGAGCGTACGATGCCCACATAGTCCCACATCATTCGGCGCAATTCGTGCCAATTGTGTTGAATGACGACGAGTTCATTCGACGAAGTGACACGACTCTCATCCCACAGGGGTAGTTTACTAGGCACGTTTAAAGCGCCACTTTGTGCAATATGCGCCGCCGCGGAAGCGGCGTACACAAAGCATTCCAGCAACGAATTACTTGCCATTCGGTTAGCGCCATGGAGGCCCGTGCAAGCTGTTTCACCGATGACATAGAGTCCACTCACGTCGGTGGCACCATACTGATCAACGACTACGCCACCGCAAGTGTAGTGGGCGGCAGGCACGACCGGTATGCGCTCTTGAGTTATGTCGATGCCCAGACTACGACAGCGCTGCATGACCGTAGGAAAGTGATTCGCTATGAAGTCGGCAGCTTTATGCGATATATCCAAATAAACACATTCGAGACCCAGTCGTTTCATTTCACTGTCGATCGCCCGAGCTACGATGTCGCGCGGCGCGAGCTCGGCGCGCTCGTCATAACGCAGCATGAACCGTTCGCCGTCAGGTAAATGTAGTGTGGCGCCTTCGCCGCGCAGCGCCTCAGTAATCAAAAATGATTTTGCTTGGGGATGAAATAAACAAGTCGGATGGAATTGGTTGAACTCTAAGTTGGCAACTCGACAGCCTGCACGCCAAGCTATCGCAATACCATCGCCACTAGCCCCGTCAGGATTGCTGGTGTAAAGATAGGCTTTACTAGCCCCACCGGTCGCCAATGCAACTGCACCCGCAGAAAACGTTTCAACGCGCTCGGTTTTGCTGTTAAAAACGTAGGCTCCGATACAGCGATCATTTTCGACAATAAGGTCTACGGCGCAACGATCGGTCATCAGGGTGATATTTTCCGCTTCAAGCGCTCGGTCTGTGAGCACTTCGGAAATAGCGCGGCCCGTTTGATCGGCGGCGTGAATGATTCTCCGATGGCTGTGCCCGCCTTCCATGGTGAGGTGAAACTCTTTAAATTCTTGATCGATTTGATCGTCACGTAAGTCGAAATCGACACCCTGACTAATAAGCCAAGCTACCGCTTCTCTGCTGCGACTGACTGTAAAGCGCACCGCTGGCTCATGGCATAGGTCAGCGCCTGCGATAAGTGTGTCTGCGACGTGGGCATCTACAGAGTCGCGATCGTGTAATACCGCGGCCATGCCGCCCTGCGCCCAAAAAGTTGAGCCGGCGTCGAGGCCGCCCTTTGACAGTACGGCGCAGCGTAAGTGTTGAGGTAAATGTAGGGCCAGGCTCAGCCCTGCAGCCCCGCTACCAATGATTAAAACATCGAAATGCTGTACAGCAGACATAGTGAGGTGCTTCTCCAGTGTGTTTAGTGCGCGTCATTCGGCACTTCAGGGTATAATTTAACCGTTACAGGCGCTCTCGGGGAACTTTCTCGAGAATAAAGGCTCAGAATACGCAATTGGTACTCGACAATGATTAGGTTGCCGAACAAGCGTGTTGTTATTTTAAGGCGATTAAGTGACAGTTCGGGAGACCGACCAACAACTGGTAAAGCGCGCACAACGCGGCGATACTCGTGCTTTTGATCTTTTGGTATTAAAATACCAAGGGCGAATTGCGGCTTTGATAAGTCGTTATGTTAACAATTCTGCCGAAGTTGAAGATGTTGCGCAGGAAGCTTTTATTAAGGCATTTCGTGCGTTACCAAAGTTTCGTGGTGAAAGTGCGTTTTATACTTGGCTTTACAGAATCGCTGCCAATGCCGCAAAGAATCACTTGGTGGCGAAAGGTCGGCGGCCGACATCAGATGCCGATGTTGATGATGCCGAGTATTTTGAAGAGGCTGCGGGATTGCGTGACTCAGAGTCACCCGAGGACACTTTGCTCGGCAATGAGTTGGCAGAGGTAGTGCGCAGTGCACTGGATAATTTGCCAGAGGAGTTGCGCATGGCGCTGACACTGCGTGAGTTTGACGGACTCAGTTACGAGGACATTGCTGAGGTAATGGCGTGTCCAGTGGGGACGGTTCGTTCGAGAATATTTAGGGCACGAGATGCGGTTGATAATCGCGTTCGCGCACAGTTAAGAGGCGAGTAGGAGTATTTATATGACAGCAGCGGATACCGTTAAAGAGTCAATGTCTGCCGTTATGGATGGGGAAGCAAACGAGGTGGATCTCGCTCGAGTTTTACGCGCGGTTGACGACGAACCGTCGTTGAGATCCGACTGGTTGCGGCATCATGAGCAGCGCGCTTCGCTTCTGGCGCAGCCACAACTCAGGATCGACATTAGTCAACGGGTTCAGGCGGCACTGACAGACAATTCCAGGCAGTACAACCGTCGTCATCCCATGATGGGGTTTGCTGTTGCAGCATCGGTGACACTGGCGGTGGTTTTTGGTGGCCAACAGTTGTTGAATACGCCTTCAGCCGACCCGCTGACACAGTTACCTGGTGGCATAGTGCCAATGCAAGGCGCGGCGCCCGTTCAGGCTAGCTATGGTGCGCCAATAGCGGCGCAGCCGATGAAGACTAGTAGCCGTCCAGCGGCGACGCGTAATCAAGCGATATACGAACAATTGGCACGCGAGCGTTTTTATCGCTACAGCGTTGAGCATGCGCAGGCAACGGCCGTCTTGCAGCCTAATCATTTGATCCCTTATGCCCGCATCCCTGAACGCTCTAAATGATTGGGGCGTTATGCAGCTGACTCGCTCGGCGATATTTTTTTTAGCGCTTGTGGCTCTTTGGCCAAGTGCGGCTAATGCGGCTTGTGGACTGTCTAATGAACACGAGCAGGTAATTAATGCCATGCTGCAGGCCGCCGATACGACCGCCTATTCAGGCACGGTTCTACTCGAGCATAGTAGCGAACGTCAATTTGTCTCAGTCAGCGCTGCAGCGGAGGGCGGTATGGGCAGCTTGCGGCGTTTGACGTCGCGTGCTGATGCACCGATTGAAAGCTTCTCTGCGGTCGGCATGAGGACCGCTGATGCTTGCGAGTTGGCCATGCGGTATGTGTTCGATATACAACAAGGACAGCCAGTAGCGGGCCGAAGTACCCTACGATTAACAATTAAACCGCGCGATAGTTTGCGGTTTGGCTATGTTATTGAAATGGATGAAAGTAGTGCACTACCACTCAGAGTCATTACCGTCACACCCGACGGCCAAGTGTTGGAGCGTTATGAGTTTGCTGATATCAGTATTGAAGGCGTCAGCCATTGGCCTGCCCCGCAGCTGGTCAGTCTGCCAGGACGATTTGTGATGGCAGCACTGCCGCCGGGCTTCAGTGTGGTGGCAAGGCGGATGAGCTCGGTTGAGACACTGATCGTGAGCGATGGTTTTGCTGCCGCATCAGTATTTATTGAACCAGCCGCAGATGACTTGATGCCTGGGGAGGGCGCTGTACAGCATGGTAGTACAGTGAGTTATACGCGGGGAATTTCAATGCGAGGCCAGAAAGTTTTGGTCACGGTGTTGGGTGAAATTCCGTTGACTACGGCCCGTTTAGTTGCCGATGCCGTTCGACCTGTGGCGATGCCTCGAGAAGTCGATGTTAACTGAAACGGGGCGGGTGGTGGCCATCGAGACAGATACTGTCTGGGTTGAGACCATACGGACTTCTACTTGTGGACGTTGTGCTGCCCGTTCGGGTTGTGGTCACGGTGTACTCGCCCGAGCGACAGGTGCAAAGGGACTCATTCGTGTCCGAGCAACGGACGCTCTGCGCGCTAGCGACTGTCGGATCCACGACGAGGTCACGATAGAATTACCTGAGTCCGCAATTTTACAGGGCTCCGCCTTGATGTACTTGCTGCCACTTTTGCTTGGCATTGCAGGTTCAATGCTGGGTGATCAAGTGCATGAGCTGGCGGCAATACTAGGGTTTGCGGCAGGGTTGTTTATCGGCTTTATGGCGATTCGTTGGCTGCCTGTACTGCTCGGTGCAGAGGATAAGTTTGAACCCCGATTAGTCGAGATTGCAGCGGGCACATCGCTGATCACAACCTCTTTGCTCTAGAGGCTAATGATTGCGCATTGGTCGGCGAGCTTGATAGCGCCGCTAGACAATTCATACAATACATAACACCACATAGAGGTACCGTCACAATGAAGCAGGCTCTTATTGTATTGTCGTTTGTTTTTTTGCCACTGCTCGTTCGCGCTGAGCTTCCCGATTTCACCGAAATTGTCCGCCAATCATCACCCGCAGTGGTGAAGATTCTTGTCGACTATGAGGTTGATGCGGCTCAAAACGGGCCTGATATGGAGCAGTTACCCGAGTATTTGCGGCGTTTTTTTGAGGGTCGTGGCCAACAGGGTCAGCCGAGAGAGCGCAGCGGTATCGGTTCAGGTTTTGTTATTTCTAGTGACGGCTATATTGTGACCAATAATCACGTGGTGGCTAACGCCAGTGCTGTGGTTGTTCGTTTATCTGATCGACGAGAATTTGAGGCGGAAGTGATCGGTACCGACCCGCGCTCGGATCTAGCGCTGCTCAAGGTTGAAGCCGATGCACTGGTGACACTTTCGCTTGGGCAACAGGATGATATTCAAGTGGGGCAGTGGGTGCTAGCGATCGGCTCCCCTTTCGGACTGGATTTTTCAGTGAGCGCTGGCATTGTCAGTGCCATGGGGCGTAGTTTACCCACTGAGAGAGGAGAGAACTACGTTCCTTTTATTCAAACTGATGTGGCTATCAACCCGGGAAATTCGGGTGGGCCGTTATTTAATCTGTCGGGCGAGGTAATTGGTGTCAACTCGCAGATTTTCACTCGATCCGGTGGGTCAATTGGTTTGTCATTTGCCATCCCTGTTAACGTTGTGCGCAATGTCGTAGAGCAATTGAAGACCAGCGGTGAGGTCATTCGTGGTTGGCTGGGCGTTAGCATTCAAGATGTCGATCGTAATTTGGCTGAATCGTTTGGGCTAGAGCGGCCGATGGGCGCGTTGGTAGCGCAGGTTGGTGCAGATTCTCCTGCAGCCGCAGCGGGTATTGAAAATGGCGATATTATTATTCGATTCGACGGCAGTAACATCGAGACATCTGCTGACCTTCCGCACGCTGTTGGCCTTATTGCCCCCGGTGCTGTGGTGAAAGCAACGATCGTCCGCGGTGGCCAAAAACAGATATTAAACGTTAAAGTAGGTGGTCTGGATGCCGATCAAGAGCCACGCGTGTCGAGGGTGTCAGTTGAGGACGGTGACTTGGTGTTTTTAGGCTTGTCAGTTGAAACAGCGGATCAACAGGCTATGAGCGAATTGGGCCTCACCGGTGGTGTTGTTGTGACGTTTGTGGCACCGGACTCGCCTGCGGCTGAGGCGGGCGTTGCCATGGGTGATATCATCACCCGTCTGGGCAGCGTTGCGATATCTAATCTCGATGATCTCAAGCAGGCAATCGATACGCTTACCCCGGGAAAATCGGTGCCCGCGAGACTGATTCGCAGAGGTTCACCACTGTTTATCGGTATCCGAGTGCCCTCTGAGGAGTGACTTTTTCCCGCCATCGGCGGTTATCTCTCGGTGCAGTCTCGACCAGTGTAGGTTAGAATCTCGCGCTTAGTTTCAGGGGGTTGTTCACAGCGGCCCCATACTTCGCATCAAAGATGCGGTGCAATCGAGGATGCCAATCAGTGACGGATTTAAGTCACATTCGTAACTTTTCAATAATCGCCCACATCGATCACGGCAAGTCGACGCTTGCCGATCGGTTTATTCAGTATTGTGGTGGTCTCCAAGCTAGGGAAATGGAGGCGCAAGTGCTCGATTCGATGGATATCGAGCGGGAGCGTGGTATTACCATAAAAGCGCAGAGCGTGACTTTGCAGTATCAGGCGCGCAACGGAGAGGCGTATCAGCTGAATTTTATCGACACCCCTGGGCATGTGGACTTTGCATATGAGGTATCGCGCTCGCTTGCGGCTTGCGAAGGCGCGCTGCTTGTTGTGGATGCAGGTCAGGGTGTTGAGGCGCAGTCTGTTGCCAATTGTTATACCGCGCTGGAACAGGGGCTGGAAGTTCTACCGATTCTAAACAAAATGGATTTGCCTCAGGCGGATCCCGATCGCGTCAAGATAGAAATCGAAGAGATTATTGGCATTGATGCCAGTGACGCTTGCCAAGTCAGTGCTAAAACGGGCCTCGGTATAGAGGATGCTCTGGAGTATTTGGTCGAACACATTTCCCCTCCTGAGGGAGATCGAGAGGCACCACTACAGGCGCTAATTATCGACAGCTGGTTTGATACTTACTTAGGTGTTGTTTCTTTGGTGAGGGTAAAGCAGGGCGTTTTGCGTAAGCGCGATAAGTTTTTAGTGCGTTCGACGAAAAAACAACATCAAGCGGATATAGTCGGTGTTTTCACGCCGAAGCGTACAGAGACGAAGGCGCTGCTGGCGGGCGAAGTGGGTTACATCGTTGCCGGTATTAAAGATATTAAAGGCGCGCCGGTGGGAGACACCCTGATCAGCGCGACTGCGCCAGACACCGAAGCACTGCCCGGATTTAAGCGGGCAAAACCACAGGTTTATGCGGGTATTTTCACGGTTTCGTCCGACGATTATGAAGATTTTCGTGATGCCTTAGGCAAGCTCACACTGAACGACGCCTCATTGTTTTACGAGCCTGAGAGCTCCGATGCGCTGGGCTTTGGGTTTCGGTGTGGCTTTCTTGGCATGCTCCATATGGAGATTGTTCAGGAACGACTCGAGCGAGAGTACGATCTCGATTTAATCACTACTGCGCCAACAGTGATCTATGAAATCGAAAGGAAAGACGGCTCGGTGATAACTGTTGATAACCCCTCTAAGCTGCCCGATATTGGCGATATCGGTGAGATGCGGGAACCGATTGCGCGCTGTAATATTCTCACGCCCCAAGATTATCTGGGGAACGTTATTACGCTTTGTACGCTTAAACGTGGCATGCAAGTGGATTTACAGTTTTTAGGTCAGCAGGTTCAGGTTACCTACGATATTCCAATGGCTGAAGTTGTACTCGATTTTTTCGATCGGTTGAAGTCTGTGAGTCGAGGTTACGCGTCTCTGGACTATGGATTTGACCGTTTCGAAGCAGCGCCGCTGTCGCGCTTAGACGTGCTAATTAACAGCGAGCGTGTCGATGCGCTTGCTATTATTGTTCATCGAGATCAAGTGCAAAGCCGTGGTCGCCTACTGACCGAGAAAATGAAAGAATTAATACCTAGGCAAATGTTCGATGTGGCGATTCAAGCGGCAGTCGGAGGAAAGATCGTTGCCCGCCAGACGGTCAAAGCGCTGCGTAAAAATGTGACGGCAAAGTGTTACGGTGGTGACATGAGCAGAAAGAAAAAGCTGCTTGAGAAGCAAAAAAAGGGTAAGAAGCGCATGAAACAGGTGGGCAACGTTGAAATCCCGCAGTCGGCGTTTTTAGCCGTTCTTCAGGTAGACGGCTGAGTCAGTCAGCGCCATTGAGATATCCTTGGAGGATAGTTTGAATATCGATTTTCCCCTGATTTTAGTCATTTTAGTGTTTGCAAGCGGTGCTGTTTGGTTATTCGACGCAGTTTTTTTCGCCGGTGCCCGCCGCGAGCGGCTCTCTAAGCTAAAGAGACAATATCCGAAATGGCAGCAAGCCGAGAGCGCGGATGCTGCACAGCTGGCGCAGATGGCGCATCGAGAGGCAAGTGAGCCTGTTGTTGTGGAGTACGCCAAGTCGTTTTTCCCCGTGTTGGCGGCGGTCTTCGTTTTACGTTCATTCTTATTCGAACCTTTCCAAATTCCTTCGTCATCAATGGTGCCGACGTTAACCGTAGGTGATTATATCTTGGTTAATAAGTTTACTTACGGCATCAGATTACCGGTGGTGCGCACTAAGGTGTTCGATATTGGTTCACCAGAACGGGGTGATGTGATGGTTTTTTTCCCGCCACACATGAATAAAACTTATTACATTAAACGCGTCATAGGCGTGCCAGGCGATACGATTAGCTACCGCAGTAAACAACTATTTGTGAATGGTGAGCCAGTTCCAAGAGAGTGGTTGGCACCGGTAACAGAGGGGCGTTCACGGGTACAGGTGGGCCGGGAGACGGTTGCCGACGACAGTCATCTGATGCAGGTGGATATAGCGCGTTCGGCGCGAGACTTCAGCACGACGGTAAAGCCAGGGCATTTTTTTATGATGGGCGACAATCGGGATAATAGCAGCGATAGTCGCGTCTGGGGACAAGTTCCGGAAGCGGATATTGTCGGCAAGGCGGTGGCTGTTTGGATGCATTGGGAATCATTTTTTAGTGCGCCATCGTTTAGTCGTAACGGATCGATCGACTGAGGATGAGGCTAATGCATAATTCAATGACACCAGGCCATCAGAGACAGGCGGGTATGGGTCTGTGGGGCTTCTCATTTAATGTGCTTTTGTTGGGAACGTTCTTGGTACTGATTCTTCGCGTTGCACCGTCATATTTTACGTATCTAACGGTTAAAGATGTTATTGAGAGGGCTGCAGAAGAGTACGACCCACAGAGAGATACGGTTTATGACGTCCGTGTACGCCTGAATAAACTACTCACCACGAGTCAGGTTTATGATGTGAACATTGAGGATATAGAAATTTCTCGTGAGCGAGGTCGTCTTGTGATTGATGCGACTTACGAGCGACGATTTCCACTGATATGGATCATCGATGGCGTGATGCGATTTGATGATCTTGTCGTTGAAACTCCATAGAATCGCGATTGAGTTCCCAGTTGAATCAGCATAAATACGATTACCTGCAACAGACGATCGGTTATACGTTTAACGATGCGTTGCTGATGCTTAAGGCGTTGACCCATCGGAGTATGGGCAGCAACAATAATGAGCGACTTGAGTTTTTAGGCGATTCTATTGTTAACCATTTGATTGCTGAAGCCCTGTACCTGCAGTTTCCTGAGGCAGATGAAGGGCAACTCAGTCGCTTAAGAGCTAAATTAGTACGCGGCGACTACCTTGCCGAAATCGCTCAGCAACTTAACATCGCAGATAGCCTGATTCTTGGGGCCGGGGAGCGTAAGAGTGGCGGGAGACAGCGTCGGTCCATTTTAGCAGATACCCTTGAGGCATTGATTGGTGCCATTTTTCTCGATGGTGGCTATGCCGCCGCGCGCCAGACTGTATTGGTGTGGTTTGAAGCAACACTGAAAACTTTGACGTTGATCGAAGATAAAGATCCAAAGACCCGTTTGCAGGAGTGGCTTCAAGGCAAATCTGAGCCATTACCCGAATATAAACTTATCGACACATTAGGTGCCGACCACGACCAAGTATTTCAGGTCAGCTGTGTGGTGCCCAGTCTCAATATTAATGTGTTGGGCGAGGGCAGTAGTCGACGACGTGCAGAGCAAGCCGCTGCAGCAACAATTATGGAGCAGTTTGAGCGTGGATGAAGAAACTACACAAGCATTAAGCGGTGCTACTCGCTGCGGTTACGTAGCGATTGTCGGCCGGCCCAATGTGGGCAAGTCGACGTTGCTCAATTATTTGTTGGGTCAGAAAATCAGTATCACTTCCCGTAAGCCCCAGACAACGCGGCATCAGGTTGTAGGCATTAAGACTGAGGGCACTGATCAGCTGATCTTTGTCGACACACCGGGCATGCATCTTGAGCAAGGTAAAGCGATCAACCGATTTATGAACCGGGCGGCTAATACCGCGCTTGCGGGTGTCGACCTGGTGCTGTTTGTGGTCGATCGGAACCGTTGGACTGAAGAGGATGATTTGGTTTTCACAGCGGTCACCCAATGCGATGCCCCTGTCGCGTTAGTCATCAACAAAGTGGATCTTTTAGAAGAGCCCGGCGTGTTACTGCCATATGTCGAGCGCTTTTTGGCAAAAGATTCGTTTGTCGGCGTGTTTCCAATCTCAGCGCTGCGGAATAAACAAATTGATGTGCTCGAAGCATTTGTTTGTCAACAAATGCCCGAGGCAGCGCACTTTTTTCCCGATGATCAAGTGACAGATCGCTCCGAGCGTTTTCTTGCTTCAGAGCTAATTCGGGAGAAAATTGTACGCCAGTTAGGTGATGAGTTGCCCTATTCAACTGCGGTTGAGATAGAAGCATTTAAACAAGAAGGTAAAGTGCTTTATATCAATGGATTGATATTTGTAGAGCGGGAAGGGCAGAAGAAAATTTTAATTGGTGAAGGTGGTAGCCGACTGCGCAGCATTGGAACCGAAGCGCGAAAAGATATGGAGAAGGCGTTCGATAGCAAAGTAATGCTGCGGCTATGGGTAAAGGTGAAGTCTGGATGGTCAGACGATATCCGTGCGTTGCGCAGCTTAGGTTACGAGGACCGTTGAGACGCTATGGCTGGCGAGCTGACTCCAGCTTGGGTCCTACATCGTCGCCCTTACGGCGATAGTAGTTTTTTACTTGAATTGTTTACCTTAGATTTGGGCAGGGTCTCGGCGATAGCACGGGGCGTTAGGCGTAAGGCGCGAGGCGGTGCTGTAAATGGGTTAGCGCAGCCCTTCACGCCGCTGCTGGTTGCTTTGGGCGGGCGCGGCGAACTGCAAACTCTACGTCAAGTTGAGGCCGCTGGGGCCGCGTCGATGCTCATGGGTCAACGGCTCTTTAGCGGGCTGTATGTCAATGAATTAGTTCTGCGATTATTGCCACGATTTGACCCCATGCCTGATTTGTTTGCGATGTATAGCCAGGCGATAAATGGCTTAGTTGAGGATGAGTTGGAACGCGTGTTGCGGCCTTTCGAATTGCAATTGCTTATGGATATTGGTTACAACTTAGAGATTGATAGCGATTGTTTTGGCGAAACATTAGAAACGCAGCATTACTATATTCTGGATCCTGAGCGGGGTCTGGTGATGACAGAAGGTGCTACTAGCGAAGGACTTATTTTAGGTGCGCACCTCAAAAAACTCAGCGCATTGAGACGGTCGGGCGAGGACTTAGATGAGCAATCTCGTCAGTTATTGAAAAAGCTAACGCGTTTGGCTTTGGCGCATAGGCTGGGGCCTCGGCCACTGCGTAGCCGTGCATTAGCACGGTCATTTGTATCGGTAAAGAAGCCGCAGTCAGCGAGATTTCCAGATGTCATCAACGCACACAATGACGGGGATGCAGAGTGATAGGGATTGGCACTGATATCGTTGCTATCGCAAGGGTCGAAGCCGTGTTGAATCGCCAAGGCCAGCGTTTTGTAAATAGGATACTTGCGCCAGAGGAACGTCGTGCTTCCTTGAATGGACGGCATTTGGCCAAGGCGTTTTGTGCCAAAGAGGCGGTTGTTAAAGCACTGGGGACGGGTTTTCGACTGGGTATTGGCTGGCATGATGTCGTTATCAGTCGCAATGCGCTCGGCGCGCCGACGGTGGTTCTTCGTGGTGCGGCAGCAGAACGTCTCGCAGCGCTCGGTGGACAGCAGGTGCTGGTGACGATAGCGGATGAGAAAGCTTACGCAGTCGCTTACGCGGTGGCATCTTAGCGGTGAGTCGATCTTTGGTTGTGCTAGAACGGTGGGTGCGACACCCGCGCGAGATGGTCGGTAGTTTTGTGCAGATATAATTCTAGCGGTGCCTGGCTAATTGTCCGCCAGTGATGGATGAACGGGTTATAATTGCCATTGGAGGACTCGTTATATGACCGAAATCACATCAGATTCTGATGATTCAGATACGCATGTTTACCCAACGATAGAGAATGTTATTGGGCAGACGCCTTTAGTGCGTTTACAGCGTATGCCAGGCAAAACAAGTAATACCATTCTCGGAAAATTAGAGGGTAACAATCCGGCGGGCTCGGTCAAAGATCGACCCGCTATTAGTATGATTGCGGAAGCCCAGTCTCGCGGCATGATTAAGCCCGGTGACACACTCATTGAGGCGACCAGTGGAAACACGGGTATTGCATTAGCAATGGCTGCAGCGATACGTGGATTTAAAATGGTGCTCATCATGCCAGTGCATATGAGTAATGAGCGCAAGTGGGCTATGGCGGCTTACGGTGCAGAGTTAATTGAAGTGTCATCAGAAGTCGGGATGGAGGGCGCTCGAGATCTTGCTTTAGCGATGGAGGCCCGCGGCGATGGTGTGGTGCTTAACCAGTTCGCTAACTCCGACAATCCACTCGGACACTATCATACAACTGGGCCTGAAATATGGCAGCAGACACAGGGACGGATTACGCACTTTATTAGCTCTATGGGTACCACGGGTACCATCATGGGCGTATCGCGCTATTTGAAAGAGCAAAATCCCGAAATACAAATTGTTGGTTTGCAACCGGAGGACGGATCCCAGATTCCGGGTATCCGTCGTTGGCCGAGTGCTTATTTACCCACGATTTTTGAAGCCAACAGGGTCGATCGTGTGATCGATATATCGCAACGAAGCTCAGAGCAAACGATGCGTCGTTTGGCGCGTGAAGAGGGTATTTTTGCGGGTGTGTCGTCTGGTGGCTCGATCTCTGCAGCCTTACAAATAAGCGAGGAGGTCGAAAACGCGACAATCGTGGCTATTATCTGTGACCGCGGAGATCGCTATCTTTCGACGGGCGTTTATGCCGGTGATCTGGATTGAATAATGGTCCAAGTTAGACATCTACCGCGTGTAGATCAACGAGATAAAACCCAGCTAAGACAATGGATCAATGGCCTGACGGGTGATCTCAGTGAAGCAGACTTGGGTCGTATTTTGTCAGCCACCGATGTGCTCCTTGCTGCAAAAAAACAGCAGGCTGTGCTAACCGCAGACTGGGCTGGAGAATCTGAGCCGCTGACTGTTGGTTTGGAAATCATGCATATTTTGGCAGAACTCCACTTAGGGGCTGATGCGCTGGTAGCGGGCTTACTTTACCGGGCTGTGCGCGAGCAACGTATTAGTATTGAGTTTGTCGCTAAGCAATTTGGCCAATCAGTTTCCGTGCTGCTTGATGGCGTGTTACGAATGGCAGCAGTGAGCGAACTTCGAAGTGCAAGTGATGTGCCCGTCTTAGGTCAGGCTACCGCGCCTAATGTTCACATCCGACAAATGCTTATAGCCATGGTCGATGATGTGCGCGTAGCACTCATTAAGCTTGCTGAGCGTACTGTCGCGATGCGTGAGTCTAAAAATGCAGAACCTCATAGGCGCGAAAAAATCGCGCAAGAAATTTTTAATGTATACGCCCCTTTGGCACATCGACTTGGAATCGGGCACTTAAAATGGGAGCTCGAAGATTTATCATTTCGGTATCTACATCAAGATGCATACCACCGCATAGCCAAATTACTTGATGGCCGTCGATCCGATCGAGATGTTTTTATTTCACGGGTGACTGCTGATCTAAGCGTGGCTTTGAACGGTGCCAGTTTGCGTTTTGAGATCGATGGACGGGCGAAGCATATCTACAGTATTTGGCGAAAGATGCAGCGCAAAGGTATTGGATTCTCACAGGTACACGATATCCGCGCTGTGCGTATTTTGGTTGATTCAGTACAAGACTGTTACCACACCTTAGGTGTTGTCCATGGAATGTGGCGAAACATCCCTAACGAGTTCGACGATTACATCGCAAATCCGAAGGAAAATGGATACCGCTCTCTGCATACGGCGGTAATTGGCCCAGAGGGTAAGATTCTCGAAGTTCAAATCCGAACACACAAGATGCATGATGAGTCGGAGCTCGGGGTTTGTGCGCATTGGCGGTATAAGGGCAGCGACAGTGCAAAAAACAATTCAGATACCTACGAAGAAAAACTTACCTGGTTGCGGCAAGTTTTGGAATGGCATGAAGTTATAGGCGACAACAATGACGTCGCGGAACAGTTTAGCTTTGAGTCAGGACACGACCGCGTCTATGTTTTTACACCCAAAGGCGATGTGATAAGCCTAGCGCAGGGTGCTACCCCTCTAGATTTTGCCTATCATGTGCACACAGAAGTAGGACATCGCTGTCGTGGTGCGAAAGTGAATGGCCGTATTGTGCCTTTGACATATGCCTTGTGTACCGGAGAGCGGGTGCAAATTCTCACCGCTAATGATGCTCGTCCGCGTCGCGATTGGCTTCAATTGGACTCGGGTTACTTGAGATCCGCTCGCGCTCGAGCAAGCGTTCAGCAGTGGTTTAAAGAACAGGCACATGATGACAATGTGGCGGCGGGTCGAGGCTTTGTTGAGCGAGAGTGTGCGCGCCTTGCATTGACATCAGTAGATTACAAAAACTTAGCCCAGCAGCTTGGGCGGTCTACCGTTGAGGATCTATTTGCAGCGGTAGGTGCCGGAGAGCTGGCCTCAGGTCAAATTCTACGTGCAGCGCAATCTTTGACCGGCGGTACTGCAGATGCGCCACTGAGGGTCTTTGCGCCTACAGTTCATGGATACACCGATGCAATAAGAGTCGATGGCGTCGGCAACATGCTGACGCAGTTTGCGCGGTGTTGTATGCCGGTACCCGGTGACTCGATTGAAGGTTATATAACGAAGTCGAGAGGCGTGACGGTTCATCGCAGTGACTGCAAACGTCTCTTGGCCTTAGGTGGCGAGTCTGCTGAACGCATTATTACTGTCGCCTGGGGTGGCACAGATAATGAGCGCTTTGAGGTTGATATTGTTATTGAAGCTTATGATCGACAGGGTTTACTGGCGGACATTACTGCGTTGATGGCCCGCTCAAAAGTCAACGTAACTGCGGTGAATACGTTGAGTAATCGTGATGAGCACACTGCGACCATGCGTTTGCGCGCTGAGGTGCAATCATTGGAGTCACTGGGTAGTGTATTGGCCAAGCTGGGGCAGTTAGACAACGTTATTGGCGCGCGGCGTACCCTCTCATGACGAGGAACTCCGACGGCCACCAATATGACTTAAACGATTTACTGCGCGTCATGCAGCGTCTACGCGATCCTGAGGGGGGCTGCCCTTGGGATCGAGCGCAAGATTTTGCGACGATTGTGTCCTCTACACTTGAAGAGTGTTACGAACTGGCGGATGCAATAGAACGTGGGGATCTTGTTCACGTTGCCGAAGAGTTAGGCGATGTGTTGTTCCAAGTAATTTTTTACTGTCAGTTGGGCACAGAGCGAGACGAATTTGATTTTGCCGCGGTGGTAGATGCCCTGGTAATAAAGCTGCTTCGCCGTCATCCACATGTGTTTGCCAATGGTGAGATAGAAGGCCGACTGACGAATGATACCGATGAAGCTGCGGTTAAGGCGAGCTGGGAGCGAATAAAACGCAGCGAGCGCGCCGACAAATCCCAACATGGTATTTTAGCTGATGTTCCTCTGGCGCTACCTGCACTAGTGCGTGCGCAGAAAATCCAGAAGCGTGCGGCCAGTATCGGTTTCGACTGGTCCGAAGTATCACAAGTCATTGCTAATCTTGAAAGCGAGTTAGCCGAGCTAAAAGAGGCGCTAACCGAAGCAGATGCTGAACACATTGCCGAGGAGTTTGGGGATGTTTTATTTAGTGCGGTTAACTTGGGTCGACACTTGAAAATAGATAGCGAAAGTGGACTGAGGCATGCAACACACAAGTTTGAAAAACGCTTCAGCGCCATGGAGGATCTTGCAGAAGAGCGTGGTGATTCGCTCATGAACGCATCGCCTGAACGTTTGGAGCAACTTTGGTCACACGTAAAATCAATGAAAGGCAACTTGTAACACCGGCCGACCCTGTGTAGCTTTGGCGATCTGTTGAAGCGCCCTTTTATATACGCGCTTAATTTAGCAAGGATTTTAATATGCGAATCATTCTTCTCGGTGCGCCTGGCGCAGGCAAAGGCACCCAAGCTCAGTTTTTGTGTGAGCATTTCGGTATTCCGCAAATTTCCACTGGCGACATGTTGCGCGCAGCAGTTGTCGCTGGCACGGAACTGGGTCAGCAGGCAAAGGCGATTATGGATGCGGGAGGACTAGTGTCCGATGATTTAATCATCGCACTGGTAAAAGAGCGGTTGACTCAGGCAGATTGTGTTTCGGGTTGTTTGTTTGATGGCTTTCCTCGCACGATTCCCCAGGCTCAAGCGATGGTTGAAAGTGGTATTGAAATCAATCATGTTATTGAAATTGCAGTCGATGACGAAGAAATAGTCGGTCGTTTAAGTGGTCGGAGGGTGCATGCGAAGAGCGGTCGGATTTATCACATCGAACACAACCCACCGCAGGTATCTAATATTGACGACGCGACAGGCGAGCCGTTAATTCAGCGCGAGGACGACCAAGAGATAACGGTTCGCAAACGCTTAGCGGTTTATCAGGATCAAACTCGTCCTTTAGTAGAGTTTTATAAGCGCCTATCTGGGCCTCAATACCACTGTATTCCTGGTGTGGGTTCGGTGGCAGCAATTACGGGGCGGATTAACGACGCACTATTAAAATAATGCAAAATTTTGTGCATTTACTTGTATCCAAAAATAAACGCTGATACGTTTTGATAAATTCGTGCTTTGACCGGAGATAAACATGGCCACTCAAAAGAAAAAAACAGCTGTATCCAAGAAGAAAGCCCCAATCAAGAAAGCCCCAATCAAGAAAGCGGCTGTGAAAAAAGCGCCGAGTAAAAAGCCTGTGGCCGCTAAGCCACCTGTAGCTAAACCAAGTGCGATAGAGCGCGCAGAGGCGGCGTTGGAAAAAGCGTTGGGGCGAGTCGAAGCTGAAGTGGGCAAGTTATCGGCTGCTCGTGACAAAGCAAAAGCTGCAGCGGATAAGAAAGCTCGAGCTGCTGCCAAGACGGCTGCTGCTCGCATCAACGATCGTGTTAAAGGGTTGAAGCAGAAAGCGACGGAAACGCGTTTACGTCTGCGTGCGGCGATTGCGGCAGCGAAAGAAGCCGCGAAAAAGCAAGCTGCAAAAGAGCGCGATGCAGCTAAGAGGGCAGCAGATACAGCAAAAGCAGCGGCAGCAAAAGTGAAAGCTGCGGCAAAGAAAGCGCCAGCTAAGAAAGCTGCGGTAAAGAAAGCGCCAGCTAAGAAAGCTGCGGTAAAGAAAGCGCCAGCTAAGAAAACTGCGGTAAAGAAAGCGCCAGCTAAGAAAGCTGCGGTGAAGAAGGCACCAGTTAAGAAAGCTGCGGTAAAGAAAGCGCCAGCTAAGAAAGCGCCACTGAAAAAAGCATCTCCCAAGAAAGTCGCAGTGAAGGCGAAGCCGGCTGCTAAGAAGGCCGCGCCAAAGAAAGCGCCAGCTAAAAAGGCCGCAGCCAAGAAAGGCGGCAAGTAAGACTTCCGAGTGGTGCTCGACTTAGGCTGAGCACCATAACGGACGACCACAAAAAACCGCTACTTGTGTAGCGGTTTTTTTATGGTCATGCGGCGGAAAAACCGAATTCGGACTGATTGATGCTGGTGCGAACTGGCTGGCGGGGTATCGAAAACTTTGGCGCTGAGAGAGTCGGTGGTTACATGTTTGGATAATTCGGTCCGCCAAGTCCCTCCGGTGTCACCCACGTAATATTCTGCGCAGGATCTTTGATATCACAGGTTTTGCAGTGCACACAGTTCTGGGCATTGATCTGAAAGCGCTTGCCCGCCTCATCGTCGACAATTTCGTAAACCCCCGCAGGGCAATAACGTTGTGCGGGCTCGTCATACATAGGCAAGTTTTGGGTGATGGGTATCGCAGCGTTTGCCAAGGTGAGGTGGCATGGTTGATCCTCCTCATGGTTAGTATTGGACAAGAATACCGAGCTCAATCGATCAAAGGTGAGTTTGTTGTCAGGCTTAGGATAGTCGATGCGCTTACTTTCTGCCGCAGTTTTTAAGCATGCGTAGTCGGGCTTTGTGTCGTGCAGTGTGAATGGTAGGCGACCGCCAAAGATGTTTTGGTCAAGCCAGACCATGGCCGCGCCTAAAATGTAACCAAACTTGTGCATGAAGCCGGCAAAGTTACGGGTTGTATACAGCTCGTCTCCCAGCCATGAGCTGGCGACAGCTTCGTCGTAGCTGACTAAGTCGGCGCTTGCGGCCTCACCTTGTTGTAGTGCGGCCATGACTGTTTCTGCTGCGATCATGCCACTCTTCATGGCAGTATGATTGCCCTTAATCTTTACGCTATTTAAGGTGCCCGCATCGCAACCTATTAAGAGGCCGCCAGGAAAATGCATTTTTGGCAGCGAGTTATGCCCACCTTTCGCTAGCGCACGTGCGCCATAAGCAATACGTGTCGCATTTTTCAAATAATGTTTAGTTTTCGGATGGGTTTTCCATCGTTGAAACTCTTCGAATGGACTCAGGTGTGGGTTGGCGTAATTTAAATCACAGATGAGGCCGATATACACTTCATTGTTCTCTGCGTGGTACATAAATGCACCGCCACTGGAATTACTTTCAGCGAGAGGCCAACCTAAGCCGTGGACCACAAGTCCCTCTTCATGTAGCGCTGGGTCTATCTGCCACACTTCTTTAATACCAAGGCCATAGTGCTGTGGATCTTTGCCTTCTTCCAGATTAAAGCGCTGCATAAGTTGTTTGCCAAGATGACCACGGCAACCCTCAGCGAAGAGGGTGTACTTGGCATGCAGTTCCATACCTGGGGTGTAACTGTCTTTGTGATTCCCCTCAGCACTGACACCCATATCACCTGTAGCAATGCCTTTTACCGCGCCATCGTCAGAATAGAGCACTTCAGAAGCGGCAAAGCCGGGATACACCTCAACGCCCATCTCCTCCGCTTGCTCGGCAAGCCAGCGACAGACGTTACCCATCGAGACAATATAGTTGCCATCGTTATGGGTTGGTTTGGGAATTAAAAAATTCGGAAGTTTCGTCGCTGAGTTAGCGCCGGTGTAAAAATAAAACGTGTCTTGTGTGACCGCTGTGTTGAGTGGCGCACCGCGCTCTTGCCAGTCGGGAAATAGTTCATTTAATGCTCTAGGCTCTAAAACGGCTCCCGACAAGATGTGCGCGCCTACTTCGGAGCCTTTTTCGACTACACAGACGGTTGTTTCTCGAGATTGCTCTTGCGCTATCTGCATGATTCGACACGCAGCTGATAACCCGGCAGGGCCGGCACCTACGATGACAACATCAAATTCCATCGACTCACGTTCCACGTCGCCACCTCACTTTTATAGGCTAAGAGTAATATTTTTGAACCTCGAGTATGTTACACTAAAGCACGGTAACGGAGCAGCTTGCCGAGTGCAATTTGCGTAGGTTATTTGCATTATCAAGTCATATTTATGCATGGGGACTTGTGCCCCTGTGCGCTAAAGGCGAAAATTACACGGATGTTCATCGAAGCGGGGGCGGTCTGTGGCGCTGGTATGCCCAATTAGATCAAAAACCCCGGTTGTTTATTTCCTCACTTACTGGAGACGCTATGAAAGCACTGGTCGCAGTGAAGCGGGTCGTTGACTATAACGTCAAAGTCCGCGCAAAAGCAGACGGTTCGGACGTCGAGCTTAATAATGTCAAAATGGCAATTAACCCCTTTTGCGAAATCGCCGTCGAAGAAGCTGTTCGCCTAAAAGAAGCCGGCACAGTGACTGAAATCGTCGTCGTTTCTGTGGGTAATAAGTCTTCCCAAGAGCAAATTCGTACTGCGCTAGCACTCGGTGCAGATCGCGGCATTCATATCGAAGTAGATGGACGCCCTGAACCCCTAGAAATCGCAAAATTGCTGAAGGGCGTGGTAGATAAAGAGCAGCCTGATTTAGTGATCCTCGGTAAGCAGTCAATTGATGGAGACAACAACCAGACTGGCCAGATGCTGGGCGCTTTGACAGGTATGCCACAGGGTACTTTCGCCTCAGAGGTAAAAATTGATGGTGATATGCTCAGTGTCATCCGTGAAGTCGATGGTGGGTTGCAAACACTAAAGCTATCAATGCCAGCAATTGTCACCACTGATCTTCGGTTGAACGAACCGCGCTACGCGTCGCTGCCTAACATCATGAAGGCGAAGAAGAAGCCGCTAGACGTGATGTCGCCAGCTGATATGGGTATTGAGGTTAAAATCCACATTACGCAACTGAGTGTTGCGCCGCCGCCTGAGCGCGCTGCAGGTATCAAGGTTGAGGATGTTGCGCAACTCGTCGATAAACTCAAGAACGAAGCGAAGGTGATTTCATGAGCACACTAGTTATAGCGGAACACGACAATACCAGCGTTAAGCCAGCAACCCTCAATGCAGTTGCCGCCGCGCAGCAGCTTGATACTGAGGTAGATATCCTAGTTGTTGGTGGCGATTGTGCTGCGGCCGCCACAGCCGCTGCAGCGATCCCCGGGATCGGCAAAGTGCTGTGTGCAGATAATGCTGTTTATGCACATCAATTAGCTGAAAATGTGAGCTTATTGATTGCCGAAGTTGCTGCCGCTTACGACAATATTATTGCACCGGCGACCACCGCGGGTAAGAACACCATACCGCGTGTTGCCGCATTGCTCGATGTTGCACAAATCTCGGATATTATCTCTGTAGAAAGCGCTGATACTTTCACGCGGCCCATTTACGCAGGTAACGTCATTGCCACCGTACAGTCGAGCGATGTGAAAAAAGTTATCACTGTGCGAACTACAGCGTTTGCTGGGGTTGCTGCGGAAGGCGGTAGCGCGGCGGTAGAAGCCGTGACGTCTGTCCATGACGCCGGCATTTCGAGCTTTGTGGGAGAAGAAGTCGCTGTCTCGGACCGACCTGAGCTCACCGCCGCATCGGTTGTTATTTCCGGTGGTCGTGGCATGCAAAATGGTGACAATTTCAAGTTGCTTGAAGGGATCGCTGACAAGCTAGGTGCAGCTATCGGTGCATCGCGAGCGGCAGTAGATGCCGGGTTTGTCCCGAATGACTATCAGGTTGGACAGACCGGCAAAATTGTTGCGCCCGATTTGTATATCGCTGTTGGAATCTCCGGTGCTATTCAGCACTCGGCCGGCATGAAGGACAGTAAAGTGATCGTTGCCATCAACAAAGATGAAGACGCACCCATCTTCCAGGTGGCGGACTATGGCTTGGTGGCTGATCTATTTACGGCCTTGCCTGAGTTCGAAGCGGCACTCTAAATTAACGCCTATTGAACATTAGTAGGCGTAATAATGAGCCGACTCGATGCATAGCGAGTCGGCTTTTTTTGTTCTTGGGAAAGTCGCGGGCACGAGGTAGGTTAATCGCGCCGCAAGTGCTCACTGATAGCAATAGGCGTGGGGAAGTTGAATACGACAATGTAGGATGATGCGAGTAACGTCAGAATCGTCGTCGCCTGCATCAAGGTCGCCGCTTCTGAACTTAATACCCCGCTAGTCATTGCGACATAGCCAATTAGCAGCGCGAATTCACTGCACTGTCCGAGCCGAAAGCCCAGATTCCATGCGAGGTTGTGAGACTCACTCACACCCCGAAGCAAAGCGTGATACGTCACTGGTTTTAAGACGAGTAGTGTGACTGCCAAGACGACTGCGGCGACCGCCACATCGGGGACTTTAGCGAGATCAAATTGCGCACCAACAGAGAAAAAGAAAATCACCAAGAAAAAGTCCCGCAAGGGCTTTAGACTGACGGCTATGTATTGCGCGATCGGACTGGTGGCGACTGCAACTCCCGCCATGAAGGCGCCTATTTCAGCAGAAAGTCCAATCAGTTGAGCCAGTTCGGCGACACCTAGACACCAGCCAACCGAGAGCAGGAATATGTATTCGTGATAGCGGTCAAAGCGTTGTATGAGGGGTAGCAGTACATACCTGACACATAGCCAGCACGCTAATGCGAGCGCGGGTAGCAGTGCTAAGGGGCGCAACAAGATTAACAAACTAAAGTTATCCTGCGCGCTACTCTGCAGTATCACGAGCGAGATAATTGCCAGTAGATCCTGAAACAGGAGTAGGGCGACTAAGACCTCTCCCAAGTGCTTATGGTGAAGCACTGTAGTCGGCAGCAGCTTAATGCCAATAATGGTTGAAGAGAACATTAGGCCAACGCCAATCACTACAGAGTCTAGCTGGCTAAATCCGAAAGCACGCGCAATACCGTAGCTCGTTAAGGCAAAAATGGCTGAGCTCACAATCGCAATCATCGATGATTGTTTCAAGCTGCTGAGCAGGGCGCGGGGCTGCATGTCTAGCCCTAAAAGGAATAATAAGAAGATAATGCCAACGTGGCCGGCATCGGCCACCATCTCAACATCGTTAATGATGCCGCTGCCGTAAGGGCCTAATAGGGCACCTAGTGCAATATAAGCGATGATAATGGGTTGGCGGGTGTAAAGCGCAATCGATGCAAACACCGCGGCGCCGAGAAAGACGGCGGCGAAGGTATAGGTTATGCCGCCAACTTCCATAGTTCTACCTCACAACGTTAAACCTTGGCAGCGGGTCGTCTTGTGCCGCCTGATAGGAAACCGAAAACTCGGTTAAGCTTGCATCTACGCTTGCTTGCGCCACATTCTCGGCAAGCAAAAAGCCATCGAATCCACAGCGAGATAAGTAATGTAACTGATCGCGGATAAAACTTCCTGTGGCGCGCAGCTCTCCAAGATAGCCTGCTTCCCGAAGTCTGCGTCCTAACGAAAAGCCTCGTCCGTCGTTGAAGTCTGCAAACTGCACCGTGATTAGGGTGAGTGCCGATAAATGCGGTATCAATGCCAGATAGTCGTCATCTGGTGTAACACATACGGCCTGTCCTGACGCGCTGGCTTGCCAGTCAGTGAAGCTCTGGATCGACTGGCTTTCGCCTTCGTCTGGGATTAGCGCACCGTTTAAAATACGTTTAGGCATAAACACATTCCTTAAATGGAGCAATACCAACCCTGTGGCAGGTGTCCACGAATATTTCATTTTCGTGCCGCAGGTTGACATATGTATTCAAAATCTTGGCGATAACGTCGGGGATTTCCTGAGCACTAAACGATGGCCCAAGTATCTTCCCAATTTGTGGCGGGTCAGCTTGCTTTCCGCCCAGTGAAACCTGGAAGAACTCCTGGCCTTTTTTGTCTACGCCGAGGATACCTATATGGCCAATATGGTGATGCCCACAGGCATTCATGCAACCCGAAATGTTTAATTCAATTTGCCCCAGATCGTAGAGGAAATCTACGTCGTCAAAGCGCTCATTTATCGCGTCGGCGACAGGCAGAGAGCGGGCATTAGCCAAACTACAGAAGTCGCCTCCGGGACAGCAGATCATATCCGTCAGGTGTCCCACATTAGCAATGGCTAAGCCGCCAGCTTGTAGTGCCTGCCAGGTTTTAAATAGATCTTGTTCACGGACATCCGCCAGTACCATATTTTGATGATGGGTCGTCCGCGCTTCACCAAAACTGTATTGATCGGCCAAGTTGGCGATAAGCTCAATTTGCTCTGCCGTGATATCACCTGGCGCCAGTCCTCTAGCCTTCAGCGATATCGTCACAGCCCTGTAGCCAGCGATCTTATGCGGGTGGGTATTGTGCTTGAGCCAGTGCTTAAAAATTTGATGCCGCTCTGCAAGTGCCTCTAGCGCTGTTGGGTCGGGGGTTAGTGTCTGGTAGTTCATGGGCGAGAAATGTTGGCGAGCTGCGTCTAAGGTTTTCAAATCTAATGTCGAGGGACCATCTTTCAAAGCTGCCCATTCTTGATGGACAGCATCTCTGAAGGCGTCTACGCCCATGGCGCGCACGAGTATTTTAATTCGCGCCTTGTATTTGTTATCGCGACGTCCTAGTAAATTGTAAACCCGCAGAATAGCCTCGAGGTAAGTAATTAAGTGTTTGATATCGAGCCATTCTTCGATTACCGAGCCGATCACGGGTGTGCGACCCAAGCCGCCACCCACTAGCACACGGACGCCCAGGTCACCCTGTGCGTTGCGTTGCAATGCCAATCCAACATCATGTGAGAAAATAGCGGCGCGGTCGCTCTCGCTACCGCAGACAGCAATCTTGAATTTACGGGGTAGGTAGGCGAATTCGGGGTGTAGCGTGGACCACTGCCGAATGAGCTCGCAGTAAGGTCTTGGATCCTCGACTTCGTCGACCGCAACACCAGCGAACTGATCTGTAGTGGTGTTGCGAATGCAGTTACCGCTGGTCTGGATACAATGCATGTCGACCTGCGCTAGCTCAGCGAGTATTTCGGGAACGCGCTCAAGCGCGGGCCAGTTCAGCTGGAAGTTCTGCCGTGTGCTGACGTGGGCAAATCCTTTGTCATAATCCCGTGTAATCTGCGCTAATTTTCGCAATTGTAGGGTGTTTAGAAGCCCGTAGGGTACAGCGATGCGCAGCATGGGTGCTTGCCGCTGCAGGTATAGGCCATTTTGCAGGCGCAGCGGCCTGAATTGATCCTCAGGGAGCTCTCCGGAAAGATAGCGTTGCATTTGGCCACGAAATTGCTGAACGCGCTCGTTTAAAAGCTGCCTGTCATCGATGCTATAGGTGTACAATGGCGGTCTCAGTATGGCTTGAAATTGGATGTGCGTTGCATAACAGTATAGGCCGGCTTCATATACTTAAACTAGATTATTTTGGGAGTTTCTTATGTCGAAAAGCAATATGAGTGATGGTCAGGCAGATGGCTTTGTCGCTGTAGGGGTGATTTGTGTTGCTTTAGTCTGGGTAACAATGTGGCTAAACGGGTTGCCTGCTTAAGACTGACGACCTGCATATGCCTCAGCGCGCCGACAACGGGCCAGGCGAGCCATTTGATCGCAAAAGCGTATATAGCGCCAAGTCGTGGCGAGAGACCTCAGGGGCGCCTTATGGAGCTGTGTTTCGATCGCTGGCGAACAACGGGTCTGCGCAGTGTCTTGAGGCAGGGCACGTTAATTATTGGCAATAACTACCTGAACAACGGTGATAACACCGACTATGAATAATACGGTGAATAGCAGGCCGGCGATAAGAAAGGCGCCGGCACTGCCTTGTTTAAAGTCCCGGTCTCTATTCTTACTACTTTGAACACCTAAGGCTGCGGCAAATACGCTGGACAGTATCTGCCTCAAACCCACGCGAGACTTTTTTTCTTCAGTGCCTGTTTCCTGCGTGTTTTGCGCGCGGTATTGTTGCCTCACGATGTCCTCACACCCCTTTGGGTAAAATACTTTAAGCCGCGCGATGATGCGCTAAAACCTTGATTTTTGATACCTTGCCTCATTCTAAATTGGGCGCCAGCCATCGTGCCAGTGTATCTCGTGTCATGTCTTTGCGCGCAGCGAGGCTCATCAACTGATCCTCGCCTATTTTGCCAACCGAGAAGTACTTGGCCGCGGGATGTGAGAAATAGAAACCGCTGACTGATGCGGTGGGGTACATGGCAAACGATTCGGTAAGAGAGACCCCAGTTCCTGATTCGGCTTCGAGTAGCTCAAACAAAGTATCTTTTTCAAGATGGTCGGGACAGGCGGGATATCCAGGTGCCGGCCGAATACCGCGGTAGCGTTCGCGAATGAGTGCGGCGTTAGTCAGCGCCTCATCGGGGGCGTAAGCCCAGAACTCTTTTCGCACGCGCTCATGAAGGCGCTCGGCAAAGGCCTCTGCAAGACGATCCGCCAGCGATTTTAGTAAAATGGCATTGTAATCATCATGTTGTTTTTCAAATTCGGCGACGCGTTCATCTACGCCATGCCCTGTGGTGACACAGAATCCGCCAATATAATCTGCGGGTCCATCGACGGGCGCTATAAAGTCTGCGAGTGAAAGATTAGGTTCTTCCTCGCGCTTCTGAATTTGCTGGCGCATGTGATGGAGTTTAGCGACCTCAACACCGTTTGCATCTGAAATAACAATATCGTCATGGTCGCATTGGTATGCTGGCCAAAAGCCAATAACGGCATTGGCTTGCAGCCAATTGTCATCGACGATTTGCTTCAGCATTTGCTGGGCATCTGCAAATAGTTCGCGAGCCTGTTCGCCGACAACCTTGTCGTCGAGAATGGCAGGATATTTTCCATGCAGGTCCCAGGTGATAAAAAATGGCGTCCAGTCAATTGTTTCAATGAGATCAGCTATTGGATAGTCATTAAATACCTTGGTGCCGGTAAACGTCGGCTTTGGTGGTACATAGCTGTCCCAATCTAACCGAAGCGCGCGCTCACAGGCCGTTTCATAGGGAATTTGTTCACTGCGCGTTTTGCGGTTAGCAACACGCTCTCGCACTTGTGCATACTCAGATTCTGTTGTCTCTCTGAACTGCTGCTTTGCATCCCCCAGTAACTGGCTTGCTACCGACACGCTGCGTGAGGCATCGGGCACGTAGACGACGGTGCTGTTGTGATATTCAGGTGCGATTTTGACCGCGGTATGTGCTTTGGAGGTGGTTGCACCACCAATCATGAGTGGCACATTAAAATCTCGTCGCTGCATTTCTCGGGCAATATGACTCATCTCTTCCAGCGAGGGCGTAATCAAACCACTGAGGCCGATAATATCCACTTGCTCTTCTTTGGCACGCTTCAAAATTTCATCGCAATGCACCATGACACCGAGGTCAATAATTTCAAAATTGTTGCACTGCAAGACGATGCCAACAATGTTTTTCCCAATATCGTGAACATCGCCCTTCACTGTGGCTAATAATATTTTGCCATTGTTGCCGGCGCCGTCGGTTTTGCCAGCCTCGATAAAAGGTTGTAAGTAAGCCACCGACTGTTTCATTACGCGCGCAGATTTAACCACCTGAGGCAAAAACATTTTGCCCTCGCCAAACAAGTCACCAACTACATTCATGCCATCCATCAATGGGCCTTCGATGACCTGAATTGGTCGGTCATACAGTTGCCTGGCTTCCTCGGTGTCGACTTCAATGAAATTAGTAATGCCGCGGAGGAGGGCATGTTTGAGCCGCTCGCCAACCGAGGCTTCTCGCCAACTTAGGTCTTCTACACGACCAATACCGGTGCGCGTGCCGCGATACTGTTCTGCGAGGTCCAGTAAGCGCTCTGTCGCATCCTCGCGACGATTTAGCACAACGTCCTCTACCGCGTCTCGTAGGCTGTCAGAGAGGTCATCGTAAACCGCAAGCTGGCCGGCGTTGACGATCCCCATGTCCATACCCGCACGAATACTGTGGTATAGGAACGCTGAGTGAATGGCTTCGCGGACGGGGTTATTACCACGGAATGAAAAGGATACATTCGACACACCGCCAGATACTCGGGCGCCGGGTAACTCAGCTTTGATGAACTGGGTCGCATCAATAAAGTCGACAGCGTAGTTATTGTGTTCCTCAATACCGGTACCGATGGCAAATATATTGGGATCGAAAATAATATCGTAGGGATTAAAATCGAGCTGTTCGGTCAGCAGTGTGTAACAACGTCTGCAAATTTCTTTGCGCCGCGCTAGATTATCCGCCTGTCCATTCTCATCAAAGGCCATCACAACGACGGCGGCACCGTAGCGCTGGCACAGTCGCGCCTGTTCTAGAAATTCAGTTTCGCCGGCTTTGAGACTAATTGAATTAACGACAGCCTTACCTTGAACACACTTTAATCCTGCTTCAATGACGCTCCATTTGGATGAGTCAATCATGAAGGGCACACGAGCAATGTCGGGTTCTGCGGCAGCCATACGCAGGAATCGCACCATCGCGCCTTCCGCATCAAGCATGCCCTCATCCATATTAATATCGATGATCTGCGCGCCGTCTTCGACTTGTATTCGTGCGACTTCCAACGCGGCGTCGTAGTCATCATCGAGAATAAGATCTTTAAAGCGGGCAGAGCCCGTGACGTTGCAGCGCTCGCCCACGTTAACGAAGTTTTTGCCTGCAAACATAAAAGGCTCAAGCCCGCTAAGGCATGTGTCGTTTTCCGGCGCAGGAATAGGGCGTGGTGGTATATCTTCGACGGCACTGGCAATCGCTGTGATGTGTGCTGGCGTTGTTCCGCAGCAGCCACCGGCGAGATTCAACAGACCGCGCTCCGCAAAATTACGGAAGTCGGTATGCATATCTTCTGGCGTTTCATCGTACTCACCAAAGGCATTGGGTAGGCCCGCATTCAAGTGCGCACTAAAGTAGCAAGGTGCCACTTCTGACAATGATTCCAGAAACGGCTCAACTTCCCTAAATCGTCGACCGCAATTACTACCGACTATCAACGGCTTCGCATGGGCAACGGCATACCAGAATGCCTCGGCGGTTTGCCCTGAAAGTAGCCGGCCACTGGTGTCGGGGAAGGTAACTGACAGCATAATGGGTAGCTCAACCTGTCGCAGGTCCATGGCCTCGCGGATCGCGAAAATCGCCGCCTTTGCGTTGAGCGTATCGAAAATAGTTTCGACTAAGAGCAGGTCTACGCCACCATCAATCAATGACAATGTGGCGGCTTGATAGTCGGCGACCAATGCGTCGAAGTCGATATTTCGGGCGCCGGGATCGTTGACATCTGGAGAGATTGAGGCGGTACGGGGGGTGGGTCCGAGCACACCGGCTACAAATCGGGGACGGTTTGGCGTCTTGGCGGTCATCGCGTCAGCCGCTTGCCTCGCCAACTGCGCACCGACAAGGTTGATCTGGTCCACTGCGGATTCTAGGCCGTAATCGGACTGGGCTACCCGCGTGCCATTAAAGGTATTGGTTTCGATAATGTCCGCCCCAGCCTCGAGGTATGCCAAATGAACTTCGCTAATCACATCGGGGCGCGTAAGATTCAGCAGATCGTTATTACCTTTAAGGTCATCTGGATGCTCGGCAAACTCGCTGCCGCGATAGTCTGCTTCCTGCAGGTTATAGCCCTGTATCATGGTGCCCATAGCACCATCTATGATAACAATTCTGGTTTCTAGCGCGCTTAACAGGGCGTCGATGTCGGGTGAGCTATAGCGGTTCATAAAGGTCTCAAAGCGGATTACAAAATCAAGTTATCAATATATCAAAAAATTTTGATTAATGCTCGATGAAAGATGAATCAGTGCACGGCTCTTGATTTTGCTATGCTTACCACAATATTGAATTAGTCACTTTTTGGAGCACATCATCTCATGATCACCATTACCGAATCTGCACAGGACTATTTGGCCGAGTTGTTGTCAAAGCAAGAAGATGCATTGGGCGTACGTGTGTTCATTAACGCGCCGGGTACACCCCGCGCTGAAACGTGCATTGCCTATTGCCGCGAAGGCGATACTAAAGAGGACGACGAAGAGAAAGCCTATCCCCAGTTTAAGGCGTTCTTTGAGTTGCGTAGCCTGCCGTTTCTTGAGGATGCGTTGGTTGATTATGCAAAGGATCGCATGGGTGGGCAGCTCACGATCAAGGCGCCTAATGCCAAAATGCCACGTGTCGGCGACGACAGTCCGATCGAAGATCGAATTAATTACGTATTGTACAACGAGGTAAACCCCTCGCTTGCTGCTCACGGCGGTGAAGTATCTCTCGTCGAAGTGACCGATGAGCAGTTCGCAATTTTAAAGTTTGGTGGCGGTTGTCAGGGCTGCAGTGCGGTGGATCTCACCCTGAAAGAGGGTGTGGAAAAAACATTGATGGAACAGATCCCGGGGCTTGCCGGTGTGCGCGACGAGACGGATCACAGTGATCGCAGTCAGGCGTACTACTGAGCGAGCATAAAAACCCATGAAGAGGCGCCTAGGTCAGACCACGGCGCCTTTTTTATCGAACGAATTTGGGATCAATAGATCTTGTCGAAAGCGCTGTTAGATTCGGTTCGATAAAACGTTACGTAGCTTATCAGCGATCTGGGTTAGCACGTCTGCGGTGCTCGGCCAGTCGATGCAGCCATCCGTGACTGAGACACCGTAAGCGAGCTGGCTCAAATCAGTTGGAATAGATTGGTTGCCGGCGTGCAAATGACTCTCTAGCATCAGTCCAATAATTGACTGGTTGCCCTCGATAATTTGGGTTGCGATATTCTGTGCAACTAGCGGTTGCAGCAAAGGTTTTTTATCGGAGTTCGCATGGCTGCAATCGACCATGATGTTGCTTGGAAGACCTGCCTTTTCAAGCGCTTGCTCACACAGCGTGACATGTACGCTGTCGTAGTTGGGGCCCGCGCTGCCGCCGCGTAACACGACATGGCCGTATGGATTGCCGCGAGTCTCAAACACCGACACCTTGCCATCGCTGTTAATGCCTAGAAAACGATGCGGGTTACTCACTGACTTCATCGCATTAACTGCGACATCGAGCCCCCCGTCTGTGCCGTTTTTAAAGCCAACCGCAGACGACAGCCCGCTAGCCATTTCTCGATGCGTTTGTGATTCGGTTGTGCGGGCACCAATTGCCGACCAGCTAATAAGATCTTGCAGATATTGGGGGGTAATCGGATCTAGCGCTTCGGTAGCGGTGGGCAGGCCGAGATCTAGAATATCCCTGAGCAACGTTCTACCCAGGGTGAGACCCGCTTCAATATCAAAAGAGTCGTCTAGATGTGGATCGTTGATGAGTCCCTTCCAGCCGACGGTGGTCCGTGGCTTTTCAAAATAGACGCGCATGACCAAATAGAGCGTGTCGCCTACTTTGTCGGCGAGTGCGCGTAAACGATGAGCGTATTCCATGGCGGCAACCGGGTCGTGGATAGAGCAGGGGCCGACGACGACTATCAGTCGATGATCTTTTCGATCTAGGATATTTTGGATGACTCGCCGCGACTCTGCGACACGGGCAAAAGTATCGTCAGATGCGCGTACTGTGTCGCGTAAAGCGACAGGTGTACTCAAAAGCGTTTGGGCAGCGACGTTTACGTTATGGATTCTAGGATCAGGCATGTTAAATTGAGTTCTTCGTCTGATAGGTAAGGCGCGCTAGTCTAACCATTGCGACGCCTCCCGTCATGTATTCAGTTTTTATCGTGTTCTTAGTCGATGTTGCCACGCACATGCTGCTGGCTTAGGTACTAATTCTTCCGGCGAGGTCGGTGATTTGTCTGATACAACAACAGCGGTCAATTTGGTGGATATCACCCAGATTCACGAAAGTTTAGCGGCTGGGAAAACCATTATTACCCCGACTTTACGCTTGGCGCGCAGAGTAAAAACCGCATGGGCTGAGCACGCTGAGCAGAAAACCATTCGTGCCGCGTCAGTCTTTGCATTAGAAGGCTGGTTAGAGGCCCGTTGGCGCGATGCCACCGACAGTGGATTGCTGCCTTCGGCTAAGTTATTAGGACGCTTAGAAGAGCGCTTGTTGTGGGAGCAGGTTATTGAGCAGGATATAGCCCGTAGTGAAGGTTTTAGCTTACTGCAGCCGGGCAAAGCAGCACAGCAAGCTATGCGAAGCCGACAGATACTGCTCGAACACACATGCGATTATCGGACTGCTGGGATTGCTGCTGCTTTTCAAGATGATCCAGATTGTTCGGCCTTCCTACGTTGGGTGAGCGACTTTGATCGACGGCTATTAAACGATGGGCTGATCACTGCTACTGATGCGCAGCGGGCGTTATTGTCTCTATCGTCGGCCGAGATGGCGTCAGTGGTACTGTTTCACTGCCTCGAGATCACACCGCTCGCCTCTCAAGTGTTGGCCCATTTAACGGCTTCGGTAGAAGACGTCAGTGGCGTTGCGGAGGCCTCGGCTGTGCTTACGCTAGCAGACGCTCCTCAGCTGACTGGCAGCACTTTTCCAGACCGGCGTAGCGAATTAGAGGCGGCTGCACGATGGGCCGCACAGCGGCTGCGTGAGAATACTGGGACGACGGCGATTGTGTTACTTGATATGGACAACGATCGCAGCCTTTGTGAGTATGCTTTACGCGCTGAATTCGATGCGTTGGACAGTCGCTACAACCGATTACCAGTTAATTTCTCAAAGGGTATCTCGCTGGCTGAAACACCTATGTATCGCGATGCATTGGGTGTGCTCTCCTTGGTCTCAGAGTCTGTTTCTCGTCAAAAAGTCGTTGAAATATTGCGCTCCCCTTATCTCAGCACCCAAGATTTATTCAACTCAGAGGCTGGGTTGTTATTGATTAAGCGCCTCTTTTCTCTGGCCACAGACCCAATTTCCTTGAGTGATTTGCGGCATCAAGCTGCCAAGCTGGCTTTGCCCTTGTCTGCACTGCTCGGCACAATTCGATCGATGCGATTGATGTCAATTCAGCAAGATCTATGGGCGTGGACCGATACCTTCAAATCAGTATTGAACTTATGGGCGTGGCCGAGCAGACCGGCAATGGACTCGTTAGAGCATCAGCAGCGAGACCGTCTCGAGGGTGTTTTTGATCAATTTTTACAGCTCTCAGAGGTGGTGGGTGTCGTTGGATACCGTCAGGCGCTGCAGTTATTTCAGAGAACATTGTCCGAGAGTGTTTTTCAACCTAAAACAGAAGACAACGTTGTACAGGTGCTAGGGCTGCGAGAAGCCCTCGGGTTGAGTTTTGATGCGCTCTGGCTGTGTGGAATGCAAAGTGGCACTTTGCCCCGAGCACCTTCATTGCAACCCTTTATTCCACCCATGTTGCAACAAGAACTCGGTTTTCCAGAGGCCAGTAGTGCTGCAGTTGAGCACAACGCAGTGCGACTGCTGCAGAGTTTCACACAAACACACGGTGCGCTTCACGCCAGCTGGCACAGGTTTGAAGCGGCAGTCGAAGTACTGCCTAGCGCGTTACTCACGGCGCAAACTTTGATCATGGATCACAGTGTGATCAGCCAACGCTGGCTCTCCGAGGACGCCCAGCAGACGGCGCTTGAGACTATTGGCGACGCCCAAGCACCACCACCGAGCTTAGATGATGGCAAGGTATCCGGTGGCGCGTCACTCCTAAAAAATCAGTCTCAGTGTCCGTTTCGTTCTTGGGTGGTACATCGTCTGGGGCTGCGCGCCATGGATGAAGTTGCCTTTGGTTTAACCAGTTTTGAACGCGGTACGCTCATGCACCGTGCGCTGTTTACACTGTGGGGTGAAATCGAAGATCTCGGCAAGCTACGGGCACTAGATGTCGAAACGCAAACTTCCATGATCGCGATGGC
The DNA here is from genome assembly GCA_963926325.1 of uncultured Luminiphilus sp. GTDB lineage: Bacteria > Pseudomonadota > Gammaproteobacteria > Pseudomonadales > Halieaceae > Luminiphilus. The sequence continues at coordinate 17,660 of CAWUXF010000015.1, read as the reverse complement.
TGTCGATGAAGCGCTTATGCAGATAGGTGACCATGTGCGTCAACGTGCGGGTAGTGCCTGTCTGGATATTGAGCGCCGTTATCTCGCTGAGTTATTGGCGCGTTGGTTAACGTTGGAGTCTCAGCGCAGCGTCGATTTTAGTGTTGTGGCGAGAGAGTCGCCGGTTCAGGTTCAAGTGGGTCCTCTGTACTTAAATATGCGTCTTGATCGTATTGATCAGTTAGATGACGGACGGCAGTTGGTGATCGACTATAAATCGGGTGGTCTTTTAACGCGTTCGGCATGGTTAGGCGACCGGCCGATGGATCCCCAGCTGCCGGTTTACGCCTTGCAGGACCCCAATATTGCCGGTATTGCCTGGGCCCAAGTAAAGCATCGGGATGAGAAATTTATCGGGTTGGGCGATGAACTCGGATTAAAAAAAGAAGAACATCTGGCCGATCAGCTAAAGCGCTCCCAAAATCCGAGCATGGATTGGTCGGATTTGTGTGACGAGTGGCGGACCTCATTTGATAATTTGGCGCAGGAGTTTTGTGAGGGCAATGCGGCCATTACACCGCAGAAGTCCGCCTGCACTTATTGTGACTTCGCCAGTGTCTGTCGTTTCCAGCAGTCCCAGGACAGCGTGACTGAGGAGGTCGACGATGAATGATGACGCTATGCGATTGGCTGCGCTTAATCCTGAAAGAAGTTTTTGCGTCACTGCGCCGGCAGGGTCAGGTAAAACCGAACTGCTGACGCAACGCGTTTTAGCGCTGATTCCTCGCGTTAAGAAACCACAGCAGATTCTAGCGATTACCTTTACGCGTAAAGCCGCTGCTGAAATGCGTGATCGAGTCATGCAAGCGTTAGCGGCCGCCCAAAGTGGCGAACCGGCGGTAGCGGAACACGAGCGCCGGACACGGGCGTTAGCGATTGCCGCGTTAGCGCATGCCGAGGCACACAATTGGTCCCTGTCGGCAGATGCGTTCAATATTCGCACCATCGATGGATTGTGCGGCTATCTGACACGCAGAATGCCGGTGCTCAGTGGTACCGGCGGTGCGCTCGATATGGTGGACAATGCAGAGCCTTATTACGAGGCTGCGGTCGGGGAGTTGATGGGATCTGTGGGTGCCGGCAATGCCACGGGGAAAGCGCTCGATGCGTTGTTAATAAATTTTGATAACAATTGGGGTGTTTTGCGCGAAGTATTGGTAGCGCTGTTAAGACGTCGCGGTGATTGGGCGAATGTGCTCGGTCATCACTATGATCAACAGAGCGCCGAAGACGCATTGAGCCACGTTGTGGTCGACTTGGTCGAAGGTGTTTTGCATTCAGCCTCTGACGCCATGAGACCCTGGTTTGATGAACTCGAGCCCCTGCTGCAAGGCGCAGCCATGCGTCTCGAGGACGGTGCTGCTGCGGGCACTTTAGGACGCAATCCGCTGCTGCCTCCACAGATGCCGTTAAGCTTTCCGTCCGACAGTTCTGCGCTGGAAAACTGGCGCTGGCTGGTCAATATGCTGCTGGTCAAAGATCGCAGTGAAGTCAGTTTGCGTAAGCGGCTAGATAAAAACTGTGGTTTTCCACCCGAGGTAAAAACCGAGAAATCTGCGCTAATGGCCATCCTCGAATCAATGCGCCAAGAGACACAATTACTGCGTCATTTAGATGAGTTGCGCCGATTACCTGTGGTTACAGCACATGATTCAAGCTGGCAGCTGGTGCTGCATTTATCGCATCTACTACCGATTCTTGCGGCCCATCTATTGCTGGTCTTTCGCCAGCATGGGCAAGTGGATCATACCCATGTCGCTTTAGCTGCCGAAGAAGCGCTAGGCGATGAAGAGTCTCCGACGGACTTAGCATTGCGGCTAGATTATCAGCTTGAGCATATTCTGGTTGACGAGTTTCAAGATACGTCGGCGCCGCAATTTAGATTGCTTGAAAAATTGACACGGGGCTGGGCTGAGCACAATGCCCTCGGTGCAGCGCAACGCACATTGTTTATCGTCGGTGATGGTATGCAATCGATCTATCGATTCCGCGACGCTAACGTAGGGTTGTTTTTACAGGCGCGTCGACAGGGAATTGCTGGCGTGTTGCTCGACGACGTGGCCTTAACCCGTAACTTTCGGTCGCAGGCGGGCATTGTCGATTGGGTGAACCAAGCCTTTGCTGAGCTGCTTCCCAAACAGGATGATATTGCTCGCGGTCTGGTACGCCATAGCAAAGCCGAGGCAATTCATGAGGTTCTTCCTGGGGACGCGGTGCAGACCCACCTGTTTTCGCGACAATCTGCCGGTGCCGAAGCCGTCTTTATCACACACCAAATACAGACTATTCGCAGTGAGGAACCGACCGCATCTATTGCCATTTTAGGTCGGACGCGGCGCCATCTAAACACGGTGATCGAGGCGTTACGTCACGAGCATGTTGCATTTATGGGTCACGATTTAGAGCCCCTGTCGCAGTCTCCGGCAGTGGTGGACTTGTTGTCGCTATGTCGCTGGCTGGCTAATCCTGCTGACAGCATTGCTGCGGTAGCCTTAATGCGCAGCCCCGCGGTTGGATTGACCATCGATGCGATACACACATTACTTGCGGATCATCGTGCACCATTTGTATTAATTGAGCGGCTGATCTCGGCGGATACCTTGTTGACCGAGGCGCTCGCAAGTCGCGCGAAACACTTAGCCACTGCACTGGCTTGGGGATGGGCACGTCGAGATCGTCTGAGCTTGCCGGTTTGGATCGAGCAAGTTTGGCTTCGCCTCGGTGCTAACTTGACGCTGCGATCTTCAGAGTTTGGTGACGCACAGCGATTTTTTGACCTGTTGAGGCAGGCAGAGGCAACGGGACGAGGCCTCGACGTAGATTGGTTACAGCGAGAAGTCGAGGCACTTTATGCCGAACATCCTGCAGAAGAGCATGCGGTAGAGTTATTAACGCTGCATAAGTCTAAGGGTTTACAGTTTGACTACGTGTTTGTGGTTGGCTTGGCATCCAAGACGCGCAGCTCTAAGACGGCGCTGCTAGAATGGCATTTTCACCAAAGTCGCCAAGCAAATCTTGTTGGACAAGGCTTGCTCATTGCCGCCAATGATAAAAGCGATAGCAACGCGGCCACCTTGTTTAACTATCTGACATGGCTAAATAAAGCCGGGCAGGAGGCGGAGTTGCGCCGCCTGCTATACGTTGCGATTACACGCGCAAAGCGTCGCGTATGGTTGACGGCAGCGCTTGATGTTGATGAGGAGAGTGGCGACCTAAAGTCACCCAGTGCGGGCTCGCTACTAGGCATTTTGTATGAGCAAGTAGTCGATCAGGCCATTACTCATCTGGAAGTATCGCAATCGATCGCGGTGCCCGGAATAACCCCTTTACCGTTGATGCGCTTGAAGCATATTCCCAATCACCACCAAGGCGCATTTGATCACGCCCATGAAGATGCGCTGGTGGCGACCAGTTTTGGGACGGCACTTTCGTCTGATAGCAATCTACGTGAACGCGCAATGGGTATCGCATTGCATCGCGGCTTGGAGCTGCTTGCCAACTTGACTGATCTTCCCTCGAAGTGCCCCAATTGGCTTCGCGAAACGCTGGCAGTTAGCCTTCGGGCACAGGGCTTAACTACGACCCACCTGAAAGATTGCTTAGTTGTCGTTATTTCAATGATAGATGCCACGTTATCCGATGAACGAGGCTGTTGGTTGTTGTCAAACCATACAGAGGCCGCGAGTGAATTGTCCCTAGTTTACAATGAAGGCTCAGGCCAGACCCCTCGAGAGTTGGTTGTCGATCGCACCTTTATTGATCAGGAGACCGGCGCGCGCTGGATTATTGACTATAAAACCAGCCGCCCAAACCCGGGGCAGTCGTTAGCAGAGTTTTTGACTGAGCAGACGGCGCGTTACACGCCACAACTGCGTCTTTATCAAGACGCAATTGGCCAACTCACCGCTGCGTCATCACCAGTTCAATGTGCCTTATATTTTCCGGCGTTACCACATTTGCACTGCTTGGATTTTAGTCTTGGCAGCGATGAACACATGCCTCAGTGAGTGGTTTGGCTCAAATCTTCACTCAATGACTCACGGATGCCGGCACTGACAGTGAACTTCTCAATCGGATAAGCAGGGTGATCAACACCGGCATAGAGCGCTGCACCCGCTTTGAGTTGTGTGATTTGGGCAGTCGTTAATTCAAAGCGCATAAAATGAACCGAAGAAGTTTTTTCTTCGGTTTCCCGCTCTAAGTCTTCGTTTGTGATGGGAGTGATGCGCTCAAGGTCTCCCACTTGAAGCCAAACACATTGGTCGATGCCGATCATTTTTGCGAGATTTTCAGCACGCTCTACAGGGTCGCCGAACTCGATCATGAAGGTGGCCTTCCAATTGTGTCCATCGGGAATCAATGGATTGTAGGCGCCTAATTCCTCTTCGATGCCTGCGGCGTCAAACACTTTTTCGATCCGGAGCATTTCTTGGATTTGGTATCGAATCGTCGTTTCGTCTTCAAAATACAAACGCGCATTATTACCCAGTGCTAGCTGGCGAGTTTTCTTGTGCGCCATCACTTGACTCCGAAAAGCCTCACGTTTAAGCGAATATTCTTCTAAGGACCAAAGGTCATCACGGTTTAGTTGCATGGGGAATAACACTCCAAAGTTATAATCCGTAGGCCATGCGCAGCAGCGACATGGGATGTTCAGCAATATCGACTGTCGTGGCAAGATGCGCAATCTGCGTGCCTGCCATGGGACAATCGCTAATTAAATGATCTGGGTTTTGTTGGTCGACTTTCTTTACGGTGGGCCTGGCTATTTTGACTGACTTTTCGCGTGTTTCGGATTTAACCGCATAGGTGCCGTCGTGCCCAGAGCAACGCTCATAGGCGATGACCTGACTATCGGTTACCAGTGACAGGACATCGCGGGTCTTAAGTCCAATATTTTGCACTCGTTGATGGCAGGCGACCTGATAGGCAACACTGCCTATGCCATTTGGGAAGTCTGTCTTCAGGGCCTCGCCTTTGTGGCGCAGCCAGAGATACTCAAATGGATCGAAAAATGCTTTTTGCACCTTCAAGACATCTTCGTCATCCGGGTACATTAGCGGTAGCTCTTGTTTATACATCAGCACACAAGAGGGTATGGGGGCGATGAGGTCATAGCCCTCATCAACCAACTTAGCCAATACCGGAATGTTGGCTTCCTTTAGCGCATTAACGGTATCGAGATCACCTAACTCGAGTTTAGGCATACCGCAGCATTTTTCTTTTGGCACGACGTCGATGTGAAGATTGTTGTGCTGGAATACTTTAACAAAATCAACGCCAATCTCGGGGCTGTTGTAGTTGCCATAGCAGGTGGCATACAGCGCAACTTTACCTGTTGTTTTACCTATGGCGGTCGCCTCAATGGTTTTGATCATTGGCTTTACTTGCTTGCGCAAGGTCTTGCTGTGAACCTTGGGCAAGGGCGCTTCGTGATGCACCCCCATTTGAGAGTCAAGCACCTTTCTGAAGGTGGTGTTTGTATTGAGTTCGTTGACGGTAATGTCTACGAGCGGTATCGAAGTGATACCGAATAATTTGTCAGTGCTGGTCAGTATCTTGTCTCGAAAGCTGGCACCGTGTTCTTTGTATTTGACCGCTTTAGCGCGCAACATCAAATGCGGAAAGTCGATATTGAAGTCATGTGGTGGTACGTAGGGGCACTTGGTCATGTAACACAGATCACACATGTAGCATTGATCCACGACTTTGATGTAATCCTCTTTGGCAACACCGTCTACTTCAAAGGTCTCGGACTCATCAATAAGATCAAATAGCGTCGGAAAGGAATCACATAAGCTGACGCAGCGTCGGCAGCCGTGACAAACGTCATAGACGCGCTCTAGCTCATCATTAAGCGACGTTTTATCCCAAAAGGCTTCGCTCTTCCAGTCGAGCGGATGTCGAGTGGGTGCCTCTAAACTACCTTCGCGCATGGCGACTCCTAAATCAACAAACGGTGGTGTAAAAATGCTGACACTGAAATAAGGCGGGGGAGCTTTGTGAGCTCCCCCGCTTGATCGAGCTTGGAGCTATTTAATCGTCGATGTTATCTAGTGCTTTTTGAAAGCGATTAGCATGGCTGCGCTCTGCTTTTGCTAAGGTTTCAAACCAGTCGGCGATTTCATCAAAGCCTTCATCGCGGGCTGTTTTGGCCATGCCTGGGTACATATCAGTGTACTCGTGCGTCTCGCCAGCGATTGATGCCTCAAGATTGAGCTTGGTGTCACCCATTGGCAAACCTGTAGCGGGGTCTCCGACTTCTTCCAAATACTCTAAGTGACCGTGTGCGTGGCCAGTTTCACCTTCAGCGGTTGAGCGGAATACTGCCGCCACATCGTTGTAACCTTCGATATCGGCTTTTGCGGCGAAGTAGAGGTAACGACGATTCGCTTGTGATTCACCGGCGAAGGCGTCTTTGAGGTTATTTTCTGTTTGGCTACCTTTTAAGGCCATGATTGCACTCCTTATAGTTGATAAGTGACGTGATAATCGCCACACTTTCTATGTGGACACCCCAATATACACATATAAGGGTCGTTTGGTTTAATCGAATTTTCTGGCAAAATTGATCGAAATAACCGAACGTCCATAGTGTGCTTCACGCCCGGAGAGAGAAAATGTCGAGACAGCCCACATTGAAACAACTCAAATACCTTTGTGCGGTGGCTGAGCACCAACATTTTGGCAACGCTGCGAAAGCCTGCCATGTGAGTCAAAGTACGCTCAGTGCAGGGATTCAAGAGCTTGAAGACGCGCTCAACGTATCACTTGTTGAACGGAATAATCGCAACGTCCTACTGACAGGCCTGGGGCAAGATGTGGTGGCGATGTCACACCAAACCTTGGTCGGTGTAGAAGATCTCGTTGCTATGTGTGCAGCGGCAGGGGAGCCTTTTACCGGCAAACTGAGGCTTGGTGTTATACCGACGATAGCGCCGTTTTTGCTGCCCAAGCTACTGCGACAAATGCGCACTGAATATCCTGAGTTTAAATTGTTTATTCGTGAGGGGTTGAGCGAAACACTGGTCGCAGCGCTTAACAGGGGTGAGCTGGATATTCTTTTATTGGCCTTACCATTTCCTGCAGACAATGTAGATGTTATGCCCCTGATTGAGGACGACTTCTTACTTGCAAGCCCCGCAAACCATCCACTGGCCAACAAAGTAGGTCTGCTTACACAAGATCTTAAAGGCGAAGATTTGTTGTTGTTAGAAGATGGGCACTGTCTTCGTGAGCACGCACTGGAGGCCTGTAAACTGCGCGACAGCCAAATCTCTGTTCCGTACCAGGCTACCTCGCTATCGACGATTGTTCAGATGGTCGCCAATGGCATAGGCATTACGCTACTGCCCAAAATGGCCGTTGATGCCGGCATTACTAGTGGTACTGGTTTGGTCACGCAGACCTTCGATCAAAGCCAAGTATCACGCGAAATTGGGTTGATGTGGCGAAAGAAAACCCCCCGGCAACGTGAGTTTAGGCTACTCGGGGAGTTTATTCAGCGGTGTCAGAATACGTAGCGCAAGACCACCCCGTGGGCTCATGGGTCGCCTGATAGCGCTATTTTTTATGTGGTTTTGTCGTACGACTCTTGGCGGTGAATGGGCCTCCTTTTTTGGCACCTCGACCCGCAGTCGTTCTATCTGATGGATTTTTAAGATTTCGTCCAGGTAAGCCGTTGTGTTGCGTCGCGAATGGCGTACTAGAGGCGTCGACTAGGCGATGTCGCTTAGGGGGTTGTCGAGACGGCACCAAATGCATTTTGCCATTGCCTATGAGGTCTTTTCGACCCATCTTCTTTAGTGTTTCACGCAGCTCTGGCCAATTATCTGGATCGTGATAACGTAAAAATGCCTTGTGCAGCCGGCGCTGTGATAATTGTCGGACGGTGCCGACTCGCTCGCTATGGCGCGTTACACGTTTGAGTGGGTTTTTACCCGTGTGGTACATGGCGGTAGCGGTTGCCATGGGGGATGGGTAAAAGGTCTGTACTTGATCCGCCCGAAACTTATTCTGTTTCAACCACAGCGCAAGATTGAGCATGTCTTCATCGGCAGTACCCGGGTGCGCGGCGATGAAGTAGGGGATGAGGTACTGTTTCTTCCCAGATTCTTTAGTGTATTTGTCGAACATCGCTTTGAACTTATCGTAAGTGCCGATGCCGGGCTTCATCATCTTTGATAATGGCCCACCCTCGGTGTGTTCAGGTGCGATCTTCAGGTAACCGCCTACGTGGTGGGTAACCAGCTCTTTGACGTATTCGGGGTTTTCTACGGCAATGTCGTAGCGCAATCCAGACGCAATCAAAACTTTTTTCACGCCGGGTACCGATCGAGCGCGTCGATATAGATCAATCAGTGGTGTTTGATCGGTATTTAGGTTTTTGCAAATACCCGGATAAACACAGCTTAGTTTGCGACACTTTGCTTCAATTTCCTTACTCTTACAGGCCAGGCGCCACATGTTAGCGGTTGGGCCGCCGAGGTCTGAGATGACGCCCGTAAACGTCGGGCTCGTATCGCGGATTCGCTCAACTTCGCGAATAATCGAGTCCTCTGAACGATTCTGAATAATGCGCCCTTCATGCTCGGTGATAGAGCAGAAGGTACATCCACCGAAGCAACCGCGCATGATATTTACTGAGTGCTGGATCATGTCAAACGCGGCGATTTTGGCATTGCCATAGCTGGGGTGTGGAAGGCGGGTGTAAGTGCGCTCAAAGACCCAGTCGAGCTCGTCAGTTTCCAGCGGTAGCGGGGGCGGATTGAGCCAAATATCTTGTGTGCCATGGGCTTGTATTAATGGTAATGCATTGTGAGGGTTGGTCTCTTTGTGCAAGATTCGTGATGCGTGTGCATACAAAACTGGGTCGCTACTGACCGCTTCGAAGCTCGGCAAACGAATAACCGAACGTTCGGGTTCTTTGGCGGCGATCAGAGTAATAGGCTCAGCTACGGGCTCCATCGCCGCTTCACTGGCGGTATCGCACTTCTCAGGTTCCATGCCCTCATAGGGATTGAGATGGGGATCTACCGCACCGATAACATCGACGCTCGTGGAATTAATTTCTACGAACCCAGCCTCGGTCTGCTTGGTGACAAACACCGTGCCGCGGATATCGCGAATATCGCCAATCGCTTCGCCGCTGGCAAGGCGATGTGAAATTTCAATGATCGCCCGCTCAGCATTACCAAAGGTCAGTAAGTCAGCGCCGCTGTCGAGCAGCACCGATCGGCGTACTTTTTCACTCCAATAATCATAGTGAGCAATGCGTCGCAGGCTGGCCTCAATACCACCCAGCACAATGGGAACGTCTTTGTAGGCCTCGCGGCAGCGTTGGCTGTATACGGTGACCGCACGATCAGGTCTTCGTCCGGCCACGTCACCCGGTGTATAAGCGTCATCGTTACGTCGCTTTCTATCCGCTGTGTAATGGTTGATCATCGAATCCATGTTGCCGGCAGCAACCCCAAAATAAAGATTGGGCTTGCCGAGCGCTCTGAACGGCTCTGCACTGTGCCAGTCGGGCTGCGAAATTATCCCGACTCTAAAACCCTGGGCCTCAAGTACGCGACCAATGACCGCCATGCCAAAACTTGGGTGGTCCACATAGCCGTCGCCAGTAACGATGATAATGTCACAACTATCCCAACCTAGGGCGTCCATTTCATCGCGCGACATGGGTAGCACCGGTGCGGGACCGAGACACTCTGCCCAGTATTTTCGGTAGCTATCGATAGCCTTTGGCGCTGTTGCACTGTTCATTGGAGTCTCATTCATCAATTGATTCGACGGTTTTACGCAATTCTGCAGGGACATCAAGTGCAGATCCGCAATACTTGCAGTAATCCGCATCTTCTGTGTGGCCGGGGCGAGCACAGACCGGACAATTCCAGCTGATATTCTGATCTCGGCGCCTATTTAAGCGTTCCCAGAGCTTGGCGGTGATAATGGCCGTTGGCACTGCGATGATTGAATAGCCGAGCAGCATCCCCAGTGAAGCGATGGCCCGACCAAACCCGGTTTGTGGAATGATATCACCGTATCCAACGGTGGTAATGGTCACTACGGCCCAATAAATACTCATTGGAATACTCGAAAACCCGTGCTCTGGACCTTCGACAACATAGATTAAGCAAGCGAAGATGATGACCACAATAAAAACCAGTGCAAAGAACACCAAAATAGCCCGGCCGGTACTGCGCAATACGGTGATGATCTCGTGGAACTCATGCATCAGCTCAAACATGCGCAAGACTCTAAAAATACGCATCACACGCAATAGCCGGATAATGAGTAGCGGTGCGGCCTCTGGAATCACTAGTGCGATATAGGTTGGGAGAATTGAGAGCAGGTCGACCACGCCCCAAAAGCTAAATATATAAGCGCGCCGTTGTTGAACACACCAGATACGCGTCACGTACTCGATGGTAAAAATAAGCGTGAAAACGAGTTCGATATTATGAAGTAGCAGCCCGTGCTTTGCGTGCAAACTCATTATTGAATCGAGCATCACCGCGCTGACGCTAAAAATGATGGCTGCCAGTAGTCCGAGATCAAATGTGCGCCCGGCCGGCGTGGTGGTACCAAAAATAATCGTTTCGATAGTACTGCGCAGGGCCGACTGGGCTTTGTTATTCATGGGCGACCCCCGTTGCTTTGGAGATTTATTAACGGATACAGGCTTTGCCAAACGTTGTTAAGGAGTAAGCTTTGCGCATCGGCCGTCGGATGAATACCATCGGCTTGCATCAACGCCCGGTCAGTGGCGACTCCGGCAAGCATAAATTCACCATAGGCAGCGTTTCTAGTTGCCGCGACGTCGCTAAACACTTTGCGAAATAAGCTTGTGTAGCGCTCGCCGAAATTAGGCGGAATTTCCATGCCCATAATGAGCACATGCGCACCACTGTCTTGCGCCTGCGTGGTCATGACCTGTAAATTTTGTTTCAACTGCTTGATGGGATAGCCGCGTAAACCATCGTTGCCGCCGAGTTCAATGACGACAATGTCGGGCTGATGCTTGTCTAGCAGGGCGGGGAGTCGACGCAAGCCGCCACCGGTGGTGTCGCCACTGATACTGGCGTTTATGGCATGCCAGTTGAGGTGTTCGGTTTTCAGTCGATCGTTTAAAAGGGCGATCCAGCCCGCTTCTAATGTCATTCCATAGCCGGCGCTGATACTGTCGCCCAAGACAAGTATCGTCGATGTTACCTCGCCTGTAGCCTGCGCGGGTTGCACTGAAATAGGTGCCGTGAGCAACAGGCACAATCCACTCAGCAGCGCGAGCCGTATTATCGGGCGGAGGAACAAAAATATGATCAAAGTAAATAATCTCCTTAAACATGTGCCGGTGGCCAATGGGTCACTTGATATTTTGAAAGGCGTTAGCCTAGACATCAAGTCTGGCGAGACAGCGGCCATTGTAGGGGTTTCTGGGTCTGGAAAGTCGACTTTGCTCGGATTAATGGCCGGTTTAGATACGGCCAGTGGTGGTGACGTCGTGATCGATGGTATTTCTTTGGCTGAGCTAGATGAAAACGCACGGGCAGCTTTGCGTGCTCAGAAGGTTGGTTTTGTTTTTCAGTCGTTTCAGTTACTGCCCGCATTGACTGCGCTCGAGCATGTCATGCTGCCCCTTGAGTTGGCCGGTGCCGACCATGCAGAGCGTCGGGCAAACGATTATTTGACCCGTGTCGGTCTAGGGGAGCGACTTGATCATTATCCGACTATGCTGTCCGGTGGCGAGCAACAGCGTGTGGCCATTGCACGAGCGTTTGCAGCGCAACCCGCCATTTTATTTGCGGATGAGCCAACCGGCAATTTAGACAGTGAAACGGGCAGTCGTATTATTGAATTATTGTTCGAACTGAATGCGACCGAAGGCACAACGCTGGTGTTGGTTACACACGATGATCGACTTGCAGCGCGTTGTATGCGGCGCTTTCATATGGACAGCGGTCAAATACTGGAGGCAGTTTAATGTCAGGATCGTCTGCGGCGCTGAGTGCGCGCACGCTGTTGTGGCGCGACTGGCGCAGCGGTGAGCTGACCATACTGCTCACCGCCTTGGTGCTCGCGGTGGCTGTTGTTGTCGGGATTAGCGCCTTTGTATCGCGATTACAGTCGGCGCTTGAAAGTGAGAGCTTGCGTTTTTTGGCGGCGGATCTGGTCGTCAGTAGTAGCCGAGAGATACCCGACGCGTGGATAGAGCAAGCCGTGAATGGCGGCTTAACTACCGCACAAACCTTAACTTTCCCGTCTATGGTATTTGCTGGCGACGAAAACATGTATCTGGCGTCAGTAAAGGCGGTAAGCGATGGATATCCACTGCGTGGTGTATTGCGCTTAAGCGACAGCGCTTTTGGCCCCGCGAGTGAAGTGAAACAAGTACCTGCGGTGGGCGAAGTATGGCTGGCGCCGAGACTCTTTGCCTTGCTGGATGTCTCGATGAGCGATCAGGTGACGGTAGGCAAGCGCACCCTGCGGGTAGTCGGTGCAATTCGTAGTGAGCCAGATAGTGGTAGTGCGATGTTTGGTTATGGCCCGCGGTTATTAATGAATCTTGCTGACATTCCCGCCACTGACGTCATTCAGCCAGGCAGTCGGGTCAATTGGCGCTTGTTATTGCGCGGTAACATTGAGCAGTTAGATACCTATGGTGAACAGATCAAACCTCTGCTTAGCCAGGGTCAGCGCCTACTTGGCTTGGCGGATAGTCAGCCCAGCGTATCCAGAACGCTTGATCGAGCCCGCGGGTTCTTACTGCTAGCCGGAAGCCTGGCGGTGGTATTAGCGGCTGCGGCTATTGCCTTGGCAGCCCGCCGTTTTGGTGAACGACATACGGACTATGTCGCGATCATGAAAAGCCTCGGCGCTAGTTCTGAGCGTATCGCTTGGCTTTATGGCAAAAGTTTACTACTGCTGGGCGCGCTGGCTATCGTTTTGGGGTCTGGTGTTGGCTGGGGTATCCAATCTTTATTTTTCCAAATATTTGCACAGCAGTTACCTGAATCTGCGGGTAGTTCCGGTGCAGAGCCCTACATTATTGGTGCAACTACGGCTTTAGTCTGTTTGGGTGCGTTTGCATGGCCGCCGCTGCGACGCTTGAGCACGGTGCCACCGCTGCGGGTGTTGCGCAGAGATGTTGATGCACCAACTACGCAGCGGCCGATCGATTGGTTGGTTGGCGCGGTCTCAATTTTTGCCTTGATGTGGTGGTATTCCGGTGACCTCTGGCTGACAGGCGCGGTGGTTTCGGGCCTGTCGGTAACTGTTGGATGCGGTTTTTTGTTAGCTAAGCTGCTCCTCAGCGGGAGTCGCACGGTGGGCATGCGCGCCGGCAGCGTCTGGCGTCTAGCTTTGGCGGGACTGCAACGACGCGGCAATGCTAATGCCATGCAAATGGTGATCTTTGCGGTCGCAATCATGATGTTGTTGGTGCTGACTATGGTTCGTACTTCATTGGTCGATCAATGGCAGGCACAAATTCCACCCGGTACGCCGAACCACTTTATGCTCAATCTAGCGCCCGAAGAGGTCGCGGCAATGACGCAATTTCTGGCGCAGCGTGCCATCGAACGCGAGCCGCTTTACCCAATGACTCGCGGGCGTGTAATGGCCGTCGATGGGGAACCGTTAGCAGACGGTGAAAAGCCCTCTGAGGAACGTCGACAACGGGAAGCTAATTTCACCTGGTCAGATACCTTGCCACCCGAAAATACGTTGTTGGCTGGGTTGTGGTGGCCTGCGGATACCTCAGAGGCGCTGGTGTCCGTCGAGCAAAGTTTTGCAGAGCGGCTTGGCGCAGAGCTAGGTGATGTGATCACAATACGCATCGCAGCTGAAAGTTTTGACGCTAAAATAGCCAGTATTCGGGAGGTTGACTGGCAGACGATGCGGCCGAACTTTTTTATGGTGTTTCCACGTAACGTTTTAGCGACATACCCGAGCATGTTCATGACGAGCTTTTATCTGCCTGACGCGCAAAAAAGCGAGCTCAATACCCTGGTTCGCAGTTTCCCAACCGTCACCGTGATTGAACTCGATATCGTCATCAAAGAGATACAATCGATCGTCAGCCAGGTAGGGCAGGCAATCGGACTTGTGCTATGGATTATTTTGCTGGCGGGGGCATTGGTACTGATCGCCGGGGTACAGGCCAGTGTCGATGTGCGCATGCGTGAGAGTGCGTTACTGCGTGCACTTGGCGCTAGGCAGCGCTTATTACTCGGCGCCCTGTGGATTGAGTTTACCGTGCTTGGACTGTGTGCGGGCTTACTTGCGGTGATCGGTGCGGAGCTAGCAGCATACGTATTGCAGACCGAAGTATTAGATTTAAGGTATCAAGCCAGCCCTAGGCTTTGGCCTGTCGGGCTGCTGATGAGTGCTTTAGCGATTGGTACACTGGGTGTCTGGCGCTGTCGTAAGGTGACAACGGTACCGCCTTTGCAGGTGCTGCGCGACGCCTAGTGGCTGTGTCCCTTGAGGCTGATTTGCACGGCAGGGACAAACCACGCGCGCTTATTATGACGCGCGTGGCAAGGCTTCAACCGAGTAAGTGCGCGACGGCGTCACGTTCTTCAGACAACTCGGTTTCTGTGGCGAGCATTTTATTCTGGCTGAACTCACCGATCTCGACGCCTTGAACGATAATCCAGTCGCCATTGACGCAGCGGCAGGGGAACGAGTAGATGAGACCCTCGGCGATGCCATAAGAGCCATCGGAGTAAACGCCCATAGATACCCAGTCATTTGCTGGTGTGCCGAGGGCCCAGCTATGCATGTGATCTATTGCAGCATTGGCGGCAGACGCCGCAGAAGAAGCCCCGCGCGCTTTGATGATGGCTGCACCACGCTGTTGAACCGTAGGAATAAAGTCAGCCTCGTACCAGGCTTGATCGACCAAGCTCATGGCGTCCTCACCCTTGACTTGAGCATTAAACAGGTCGGGATATTGGGTTGCAGAATGATTACCCCAAATGGTCATTTGAGTGACGTCATTGACGGTAGTGCCCGTCTTTTGAGCCAGCTGTGACATCGCACGATTGTGATCTAAGCGGGTCATGGCGGTAAAATTGCGTGGATTGATATCGGGCGCGTTGCGTTGGGTAATTAGTGCATTGGTATTGGCAGGATTGCCAACGACTAATACTTTGATATCACGCGACGCATGGTCATTGATCGATTTACCTTGAACCGAGAAAATCGCGGCATTGGCTTCGAGTAAATCTTTGCGTTCCATACCGGGGCCGCGTGGGCGCGCACCGACAAGCAGTGCGTAGTCGCTGTCTTTAAACGCGACGTTTGGGTCATCGGTGCAAACAACATCCGCGAGCAGCGGAAAAGCGCAGTCATCAAGTTCCATCCGAACGCCATTCAGTGCTTCCATGGCGGGTGTGATGTCCAACAGCTGTAAAACAACTGGCTGGTCTTCGCCGAGCATCGCGCCAGAGGCAATACGAAATAGCAGGGCATAGCCAATTTGGCCGGCGGCGCCGGTAACTGTGACACGAACAGGTGCTTTCATGGATCCGTCCTTATTGAAGTAAATGTGGCAGTGGGCCCGAGAGTCTGGCCATCGTGGGGGGGATTTTCGGCTTCTGAGAGACAAAACTCAAGTTGCATGTCATCGCGTTGGCAAATAACCGTCATCATTGTGCAGAACTGTTTTGCTTAGCGGCGCCGCTTTTCCTATGATACACCGCTATTTACAACGAATTTGAACGCGCATGGGTGCTCCTTCTACCAATACGACCGCCAGCCGAGATCCGCGGCGCCAGAAGACTGAATTTAACAAGTTGCGTAAGCGGCTGCGTCGTCATGTGGGTCATGCCATTGTTGATTACAACATGATCGAAGCGGGTGATAAGGTCATGGTATGTGTGTCGGGGGGGAAAGACTCCTATGCCATGCTCGATGTGTTGATGCAGCTGCGTGAGAGTGCGCCCATCGATTTCGAGCTCATCGCCGTCAATATGGACCAAAAACAGCCGGGTTTTCCTGAAGAGGTGTTACCTGCCTATTTGGAATCAGTTGGTATTCCCTATTACATTCTTGAGCGAGACACTTACAGTATTGTCCGATCGCTGATTCCCGAAGGTAAGACCACATGCGGGCTCTGCTCGCGCTTGCGCAGAGGCTCGCTCTATGGATTTGCGGAACAGATCGGCGCCAGCAAGATTGCCCTAGGGCATCATAAGAACGATATCGTCGAAACCTTATTTTTGAATTTGTTTTTTGCCGGCAAGTTAAAGGCAATGCCGCCCAAGCTACTCAGCGACGACGGTAAGAACGTGGTCATCCGCCCGATGGCTTATTGTAAGGAAAAGGACATTGCAAGTTACGCCGAAGCATTGCAGTTTCCAATCATTCCTTGCAACTTATGCGGTTCCCAAAAGAACCTTCAGCGCGTTGAGATCAAAAGAATGCTCAATGCCTGGGAGCAGCAGTATCCGGGGCGAACCGAAACAATTTTTAAGGCGATCAGTAATGTCGCCCCATCGCAGCTGGCAGACTTAAACTTATTCAACTTCAAAGACTTAAAGATTGAAGTTGATAAAGAGGTTTATCTTTCGGACATCAAGATGGTCAATCTTTAAATGTCAGAATCTTTGGTCTGTGCGCGCGATGTCGCGATTGAACGTGGTTATCGCTGCGTCTTGACGGGTGTTAATTTCACCCTGCAGCGCGGGCAGATTTTACAGTTGGCAGGTGCCAATGGGGCGGGTAAAACTAGCTTGCTACGCGCCCTAGCTGGACTCGGGCGCTTGGGCGTTACGGGCCAAATTGAACGACCGGAGTCGCTCTTGTATTTAGGACATCTACCGTCGACAAAGCCGACCTTGACGCCGCTTGAAAATTTGCGCTGGCATCCCAGTGGTCAGGTGGCGAATGACGATGATGCCATTGTCGCAGCGTTGGCCGCGGTATCTCTGGCAGGTTACGAGGAGACGCCGATCCATCATTTGTCGGCGGGTCAGCAGCGCCGTGTGGCCTTAGCGCGCCTTTGGCTGTCTGATGAGCCCCTCTGGCTGTTAGATGAGCCATTCACGGCCATTGATATGCTCGGTGCGGCACTTTTGGAGGCGCGGCTTGTCGGACACATTGATCAAGGCGGCGGTATCATTTTCACCTCGCATCAGCCGAACCGCTTTGGTGACCGATTGCGGGTGCTGGAGCTCAGTCAATATGCCGCCTGATCTCTTTCAATTCTTGTGGGCTCAGACCTGTCGTCAGTTGCGGGTGGGCGTGCGTAAACCGGGCGAGATTCTCAATCCTCTGCTGTTCTTTGTGATGGTGGTGGCACTATTTCCAATCGGTCTTGGGCCGAATCCAGAGCAGCTGGCATTACTCGCACCGGGTATCTTATGGGTGGTGGCACTGCTGTCGAATTTGACCGTAAGCGGACAGCTGTTTGCCGCTGACTTTGAGGATGGCAGTCTTGAGCAGTTAGCACTGGCTAGTCACCCGTTAGCGCTAGTAAGCTTATCGCAGGTTATCGCGCATTGGTTGCTGAGCGGCGTTACACTAACATTGGTATCACCATTGTTTGCACTGATGCTAAATTTGCCCACCGAAGCGATCCCAATGCTCATGGCAAGCTTGTTATTAGGGAG
>CAWUXF010000014.1:0-44733 GCA_963926325.1 uncultured Luminiphilus sp. | reverse complement strand
ATACATGCCAATGCTTATAGGTTCGCAATAATGTATCGGGGTAGCCAAATTTCCCTAACGTCATACTAGGCATAATAGAGGTTGAGTCGTGATTAGCAGACAGAAGTCTAAGCCAAAGAGACTTTGTTAGTCTATAAATATCACGAACACCGGCGCAATCGCTCGGGTGATATGGCTTTAGCACAAACATCATGTAGGTTGATGTGAGAGCGTAAAAAACGAAGGTAGGCGCAAGATTCCATTCGTCTTGATGTTCTGACGTTGTTACGGGTTTAGTGTAGGTTAGTGGTATTTTCAACCGTACACATCACCTACTTGACCATGTGGTCAGCAGCAAAGTGATGGGCCAAGGAAGTTATAACGGCCAGTTTAATGGCAGCACGACAAGCAAAGCGAACCACCGTTGTACGGTGTAATGCCGATCATTGATCTGGCGGTTTGATGTGCCGGGTTGGTCTAGGGTCAGAGAGCTTGGCGTCTAGGTACCAGTATCGGCCGATGAGGGGCCATAGGCAGCAATGCGCCGTGTTAGATGGCGGTCCAGGCGAGATAACGAGACCGTTATGCGTGTAAAAAAGGGATCGAGTCTTGGCTGGCTTCAGGTGCGTTATATCCGGCATATCAATAGTCTGCGATAATCTGCGGGTTCAGTTGAGATTTTGGTGAGATGTTAGCGAGTTATGTTGGAACCCACCCGTTAGTTACATGGGTGCCTCACCGGCCGCTCAGTTCGTTAACGGTTGGCGGTTGGACTTGAATAAGGAGGTAGTGCGTATGAAATGTGCCGTTTGTGATGCCGAACTGAAAGCGCTAGCGTTTGCAGGGCATGAGATTGATTTCTGTGATTATTGTGGTGGTCTTTGGTGCGACGAGGGTGAGTTGACACCAGTCGTCAATGAACTAATAAGACAAGGCAAAATTCCTGAAGGTAAAAAAGCTCCAGCGCAGAAGACACGGCAGCACCAGGATTCAGACGCGTCAATTAAGTCGTGTCCGCGCTGTCTTGGGGCGACGGAATCTTTTAATTACGCCTATGACTCAAATGTCTTTCTAAATCGCTGCGGCGAGTGCAGGGGTATTTGGCTTGATCACGGGGAACTTGGCCGGGTAGCCCTGTTCCTACAGAAGTAGGCTTGAGTTGGTTTATTGAACTAACTGCTGCGCAGCAAATAGGTGTCAGAACGCCGGCGAAGCGCTGGCCGAATCGTTCCATGGCGGGCCTTTGGTTCAACAGCATTATAGAAATGGAGTGACAATGCAGTCGTTAGAGAGCAGCTGTTCTTATCGGCTGCATTGCTTCAGGTGTTTATCCCGTTACTGGCGTTCTTCTTGGATAAAAATATAGTCTTTAATGCAGAGCATATTCCGGAACGCATGGGTCTCTTAGTGTGCCTTACGTTAGGCGAGGCATTTTTAGCCATCGCCCATGTTAGTGAAGAAGTGAGCAGCCTAACGCCAATAGCATTGATGTATGGGCTGCTTTGTGTGCTGACGATTTATGGACTTTGGCGTATGTACTTCGGCATGCTGTCCAATATCCAATTTCATGGACACCAGCGCAGAGCCGTATTTTGGATGCTGCTGCATCTGCCGTTGATCTTATGCTTGCTGGGCTTGGCGACGGGCCTGGAGCGTAACCTTCACTTCATACGTCATGGGGATCTTTACGCTTCAGATCGACTACTGATATCGTGGGGCGGCGCCATAGTTACAGTCGCGCTGCTCGGTGTGTTTTGGGCGTCGGATGTTAGCCACGGTATTAGATCGATTGTCTGGCGAGCGGTTGCTGTACTCAGTGGTGTGGGTGTAATAGCCGCACCGTTCATAGGGTTCCCGCTTTCACCCGAGGCAGGCTTGTGGTTAATTGCCACATTGGGCATTTTGATTATGGCGATCAATCCTTCATTGAGACCCTGGGGTTATAGCTAAGGAATTCGGTCGTCTTTGCCCTGGCTGTAAGTGGCGTCTATATATTGTGATGGCTGCGTGGTAAAACACGCGTTTAGGTTTTTAGTTATCGAATATTTAGGTCACTGAGCAAATGGCGTTAACGATAGATCCACTTTTTGAATCCTATCTTCGCGAGAAGCCGGCACTCACCTATGAGTCGGCGGATGCGGGTTGGCTCACGCAAAAAATGACGCGGGGCTTAGAGCGGCTACTGGGTCGGCAGACGATGGAGGCGCATTATTATGCGCTCAGAGAACGATCGTTATCGTCGGTAGAGTTTTTCCAGGAAGCGCTAAAGGTTAGCCGAACCCAACTCGATTTCGATGACGCGCCACTGCAGAGGATACCGGCAAATCGTCCTGTGCTCTTTATCGCCAACCACCCTTTCGGCATCCTCGATGGCCTAGTTATGTGCAATATCGCATTGCGCGTCTGTGCGGATTTTCGCGTCGTTATTAATTCATTACTGTGTCAAGATCGTCATATTGCACCGCATTTTATCCCGATCGACTTCGCAGAGAATAAAGATGCTGCCAAGCGGAATATTCGCGCTAAGCAGCTGGCGGGACAGGCCCTCGCAGACCACATCCCGCTGATACTGTTTCCGTCTGGCATGGTGTCTACTGCCAGCGGCCTTGGGTTTGGTCAAGTAGCGGATGGCCCGTGGACAACCTTTGCGGCCAAATTGGTTTTGGCCCATCAACCGATCGTGGTACCCGTGTTCTTTTTTGGCCAGAATAGCCGGCCGTTCCATGTGGCATCCCATATCGCCGAACCTTTGCGTATGGCCATGTTGATGCATGAAGCGCTGCGGCGTTTTGGGGAGCAGATACCATTGCGCATAGGTGAACCCATATTGCCGCAAGAATACCGCAATTTCAGTGGCCGACAGGTGCTAACAGACTACCTATATTCCCGAGTGCAAGCGCTAGCCGTATCAGACAATGGGGGTCGTGATGTCGAGTGAACCGTTAGTGACATTTACTTTAGATCCGCGATTGCAGCGTGACACAGTTCTAATCTGTGAATGGCCTTTGTCGTCAGTCTTACTGATGAATGACGCTCGCTATCCATGGCTTGTGCTTGTGCCACGGCGCAACGCAACCCGCGAGATCTTTGAACTTGATGCAGATGATCAGGCGCAGCTTGGACGGGAGTCACTACGTTTAACGCAGCAAATGTCGGGTTATTTTTCGGCGCATAAAATGAACGTTGCGGCCATTGGCAATATTGTTTCTCAGCTACATATCCATCACGTGGCGCGATTCCCTAATGATCAGACATGGCCCGGTCCAGTTTGGGGTGCGGGTAGCGCGATTCCCTATAAGGACGCAGATTTAGCACAGGTGATTGAGCGACTGCAGCATTTGTTGGCTTGATGCGCGGTGTCACGTCAATGTCGGCATGTTGCGCCGTTTAAATACCGTTTTTTAAAAGTCATCTTGCTACAGATAACGCATTCTTTGCGTATATCCGATGGACCGCTCAGTCTACTAGCGTAGATGACAAAACTAGGCGTTTTTCAAATGCTAAGTATTTACCGACCAGCGACGCAGAATCTAAAGCCAGTTAAACAGCGCAGTACCGATGAAAGTGCCCATGGCATAGCCGAGCACCCCGACCAAAACCCCTGGGGTAACCTGGTCATGCCAGCCCTTAGTGGCTGCCAGTGCAGGTGCGGTAGTGGCGCCAAGAATAGCGGCGTTTGAAGCGGTGATCAGCTCTGGCAAAGTCAGTTTAAACAGTGCCCCTAGACCAAACAATACCACCATATGAACAGACAAGAGTATTAAAACTAAAGCAATGAGCATGGGCGCGACTGAAATCATAGCCGGAATATCGGCGCCCGCGGCAATGGCGGCGAAGAATGCAAATGACAACGCGACGCCCAATTCAAATGCACCTGCAAACCAATGTCGTGCGCGTGGCAGTGCGGTCGCAAGAATTAGTGTCAATGCACTCAAAATGACATAGCGCATGCCGCTTAGTTCAAAGAGGGCCACCAAAGCGTCGCTAATGGCGACTAATGATACCGCTGCAGCAATGGCGAGGCAGAGCGACTGGGCCGTGATCTTCACTTGCTGCTCATGATCCACTGCGACCATTTTATGTGGGCTAAACCTGCGGGCAATCCAACGCCAACCAGGCACCAGCGCGAGTAAGCTGAGATAGACTGCGCTGAACAAATTATCAGCGGCAGTGGCTGCAGAGAAAAAAGAGGCGTCTTGATTCAGTCCGGTAATTTCGCCAAGGGCTGCGTAGTTCACTGAGCCACCGATATAAGTCGATGCAAACAAACCAGCAATAGCGCCTTCACGTGCCTCTGGGGGAATGTCTGCTGCAGCGGCTAGCGTACTGACATCCAGTATGCTTATAGCGACGAGTACGCCAAGAACAGTCCCTAGCGCGGCAAACATAAACGCGACTGTCGTCCGTGCAGCTTCCTTAACCAGTCGGCGTAAGTCTGCTTGAAAAAGAAAGAGCGGAATCAGCACTGGCACGATATCGCTAAAAACAAAGCTGTAAGCGGGCGCGTTGTGTGGAATTACACCTAGGTTGGCCAATGCGATGGCGAGTAATATAGCGATGACTGCACCGGTTAGCTGGCTACCCAGACGCGTCCGTTCTAAAAGGAATGCAATACCTGAGATCAGCATCAGTGCTGCGAAAATAGCGTGGTTGTTATCAGCGGGAACAAAAGTCATGGTGGCACTTCGCAAAACAGTGTGCTTATAGATTAACACGATGTTAGGCGAGGCTTGCGGTAAACTGGCGCGAATAAAGATCCCAGGAGAGCGACTTGGAATACCAGTGGTTTGAAGCATTAAAAAGTGCCATTGCAGCTAACAGGCAGCCGCAAAGTCGTTACCTACAGATGGCCACCGTGGGCTTAGATGGTGCGCCGCGCAATCGTACCTTGGTGTTTCGCGGTTTTCTGGAAGACACCGAGTCACCTCTGTTCGTGACAGATAATCGCAGTAATAAGATCAGCGAGTTACGGGGGGACGACCGTTGCGAGCTGTCGTGGTATTTCCCCGAGTCTTGGGAGCAATTTAGATTGCGCGGGCAGATGCAGATTTTTAGCGCAGCGCGCGATGAATCTGATCAGCGATCAGCGATTTGGCAGAATTTATCCGACGCAGTGCGGGCGCAATTTTACTGGCCGTTGCCTGGGGATCCGTGTACCGGCCCTGATGTCTTGAGTACGCCGCTTGCCACTGACGAAAACCAGGGTCCACCTGACACCTTTAGCGTGCTCGCGCTGACAGTTTGCGCTGTTGATCATCTGCAGCTACAGCCGACACAGCGACGCTTTTATAGCGATCGGGTGTCAGCGGGTTGGCGCAGCCAAGAAATTAATCCCTAGTATTCTAAGGTGGGCTATGCGAGCCCAATTGCCCTGCCTCGGATATTTACCCAGTGCCTTATGCACCTAGTTAGCAGATGCGATTTAATGCGCTCACTAGTTTGATGAGGGTGCATTGTGATCCAATACAATTATCAAATAGAGCAAAAACAGAGTGAGGGACGAATCCGTGACTAAAACACAGACTTTGCAGATGGCAGCAGCGCAGTTGCAGTCTGGAGATTTTAGAGCAGCCTTAAATATGCTTCAGCCGCTGATGAGTGATGCGGCCTCAGTGACGGATGCCTGGCAGTTAGCTGCACTTGCCTATAAAGGTTTAGAGAACTTTCCGTCGGCAGAGGAAGCGTTTTTACGCGCTCTAACCTTGATGCCAGCACAGCCACATGTCATTACTAATCTTGCCAATCTTTATCGTCAGTGGGGGCGTCTGCCTGAGGCAGTCGCCCGATATCAAGAGGCATTGGTATTAGATTCAAGCAACTTGCCCGCGCGAGTTAATCTGGGCAGGGCGCTATTAGATCTCAATGACTATTCGGCAGCCGAGGCTGAATTTGCACAGGTAATTGAATTAAAACCCGATCATATTAATGCCACTATCGGTCTGGCTCAGTCACTCCAGCATCAAGGTAATCAAAACGGTGCGGTGGGTTTGTTTCAGCAAGTGCTCGATCTTGACCCGAATAATGCGCCGGCCTTGAATGGTTTGGGTATCGGCTTAAAAGTGCTCGGCTGGGCTGATCCTGCGGTTGATGCCTTGTGGCAAGCAGCGCGCTTGGCACCGAATTCTGCTTCCGTGCATGTCAATTTAGCCAGTGCGTTGGCTCAGGCTGGCCGTGAAGAAGAAGCCATCGCCGCTTATGAGCACGCCTTGTCGCTCGAGCCTAATAACCCTGACCTACATCAATGGTTTAACGGTTATCTTGATGTCATCGAACATCCCAGCTATTTAAATTCCTACCGCCAGCAACTGGCCGATAGTCCAAAAAATAGTGGCCTTGCGATACCACTGGCGCGTAAATTATTACTCGGCGATCAAGCTGAGGCGGCCCGGACCGTGTTGTCTGACGCGCTGCTATCAACGCGTGATACCGCCTTAACATCGGCGCTTAGTGCTGAGTTAAGTTATGTCGCGCGGGAGTCGGGGGATTTTGACGCATCCGTCAGTGCTGCTGAGCGTGCCGTGGCCCTTACGCCAGACGACACCTTGGCGCGGCGCGAATTAGCTAATGCGCTGTTAGCTGCGGGTATCGACTACGCACGTGCTGTCTCTTTATTGGAGACCTTGATTGCGGCGGATCCCGAAGGACAAGGCCTGTGGGCACTGTATGCGACGGCGCTGCGTTATGCAGGGGATAAAGCAGCTTACCGCCGCCTCTTTGACTATGAGCGGCTGGTTAATGTCCGTGAAATTGACGCACCTAAAGGGTTTGATAGCACAGATGATTTTATTATCTCACTGCGTGAAACTTTACTGCGCCTCCATAATACGCGTCGTCATCCTACCGAGCAGTCACTGGTTAACGGCACACAAACCCTTGATGATTTGTTGAGTCGTCAAGATGAACATATCCAGTTGCTAGCGAGCGAACTAGAGCGGCAGCTGTTGGATATTATCAGTCAATTGCCAGTCGATTCGACGCACCCATTACTCAAGCGCAATACCGGCGCAATGCGCTTTTCGGACTCTTGGTCGGTGAGGCTGCGACAGCAAGGCTTCCATAAGAATCATTTTCATTCGTCAGGTTGGTTGAGCAGTGCCTTTTATTTGACAGTGCCCGAACTGGTCAATGCCGGACGTCGAGAAGGTTGGATTAAATTTGGTGAGCCCGGTTTTCGCGCGCGTGAGCCGTTGCCTGCAGAGTACTGGATTAAGCCTTGCGCTGGTCAGCTGGTCGTTTTTCCCTCGTATATGTGGCACGGCACTAAACCGTTGAGCGAAGATGTCGAACGTATGACCGTTGGCTACGACATCTTGCCCAGCTGAATCGCGTTAGCCGATGCGTCGATCGTGGCCTGCCCAGTAGGGCTCGCGCAATGTGGTTTTGAGTATCTTACCCGAAGGGTTTCTCGGCAGTGCATCTACAAAGGCGATTTGTCGAGGAATTTTATAGCCTGCTAATTTTTCACGGCAGAACTCTAGCAGCATGTCTAGATCTAACTCGACACCAGGTTTCAGCGCAAAGATTGCCAATAGTGCCTCGCCAAAGCGTTCGTCGGGAATACCGATGACTGCAACTTCAATCACCCCGGGCAGTCCTGCCAAAATGTTTTCTACTTCTACGGGGTAGATATTCTCGCCACCACTGACAACCATGTCTTTAATGCGATCGCGAAGGAAGACGTAACCCTGCTCATCGACAAAGCCCGCATCGCCGGTATGCACCCAGCCATCGATCAAGGTCTTTTCGGTGGCCTCAGGGCGATTGAAATAATGGCGCATATTACTTGCCGAGCGCAGACAGATTTCACCGGTTTGGTTCGGTCCTAGCATCCCGCCGTCTTCATCAACAATTTTGACTTCGTTGCCTGCCGTGGCTTTTCCGCAAGAACGCAGTAAATGCTCCTCTCCGGCAAGTGCTCGATCGTGAGCTTCGGGGGGTAGTGAGATGACGGTACCTGCCGTTTCAGTCATGCCGTAAACCTGTGATAGCCGACATTTAAATAGGCCAAGCGCCTCTTTCAGTAATGGCACGCTGATAGGGGCGGCACCATAGGCGATATGTTCGAGCGAACTCAAATCGTATTGCTCAACATTGGGTACCAGTTTGCATATCGCTTGAATCATGGCGGGCACCATGAATAGCGTGTTGACTTGTTCTTCCTGAATGGTCTCGACAACGCGAACTGGATCGAATGCCTCGTGTAAAATACCGTGACCACCAGTGGCTAAAGCAATGTAGGCAATGCCGGCCCCACCAATATGAAACAGCGGAGCAATGATTAAGTCAGTATTTTTGCTGGTGTATTGGCCGTCGTTACCCAGCGTCATCATGGTCAGTAGTGAAACCAAGTTACGATGACTCAATACAGCGCCCTTGGGTTTACCCGTAGTGCCACTGGTATAGAGCTGCATAGCCGGGTCGTTTTCATCGACATTCACATCGCGGTTATAGGGTGCCGCGCCGCCGTGAAACAACGCATCAAAGGTTATGGTGGCGGCCGGATGATGTCCGATGATTGCGGTATCACCTTGGCGGTGTGACGTCATTGACGTCACAGTCTCTGCAATGCTCGAGTCGGTCACAAAAAGTAAGCTGACACCCGCATCATCTAGAATGAAGGCCAGTTCTACCGGAGCCAAACGAAAATTCACCGATACAGCTACTGCACCTACCCGGCTGGCGCCAATAAAAATGGCGAGATGCGCCGCAGAGTTAAGTCCGAGCACACCAATACGGTCGCCGGGCTGTATGCCATGATCGATCAGTAAACGCGCGACATCATGGGAATGTTGCACAAGTGTTGCGTAGTCCCAGACATAGTCGTGGGCGCTGAGCGCCGGATTGCTCGGACGTCTGTTGGCCTGAAAATCAATCGGTTGATGAAGCAGCATGATAGCCCCTAATAAAGTTTTGTTAATTGCTTGATTATGCCGATACACTGAGTCGATAACAAAAGTTTAAGGGTAAATCATGGCCGCGAATCTATCAGCAGCAGACGTCTCATCACAATTTGCGACGGTGACCGAGTGTTTGGGCGAAGTGACGCATTTTGACGATGCCCCCCAATGGATTTACCAGCTCGATAATCCTTATCTACACGGAATGTATGCTCCAATTGACAGTGAGCATGATACAACCGCGTTGACCATTGAAGGTGAGCTGCCCGCAGATTTGCGTGGTGCTTATTACCGCAACGGCCCGAATCCTGTTCATCAGCCAAAGAATCGTTACCATCCTTTTGACGGCGATGGCATGGTGCATGCGGTGCACTTGACCGAGGCTGGACCACGCTATGTGAATCGTTGGGTGAATACCGATGCTTTCAGCCAAGAGGGCAATAGCGGTCGCTCAGCCTCGCCAGGCGTCATGGGGCCCTTTGATTACAGTGTTTCTCAGTTTGGCATCAAAGATACCTCGAACACCGATCTACTGATGTTAAACGGTGATCTGGTAAGCCTTTGGTATAACGCGGGTCATCCCTATGCGCTTGACCCAAATACCTTAGAAACCCGCGGTGCCTTTCAGCTAGAGGGGCGTCAACATCGCCGCATGTCGGCGCATTCCAAGGTTGATTCACAGACGGGCGAGCTGCTGTTTTTTGATTATGGTGATGAGCCACCTTACCTGACCTATGGTGTTGCGGATGCCAAAGGTAAGTTACTGCATGAAGTGGCGATTGATCTGCCGGGTCCGCGGTTACCCCACGACATTGGTTTTACGCAGAATTATTCGGTACTCCATGATTTGCCGTTTTTTCACGATATGGATGTATTGCGGCAGCACCATTTACGCGTCTTGACCTTCCATCGAGATATACCCACGCGCTTTGGTATCATTCCGCGTTTCGGCCAGAGCCATGAAGTGCGCTGGTTTGATTGCGAACCCTGCTACATTTTACATGTATCCAATTGCTGGGAAGACGGCGATTGGATCACGATGGATGGCTGCCGCTCAGTGAACCCAATGCCTGCCGCGCATAATGGCGGTGGTGAGCTGGCCCATATGTTGGCCTATATGCGCCTTGAAGCGAATAACTACCGCTGGCGTTTTAACTTGCTTACCGGCGAGGTGCGTGAGGGTGATATCGACGACTTAAACACCGAGTTTAACAAGACGAATCCGCTATTTGGCGGGCAGAAAAGTCGTTTTGCCTATCACCAAAGAATTCCGTTATTAAGCGAGGGCGGTCACACATTGCGCTTTACCGGCCTGGTTAAATACGACAACGAAACCGGCCAGCGTTGGCAGTGGCATTACGGTGACGGCGTATTTGGCAGCGAGGCAGTTTTTGCACCGAAGGTGGGCGCCACGACCGCCGATGCCGAAGATGCGGGTTACCTGGTTAATTTTGCGACCGATACCCGTGATTGGACATCCTGGTTTCAAGTGTTTGATGCGCAGGATATCGAGCAAGGGCCGGTTGCACGAGTCAAAATTCCGCATCGTGTACCGTCTGGATTCCATGCCACTTGGGTTGCTGCATAGACCGTTTGATCGATCTGGATTCGTATCTTTTGGTTGCGAACGTAACCGCGATGCGTCGAAAAACTGCCATCCCAGTCGTTGTGCGCCAGCAATAAAAAGGCCTGAGTAGGGGGCTTTATCCTATTCAGGCCTCTGCTTTAGCAGACAAGCATCAAATTACACCGTCGTGGCTCACGGGATACAGTCAAATGTGATTTGTGTCACGTTGCCAGTGCCATCAGGAATCGACCATGTGATCTCGACATAGTCGTCAGTAGATGGGTCGTCTGGCTCGCTTCTAATTGTGATACCAGCCAAGATCGGAAATGGGGCACTCAGGTTGGGCACCGTATAACTGTCGCTAGTGACCTCGCATTCGCCGTTGCCTTCTGCGCTTATGACCGTCCCCAAGGGCGGTACATTGCCGTCGATGTCAGCGAGGGCGATCACATAGCTGCCTGCGGTTAAGCTGTCAGGTGCTAGCGTTCCGATGGGTGATAATGGCGTGCCTGCTGCAGTAAAGAGCGTGCCAAAAAGGTCTGAACTGTCGCTCGGCCCTGCGACGAGTACAACGCTGTCGAATACGCTGACCAGCTGAGTCGAGCAGTCTGTACTATCAACTTGACACGCTAAGCCATTAAATATTCCTGTCGCCGTGTCCGACGGCGTTTGATCGTTCCACACACCATTAGTATCGGAGTCGATAAAGAATTCGCCGAGGTCATAGTTACCGGACTCGTCGTCATCTCGGTATGCCTCGGTATTGTCGACAAACGGCTCATTGGGGCTTGTTGTGTAGTAACCATCACCGTCTTGATCGGTAAATGCTTCCTCACCTGTGGCATGAGCCAGAATAGTGACACGATTCGCCGGGCATGTTCTCGCGGCGCCGGGCTGGCTCGTCCAGCTAGTAGAGCAGCGCCCCGTTATAGTTTGACAGGCGCCTGTTGGGCCTGCTGTTCCTATACCACCGCATTCGGCGGTAAAGGTGATGGCAGTGCCGTCTGGGACTGGATTGCCGAATCGATCGAAGGCACTGATGCTAATAGCGACTTCAACGCCATCGACTATCGCTGCATTTGGCGGGTTGAGTACTTCAGCCGCGATTGAGAATCGCGCTTGTGCAGCAATGCCAGAAGAAATGCTCAAGACGTCCGAAACTACGGATATTGGACTGTCCGTCATATCTGCCGGTGAGCGCTCTATAGTCGCAATGACGCGGACGGATGTTGCAATGACACCAGCCAAGAGGGTCGCATTGACTTGACCGTTGGCATTAGTGGTCGCCACTGTATCGACCAGATCAATACCACCCACCGTCGTACTTAACTCAAAATCAACGGTCTCTCCAGCGACGGGGTTACCCGACCCATCGCGCACTTCAAATGTCACCAGTGAGCTTTCAGATAAGGTTGTGCCACCACCAGTACCTTTAAGCGCGATATTAAGCGGTGTCGCGTCGATAAAGGTGATGAATCGCTCGTTGGCAGCGGGTGCTGCGCCAATAGTGAGCGTCACAGAGGCGGTTTGCGGCGTACTGATACCGGGCTGGACTAGTGTGGCGGTCAGGGTGTCGTCGCGATCTTCGCAGGCCGCATCGGCGGTATAAGTCACAGATAACCTACCGTCGATGGTTTGGGCATCTAAACCGCTATCAAGTGATGCGAAACCGTTGAGTAAACAGGCGCTTTCAATTCGAATATTTTCAACGGTACTGACCAGTTCTCCCGCGCTGTTCGCTACTGCAAACAGGAGTTCGACACTGCCGAGGTAACTCACATCATTTGACGGCAGTGCACGAATATCACCGTCGATAAATGTGGCTGTGTCGTCAAGGCTGCCAAGCAGTAAAGCCTCAACAACGGCTTCGACATTAGCGCTATCGCTGACTGTTGCCAGTGGCCCAGCAAATGTTGCAGCGACTGTACCTGCCCCCGTTTGATCATTGTAGCTGAGTGTAAAGGTTGCTTTACCGTCATCGTCGGTCAGCGTCGACCCATTCTGGGGCGTGATCACACCTGCAATACCGTCCAGATCTAGGCTTACCACCCGATTCACTAGCGGATTAGTACCGTCAGTGAGTGTTGCTACAACTGTCAGTGGCTCGTTGAATGAGTATTCACTGGTTGCGTTGCCAGCTTCATCTGTCATCGCAGTAATACTAATCACGTAAGGCGGCGGCTCATTGACCGCATTGATGTTCACGGTGTTCTGAAAGCTGCCCTCAACGGATGTGGCAGTTGCGGTTGCGGTGCCTGCGCCTGCGCCATTATAGGACAGTGTAAATACGGCCTCACCTGCATTGTTTGTCAGTCCGCTGTCAGTTGAGAGCGTACCCAGCGTGGACGTTAATTGAACGACCTCGTTGATGACAGGATCACCGTTACCATCGAGTACAGTCGCAGTGAGGGTGAGCGGATTATTAATGGTCAGATCGCCAGCTGATGTTGTGACGGTAACGACATAGGGATTCTCTGCGATCGCCTCAACGTCTTTGCTCGCTCTGAGGTAGTAGGGTAATTCCGCCTCGTATTGAGCGGTAATCACCGTAGCACCGTAGGTACCATCGAACGCTAGAACAAACTCAGCGGTACCATCGATGGTCAGCGCACTACCCGTATTCGGAGTTGCACCCGACTGTGGCGTAATGATGCCGTTCAATGTTGTTAGTGAGATAGGTTCACCATCGATATCTTGAACCGCACCGGTATCATCGACGATAGAGACAGTGACGATCAGTGGCGTGATGGCCGAGAACTGATTGCTCACGTCACCTGTTGGCGTTCGAGTATCAATTTGAAGGTTGAAGCCAATGGTTGACACTTCTACCGCCAGGTTGGTGGTGTCACTGACACTGCCATTGGGTGCGTCAAAGTAATTGACGGTCACGGTACCAGCTTCAACGAATGTGCCCGCAGCCACTTCGAACGTTGCAATACCATTGGCATCCGTTCTGAGGCCTGATGATGATTGGATAACACCAACGGTGGTCGATGCATCAATGATTTGGTTGCTAATTGGGTAGTTTGAATCGGTAGAGCTAAGCTGAACCGTGATAGTTACGGGATTACCGTTGGCGATAATGCCGTTATTGGTAACGGCGGTGATCTCAATGGTGTAAACATCGTCGGCGATAGCAGCTTGAACGTTTCTCCGTGCCGATACAGCACCCACATTTGAGTCATAAGATGCGGTGATAGTACCCGCGCCGCTAAGGCCTTGATCATTGGTGACGGTGAATACTGCTTCACCATTACTATCGGTTGTTCGACTACCGAGCGCTGGATCAGAGATTGTGCCAATGGACGTGTCAAGATTGACCACTTCACCCGCTACAGCGGTTACGCCATCGGCGTCTGTGAGTTTGATCAATACTGTGAGTGGGGCAATATCTGAGAAGCTATCCGTTGCTATGCCATTCGGATTTGTTATCGATTCGATACTAATCACGTAAGGCGGCGGCTCATTGACCGCATTGATGTTCACGGTGTTCTGAAAGCTGCCCTCAACGGATGTGGCAGTTGCGGTTGCGGTGCCTGCGCCTGCGCCGTTATAGGACAGTGTAAATACGGCCTCACCTGCATTGTTTGTCAGTCCGCTGTCAGTTGAGAGCGTACCCAGCGTGGACGTTAACTCAACAATCTCATCGATCACAGGGTCACCGTTACCATCGAGTACAGTCGCAGTGAGGGTGACAGGGTTATTAATGGTCAGATCGCCAGCTGATTTAGTGAGGCTGACGGTATAGGGATTGTCGACGATTGCTTGAATATTTCGTTGTAACTGCACGGTCGTAGTGTCTGCGTTCCATTCAGCCGTTAACTGACCGCCACCAACATCACCATTAAAACTGAGCTCAAAGGATGCAACACCATCGATTGTCAGTGCCTGCCCGTTAGCCGGGTTTAATTCGCCAATGGTTGAATTCAGCGTAATGAGTTCGTTATCGATATCTTCAACACTACCCGCCGCATTGACGATGGCAACATTAACGGTGAGGGGTGTATTGGCACCGAATTGGTTGGTTGCAGCGCCAGCTGCGTCGGTTGTTGTGATGATTAGGCTGCGCGAGGCAGTAGGGGATGAGGCGGCAATAGCTGTGCTGACCGCCAATGGGCTGTCGGGGGCATCGTAAGTCGCAGTGACAGTGCCCGCGCCGACAATATTGTTATAGGCAATTGAAAATACGGCGGTTCCCGAGCTGTCGGTTCTTGCTGATCCATTGGCAGGATCCACCGTGCCAAGGTCGGTATTGAGGTTAATAATTTGATTGCCGATCGGGCTCTCTACAGTATCGGTCGACGTCAGCTGCAGCGTAATGACAACCGGCTCGCTCGGTGTCACGACGCCGCCATTGGATACGTTTGCAATGGTCAGAGCGTAGTCATTACTTGTTGTGACTGCTTCAACGGTTTGTTGATAAGCCAGGATATCAATACCGTCATCAAATTTTGTCACGATAACGCCAGCACCGAGTGCTGCATCGGCATTCAGTGTGAAAGTGGCCACGCCAGCACTGTCTGTTAACGTACTGCCATTATTGGGGGAAATATTGCCGATAGTGGTGGTTAAACTGATTAAACGATCCCCGGCAGGTATTAACAGCTCACCCGATACCTCAGATAGCGTTACGGTTACGGTCAGGGGCGCGTCCTGAGAAAACGTGCGTGTGATCGCACCGGCTGGCGATGAAGTAGCGAGCTCTAAGATAAAGGGTGAGCCTTCATTGACGGATTCAAGCGATTTGGTGGCAGATGTACTGGCCGTGCCGTCACTGTAGCTAGCATTAATTTGGCCGGTGCCTTCGACGCCACTATAGGTCAGTGTAAATACGGCGCTGCCATCTGCCTCGGTCAGTACCGAACCGTTGTCAGGGGCAACAGTGCCTATCGTTGTGCTCAGTGTTACTGATTCACCTGAGGCCGCGTCGCCATCTCGTGTTAGCGTGGCGACGACAGTCAGCGGATTACTTCGAGACAGTGAGGTGCTGAGTTCTCCGGCAGCATTAAACGTTTCTAATGTTAATGCATAGATGGGATCGGGTTCGGGGCCAAGAAAACCGCCGCCGCTGGATGAGTCACTTCCGCCACCGCCACCGCAAGCGGTAAGTATTGCCGCCGCGAATGCCCAGGAACAAAATTTGGCGCTCAAACTAAACCACCGATTGACCATTGTGAATCTCCATACTGTCGGCATCAGAGTGTGCGTAAATACGCCACTTTTAAAGGTGAACCTTATCATGCAATACGCAAAAATAAATCTTAATAATAGCAATGATAGGTAGAGGATTACGGTTAAGGCCGGGTTTTTTGTCCAGCCGCTTGGGTTGAGATTTTTCACTGATACCCATCGAGAATAGCGATAACGTCGCTATATCAGTCGGCTGCTAACCTCGGCGGTATTGACGTCCTGATATGGTTTCCGCCGAGGTTAGCGCCATGATGACGCTGAGATGCTACCCGGATCGATTGCTGGTCTTTTGATTGAGACAATTTTTGTTGCTTGGACGTTTATCTAGTTCTCGTGTGCACCGGATCATGAGACTATTCGGCTATGAGTGAACCTGTGATAACAACACTAGATACTAACGACTGGGCGCGAGAGCAGTCGCGCCGTCGGTTAATGTCGTTATTGGATATCTCCCCGTTGGTCAGTTGTTATGATCCGCCTGGCGCGGCACCGGCGACTCGAGCTTTTGCGCCTGCGGCGCCTATTGAAGCTGGCTCCGAGTCGGGGAACTCATTGGCCGCGCGAGACGGCAAAAGCAACAGCAACAACAACAGCAACAACAACAACAACAACAGTCCTCCAGCCGCCGCCGATCAGTCATCCTTAAGCGATGCGAGCTCGGCGAAGGCGGCTATCCCCAGCCCCGCGATGGGCAATACCTCGGCAGCGGTGTTGCGGCCTGAATCCCAGTCAGTACAGTTTAGCTTGCTCATGGTGAGTGCGGGCGAGTGGCTATGGATTGAAACCCTGCCGGATCGATTGTTGCGTCAAGCTCAGGTCAATTTAATTAAAGCGATGGCCAGTGCAATATCTGGCGGAGACTGCCAAGCGAATTACCGGCAATTTGATTGGCCAATGACCGACAACCCCCATCTGGCGCAAGATCTGGAAACAGGCAGAGAAAGTGTCGCCGGCCTGCTAATGCGCATGCAGCGTGAAGTGAAGGCAAAAGGGGTCATTTTAATGGGCGATGAGGTCAGTGAGTTTTGTCCAACACCCGCAAATCTTGTCCAACACACTATGCCGTCAACACTTCAAATACTTGAACATCCCCTGCTTAAAATTGACGTATGGAAAACGCTTCGGCCACTTATTCAGACCCCTGCTGCCGCCAATCAAGGGCGCTGAATGGCGATATTTCCAGTAGCGGCGGACGATATAGAGCAAGTCGATGCGCTGTTCGCCGACAGTGACGGCCCCAGTAAGACATTTCTATTTTCAGTATTGGGTCAGCCAACCACCCGCGCCTGGAAGTGGATGGTGGCCGATGAAATAGTGGCGCTGGCATGGTTCACGGTCGTGGTGGGCGAGTCAGAGTTACTGGATATCCGTGTGGTGAATGCACGCCGTGGTGCCGGTTTTGGCAGCACGTTATTGCGCGCTTGCTTGCAGCAGGTTTTTACACAAGCGCACAGCTGTTTGTTAGAAGTGCGTCGCTCTAATATTGGTGCCCAGCGTTTGTACCGACGTTTGGGTTTTGTTGAAACCGGCATCAGGCCGCATTATTACCCCTGCACAACGGGGCGCGAGGATGCGATCCTGATGTCTTTGACAGATGGTAAAACGGAGCAAGCGGATTGAATATTCTCGAGACCGATCACTGGTGTTTACTCTTGCCCCCCGAATGGTGGGCAGCTAATGAAGATGATGTGGTCCGCATTGTCGATAATGATGAGGTGGGTGAGCTTGAAGTCAGCACTTTGTGTAAAGATTCGGGGGCGGTCAGTCAGCAAGAAATAGCGGCTATGGCAGAGGAAGAATCACCCGAAATTCGACAATGGAAGGCGGCCCAGTTAGGGGTATTTGCCGGTGTTATGGGCGAATTTAGTGAAAATGATGAAGCCTGGATTCGCGAGTGGTATGTCGCCGCTGGTCCCGTCTTGCTCTACATTACTTATATCTGTGATTTAGAAAACAAGGGCATGGATGACCCGTCAGTGGAGGAGTTGCTGAACACGTTAGTGCTGGGTGACAACCCTTCGGCGGGTCAAGAAATTTGACCGGTAACCCGTACCCGCTTGCCGCCCGCAACCACGGGTCCGCTCCGCTTCGCTAGCGCTCGACGTTTGATATCTGCATCGATGATGTTTTTAACCGCGATTAAACAACCGGTGATAATAAACGCACCGGGCGGCAAAATAGCGAGTAAGAACGATTGGTAGTCGCTAAATACAACCCACTTCCAATGTTCAGCGCCACTCCCGAAGAGTAATTGCATGTTGGCAAATAGAACGCCTGTACCGAGCAATTCTCTAAAAGCGCCCAGCAGCACTAGGACCAAGCCGAAACCCAATCCCATAATGAAGCCATCGTAGACCGAGGGCAGCACAGGATTCTTAGCAGCGAAGGCATCGGCGCGCCCAAGAATGACGCAGTTGGTTGTTATCAGCGGTAAGAAAATGCCGAGAATTTGATACAACTCATAAGCGTAGGCCTGCATCAATAACTCGATACCAGTCACGGCTGCAGCGATAATCATCACGAACGCTGGAAGGCGGACCGTATCCGAAACGACATTGCGGATGAGCGATACACAAAAATTCGAGCAAATGAGAACCGCCATGGTGGCCGCGGCCAAGCCAAGTGCATTGACCACCGATGCGGTCACGGCGAGCAGAGGACATAAGCCGAGCAGTTGAACTAGCGCTGGATTATTCTTCCACAAACCATTCCAGCTGAGCGTTTTATAGGATACATCGGTCATGTGGTCGGCTCCGCTTCGGGCGTCATCAAAGGCGTCTCTAATGGACTCTCGCCATACCATTGGGCACGATTTGATCGCGCATATTCAAGTGCCCTGCGTGTGGCCTCGACGACCGCTCTTGGCGTGATGGTCGCGCCAGTAAATTGATCAAAGGCCCCGCCATCTTTTTTGACCGTCCAATCGCGATCGCTAGGGTCCATCAAGCTGCGATTGTTAAAGCCTAAAATCCAAGGGGATTTGCGCAGATCGATACCGTCGCCAAGTCCCGGTGTTTCGCGATGTGATACCACGCGGACACCGGCAACCCGGCCATCCGCCAAAATGCCCACCAGTAGCTTGATATCTCCGCTGTAACCATCTCGAGCTGTAGCAGGCAAAATTATGCCGACAGTGCGGCCGTCCATTCTCGCGACATAACCGCGCTGTGCCTCGCGCAGTCCCAACAATTGTGTGTTGCCTTCCAGTGTGAAACTGTCGTCTAGCAAACTGTTGGTGTGGATTGAACTCGGCATAATCTCTAGTAATTGACGCGCTTCTGCGGCGCGTTCGGATGCGACGATTTGTTCTTTGGTACCTAAGAATATTCCGGCGATCAATACTGTCGTGACTGCAGCAACGCGTCCAAGCAGCATGCTATTGCGCAAAATGGCCTTGACGATTGAGGGTGCCGTATTACTCATGCCTTGGGACCTCGGTGGCCATAGGTTGTCGGCTGCGTATAGTGATCGATAAAGGGCGCGGCGAAATTAAGAATAAGCACAGCAAAGGCGACCGCGTCAGGATAGTTACCATAGACTCGAATAAGATAGATCAACAGAC
The DNA here is from genome assembly GCA_963926325.1 of uncultured Luminiphilus sp. GTDB lineage: Bacteria > Pseudomonadota > Gammaproteobacteria > Pseudomonadales > Halieaceae > Luminiphilus. The sequence goes on along the minus strand of CAWUXF010000014.1, from coordinate 25,538 downwards.
CAATAAGTGCACCAAAGATCAAGCGGCCGCGGTTTGAAACTGCGGAGCTTACCGGGTCGGTAATAATAAAGAAGGCCCCGAACATCGTGCCGCCACTGAGTAGGTGGACCCATGGCGAGCCGCCGCTGTTTGAACTGCCATCATCAAAGCCGATGAGTGCCGCAAGCGTTAGCGCAGCGAGCATCGCGACTGGCGCATGCCAGCTGAAAATACGTTTGTAAAGTAACCAAATACCACCGGCGAGAAAGGCGAGGTTGACTGTTTCCCAGCCGAGCCCCGCAATATGTCCAAAGGGCGGCTGAGACTGCAGGTCGACCATCAGCAAACCTGTGTTTTGTCGCAGCGCATCGAGTGGTGTGGCCATGGTTAGGCCGTCGTAGCTCTGGGGTAAAAACATGGCCTGCAAAGCATCCATCACGCCGGGCACTTCGGCTAATCCACGCGGTGGTGCCCATGAGCTCATTTGCAATGGGAACGAAATGAGCAACACCACATAACCCACCATGGCGGGATTAAACGGGTTGTAACCGAGCCCTCCGAATATGTGTTTGCCTAGCAACACTGAGGTGGCCACACCGACAACAATAAGCCACCAGGGGGCGTAAGGCGGCAGGGCGATACATAATAGCGTCGATGTCACTAAGACGCTGTAGTCACTCAGATAAAAGCGCACATCACGATGGCGTAATTTGAGTACGGCGAACTCGAATATTAGCGCGAGCAAACCGCCGAAGGCAATGTTGAGCAGTGTGCCTGGGCCGAAAAACCAAGTCAGCGCAAACACGCCCGGTAGCGTCGCCAGCAATACGGCTTGCATGACCGACGCCACCGAATTGGCAGCATGACCATGGGGAGAGGTGATGCGCAAAAACGCCATTAGTCTGCTTGCTCCGTCGACTGTTTGCGTGCTTTCGCACGAGCAATGGCTGCTTGCACAGGATCTTCACTATTTCCAGATGCGGCTTTTTGTTCTGCCGCAGCTTTGCGGGCCGCTCGCTTGGCTTCGCGCTCAGCCGTCTCACGGGCTATACGTTCTTGACGCGCTTCGAAGCGTTCACGTAAGCGGTCAGAGCGAACTTTTTCTTGTCGCGTATCGACAATACTGGCTTTACCTGCACGATAGTATTGTACTAGTGGGATATTGCTGGGGCAGACCCAGGCACAAGCACCGCATTCAATACAGTCAAATAGGTTATGTGCCTCGAGGGCCTCCTGATCTTTGGCGCGCGCAAACCAATACAATTGCTGGGGTAGCAGTGATGCAGGGCAAGCTTCAGCACACAAACCGCAGCGAATACAGGCCTGTGGTGGTGGCGGTGTCGGTAACTCCTGCTCGGTGGGTACCAAAATACAGTTACTGGTTTTGACAATGGGAATGTCGGCGCTATCCAAGGCAAAACCCATCATTGGGCCGCCATGAATCAGGCGTCGATTGTGTTCCGGTTGAAAGCCTGCGAGGGATAATAAGTGCGTAATGGGTGTGCCGATTAACACTTCAAAATTACCGGGTGTCGACAGCGCTTCGCCAGTGATTGTGATAATGCGTTGCGTCAGTGGGCGCCCATGGATGATCGCATCACGAACGGCGACTGCCGTCCCAGGATTTTGGCATAGCAAACCCAGTTCTGCAGGTATCATGCCGCTGGGTACTTGCTGGCCGGTTAGAATTTCAACGAGTTGCTTCTCGCCACCTGAGGGGTATTTGGTGGGAAAACTGGCGACTTCAATATCCCGTTGGCATTGACTGGCCGCCTCACGCATTGCGGCGATTGCGTCGGGTTTATTATCCTCAACGCCAATCAGAATGTGCTGGGCACCGACGATATAAGCGAGGATTTCTGCGCCTTCAATAATCGCATCGGCGGACACCTGCATGAGGGTGTCATCCGCAGTGATATAGGGCTCACACTCTGTACCATTGATGATCAGCGTGTTGATACTGTGTTTGTCGCTTGCCAGTAGTTTTACTGCTGTGGGAAAGCCAGCGCCGCCCATGCCCGCTACACCCGCCGCGCGCACGTGCGCTACTAGCGCTTCTGGCGGTTGTGTCTGCCAATCTACAAGCGGTGTCAGTGGAAGCCATTCGTCCAATCCATCACAATCAATCACCACACACTGGTTCTCTAACCCAGAGGGATGAGGTACCGATCGGAGTTCAACAGCACTGACAGTGCCGGATGTTGGCGCGTGAATAGGTACACTGACCAGACCGTCAGCTTCGGCCAGTCGCTGGCCGCCCAGCACGCGATCGCCGACTTGCACAATAGCTTCTGCCGGCTTGCCAATGTGCTGGGCTAAGGGCAACACGAGCTGCCGAGGTATGCCTGCGGTACGCAGTTGACCCGGTAGCGACAACGCTTTGCGCTCGGGGGGATGGATGCCGCCATGGATGTTGTGGATGCGATTCATGCGGCCTGTTCTCGATCGGTTGCGATGACGTCGATGCTAAGCCGATTCGCATCGGGGAGCGGCCACTGCCAGTGCTCAATGCCCGACTTGCGTAACACCATATCGATGCAATCTACGGGGCAGGGTTCTATGCATAGCTCACAGCCTGTACATTCGCTGACAATGACGGTGTGCATTTGTTTTGCCGCACCTAAAATGGCGTCCACCGGGCAGGCTTGGATACATTTGGTGCAGCCAATACACTCATCCTCGCGAATATAGGCAACCATAGGCGCTTTTTCTGTGCCATGTTCGGCATCGAGTGGCTCGGGTTCGACGTCGAGTAAATTGGCCAGCGCTTGGATGGTTTCTTCACCGCCGGGCGGGCATTTGTTGATGGCGTCGCCATCGGCAATCGCCTCCGCATAAGGCCGGCATCCAGGGTATCCGCATTGACCGCATTGCGTTTGCGGCAGAATCTCGTTGATCTGCTCGGCGAGTGGGTTGCCCTCACTTCTGAATTTAACCGATGCAAAGCCTAATAATCCCCCGAAAGTCACGCCCAAGGCCAGCAGCGCGAACAGCGCAGCTAATAGAGGGTAGTTGTCAATAAGAGTCCACATGTAATCAGACTAGCCCCGCAAAGCCCATGAATGCGAGTGATGCCAGGCCGGCCGTAATCATACCGATAGCAGCGCCTTGAAAAGGCTCTGGTATATCGGCAACGGCTAGGCGCTCGCGCATCGCGGCAAACAAAATCAGCGCGAGTGAAAAACCGAGGGCGGCGCCAAAACCATAGAAGAGCGACTGGGTAAAGCTGTGTGCCTTGTTGATGTTGAGCAGTGCGACACCAAGTACAGCGCAGTTGGTGGTAATTAGAGGTAGATACACGCCCAGTACTCGATGAAGTAGTGGGCTCGATTTACGCACGACCATTTCGGTGAACTGTACGACGACAGCGATAACTAAAATGAAGCTAATGGTGCGTAAATAGGTTAGATCTAAGGGTTCTAGCAGGTAATTGTAGGTCAGATAGCTACAAACAGAGGCAAGCGTTAAGACAAAGGTCGTGGCTGCAGACATGCCAATTGCCGTTTCGAGTTTATTCGATACACCCATAAACGGGCACAGTCCCAAGAACTGTACCAAAACAAAATTGTTGACAAGCACGGCGCCGACTAACAGCAGTGCGTAGTCCCCAATCATTCTATGCCCCCAATAGCCTTTCGCGCTGAATATACAATTTTAGATATTAATGACCAAACAAACAATAACAATTAGTTATAACTAGCAGCGATATAGCGGCGCCAATTCACGCCTTACTTGCCGCAAGCATCGCTTCGATGGCCTCGGGGTCTATCCGTTGCAGCAGGGGCTTAAATGGCGCAAGTTCGTGATCGAGCAACGGTGCTTGCAGTTCGGTCCAGTCAACATTGACCTGTAAGAAAGCCTCAGCGCGCCCAGCCATGGCGGGTAATACAGGCTTTAGGTAGGTAATCAGGACGCGAAATAGGTTCACGCCCACGCTGCACACGGCTTGTACTTCGGCCTCTCGGCCCACTTCCTTTGCCAACACCCAGGGCTTTTTCTCATCGATGTATTGGTTGGCCTTATCAGCTAATGCGATGATTTCGCGCATAGCGCGATTAAACTCTCGCGTCTCGTACAGCGCAGCAATGCGATCTCCCGCATCAATAAATTCCTGCATAAGCTCCGGTTCAGCGCATTCACTGGCCATGCGGTTATCGAATTTCTTACGCAAAAATCCAGCGCAGCGGCTGGCGATGTTGACCACTTTTCCTACCAAATCTGAATTTACTCGTTGTACGAAATCTTGCAGGTTGAGATCGATATCATCGACCCCCGCAGATAGTTTGGCGGCAAAGTAATAACGTAGTGACTCGGCATCTAAGTGTTCTAGGTAGGTACTGGCATTAATAAACGTACCTCGACTCTTGGACATTTTGGTGCCATCGACGGTGAGGAAACCATGCGCATAAACAGCGGTTGGCTTGCGCAGATTGGCACTGTCGAGCATGGCCGGCCAAAATAGGCCGTGGAAATTGACGATATCTTTACCGATAAAATGATACAGCTCAGTATCACCGCCGGGTAACCAGTAGCTGTCAAAGTCAGTTCCGGTTCGCTCGCAGTAATTTTCCCAGCTTGCGATATAACCGATCGGCGCATCCAGCCAGACATAAAAATATTTGCCCGGATGGCCGGGAATTTCAAAACCGAAATAGGGCGCATCGCGACTGATATCCCAGTCCTGGAGGCCGACATCAATCCATTCGCGCAACTTGTTACGGATAGCAGGCTGCAGTGCCTCACTAGCAATCCACTCGCTGAGCAGCTCAGTAAAATGCCCCAGTTGGAAAAAGATATGATCGGAGTCGCGATCGACGGGCGTTGTGCCCGACAGCACGGAAATCGGATCAATCAGGTCAGCCGGTGTGTAAGTTGCGCCACAGGCTTCACAGTTGTCACCATACTGGTCGGGGGCCTTACAACGAGGGCAAGTGCCTTTAATAAAACGATCCGCGAGAAAAAGTCCTTTTTCCTCATCAAATGACTGAGTGATTTCACGCACTGCAATGTGCCCCGCAGCTTCCAGTCTATTGAAAATAATGTCTGACCATTTCTGGTTTTCGGTGGAATGCGTTGAATGGTAATTATCAAAGCTAATCAGAAATCCGGCAGAATCGGCTTCATGCTCTGCTTTCACGCGCTCAATTTGCGCCTCTGCCGTGATGCCCAGCTTTTGCGCGGTCAGCATGATAGCGGTGCCATGGGCGTCATCAGCGCACACATAATGGCACTCATGCCCGCGCGCGCGCTGAAAACGCACCCAAATATCGGTTTGTACTTGTTCGAGAATATGTCCGATATGCAACGGACCATTTGCATAAGGAAGTGCAGATGTAACCAAGATTTTGCGCAGCGCAGTCATAAAGATGTCAAGTCAATCAAAAGAAGGGCGCAAGTCTACCGCAAGCACCGCCCTGTTTCATGTCTCTCGCTGTATACTATGCCGTCAACGAACTAAGGGGTGCAGTTGTGTCGAATTTGCCAAAATATGTTGTTGCGATAGCGTCGGGTAAAGGTGGCGTAGGGAAATCCACTGTTGCGGTAAACATAGCTGCGGCGCTGGTGAAGCTTGGACATAAAGTGGGCTTGCTCGATGCCGATCTTTATGGGCCGAGTCAGCGGCAAATGCTCGGTGTAGCGGAATCTGTGACCCCCGAGCAGCAGGATGGCAAATATTTGCTCCCGATTATGGCGCACGGTATCGCTGCGATGTCGATGGGATTTTTGACCAGTGAGCGAACCCCTACGGTCTGGCGGGGCCCAATGGCGAGCGGCGCGTTGGTGCAGATGCTGGAGCAAACCCTTTGGGGTGATCTTGATATTCTGCTGATCGATATGCCGCCCGGCACAGGTGATATTCAGTTAACCTTGTCTCAAAAAGTGACGCTAAGCGGTGCGGTCATCGTAACGACACCGCAAGATATCGCCCTGCTAGACGCCCGTAAGGGCATCGAGATGTTTAACAAGGTGAGCGTGCCGATCTTGGGCCTCGTTGAGAATATGGCGGTGCATATCTGCGCCCAGTGTGGGCATAAAGAGCATATTTTTGGTGAGCAGGGCGGGCAACAACTCGCAGGTGAATACCATATTCCGGTGCTCGCCAGTTTGCCGTTATCATTGCGCACTCGAGAAAACTCAGACGCGGGACAACCGCTGGTGTTGTCCGCAGCGGATTCTAGTGAAGCGGCGCTCTTTTTAGATGCTGCAGCGCAGTTATGGGCGGTAGTGTCGGGGAGTGTTGAGTCCACTGCACCGACTATTACAATGGGCGATGACTGAATGTTCGTAGTCTCGCGCTTAAAATTTATTAATCAGTTCCAGGCCTCAAGGCACAAGGAGTCAAGGTGAGTATTAAGTCAGATCGTTGGATTCGTAGAATGTCCGAGCAGCACGGCATGATCGAGCCATTTGAACCCGGCCAAGTTCGCACCGATGGAGATCGGCGGCTGATTTCTTATGGCACATCGAGTTATGGATACGATGTACGCTGTTCGCGTGAATTTAAGGTGTTTACCAACATTCATTCAGCGACGGTCGATCCCAAGAATTTCGATGACAACAGTTTTGTCCATGTCGAGGGCGATGTCTGTGTTATTCCGCCCAATTCCTTTGCACTGGCAGTCACGGTTGAGCACTTCCGTATTCCCCGTAATGTTCTTACCATTTGTCTGGGGAAATCAACTTATGCGCGTTGCGGCATTATCGTTAATGTGACTCCTCTCGAGCCCGAGTGGGAGGGTCATGTGACCTTGGAGTTTTCGAATACCACGACATTACCGGCGAAAATTTACGCCAATGAAGGCGTTGCGCAAATGTTATTTTTTGAATCCGACGAGGTCTGTGAAACAAGCTATGCGGATCGAGGGGGTAAATATCAGGGCCAACGCGGCGTAACCTTGCCCAAGACCTAATGCCAGCAAGCCAGATAGTGCGTGAAATTGTCACTTGAAAGCAGGGTCGACGGATGGAGTAACACCCTGGTTAAAACCTGCTGCACGGTAAAGAGAGTGTTGAGTTGACGTCTAATCTAGGGTGAACTTAGAAGCGCTTTTGTTAGGACAATGCTTGGTTCAAGCTACTGCTTGGCGCACAGAAGCGTTAGGACTTACCAAGTTCGCCCAAGCACTGCATTCCCATTGATGTCCGCGTCGATTAACGTGATCTCCACCGGAGAACCATTTTCGACGTGTCGCGTGCGTACCATTAAGTAATCAAAGTCGGTCGCCAGCCATATGTCGGAGGCACGTTTTTCTGTGTTCTCACGGATCTGTCGATAGTGCACTGTATCGAGTTCACCCACTTCGGTGGCGAGTTTTTCATTGCCAATCCATTCGAGTTTGCGGGTACGAATACGCGCCCCATCGACAACCGTAAATGTCAGCAGTGCCGGCGGTGTCGCTGCATTGATCAGTGCTAAACGGACTGCCTCTTGCTGGCTGAGGCGATCTAAAACATTGGGTTGCCAGGGGTGTTCAGTCCACACTTTCTTTTTCAGACTGCGGATCACGTGTTGCTCGGGATCAAATTGAACCTCTCGTCGCCGCTTCAGCAGTCCGGTGAGCTTGTAAACAAAGTCGATACCATGAATGGCACCGTTGTTGACTCTAAAATGTGTTTTTTCAGAGATACCTGCGACAAAGATTTTGCCGGCATTCTTTAGCGTATAGATGCCATTTTCCCACACGAGTGAACGCTTCAACGTGAGCCCTAAGCCCATCGCGGTTGTGTGATAGCGAGCTTGGTATGGTTGAAGAGAGGGCTTTGCCACATCTGCTGTGGCTACTGTCGGGTCGCTGGCCGGTGGCTCGGCTGCAGCAAATGTTAGCGCTGTAAAGATGCTGAGCAAACACCATGCTAACCATCTGAAATATTTCATTTGGGTAGCCGCCAAGGATACCCGGTTGCTGGAAGAGGATCGCCGTCGAGTAACACCTGTGATCCTGACAATTTAAGCCGGCCTTCAAGGTGCCACTGCGCTGCAATCGGATAAATTGCATGTTCAATATCCAAGACACGCTGCTGTAAAGATATAGCGCTATCGTTCGCGGATATCCCGACTTGGCCTTGAATGATCGGTGGTCCACCATCGAGTTCGCCGGTCACATAGTGGACGGTGGCGCCGCCGAATTTGTCGCCGTTATCTAGCGCTCGCTGATGAGTGCTGAGCCCTGGGTATTTTGGTAATAGCGAGGGATGAACATTCATCAATCGCCCCTGGAAACGATCGACAAAGGCCGAGCTTAAAATACGCATAAAGCCGGCCAAGATCACTAAGTCTGGAGTCACTGCAGCGACGGTCTCGGCCAGCGCGCTGTCAAATTGTAGGCGGTTATCAAAGGCTGTGTGGTCAATCACTGCGGTGGCTATGCCCGCTTTTTCAGCATATTTGAGCCCTAGTGCTTCGGGACGATTTGCAGCGACGAGGACGATTTCCCCGTGAATGTTTGTACGTTCGACGGCGCTGATCAGCGATTCCATGTTCGAACCGCGACCCGAAATCAGGATCGCGATTTTAGGTTTTTCCACGGAGGGCATGATCAGTCAACAAACTCGACGCCCGCGGGGCCGCTGATAATGTCGCCTATCTGCCAAGCGTCGATCGCCTGATCTTTTAAAAATGCTAGCGTTGCTTCCGCTTTGTGTTCTGCGATGACCAGAACCATACCGACACCGCAGTTAAAAGTGCGTAACATTTCGCTGTGTGCGACATTGCCGCCCTGCTGGAGCCACTCGAATATCGGCGGCAGCTGCCAGCTACTTAGCTCAATACGAGCGCAGCACCCGTCTGGCAAAACACGGGGAATATTTTCGGTTAAACCGCCACCGGTGATATGGGCCATGGCGTGCACACGAATCTCGTTTTGCAGTGCCAGGAGTGGTTTGTTGTATATCGTCGTGGGTGTCAACAGGACTTCACCGAGTGTGCTGCCCTCAAAGGGAGCCATGAGGTCCGCACCGGTGATTTCAATGATTTTTCGAATGAGTGAGTAGCCGTTGGAGTGGGGGCCGCTACTGGGTAGTGCAATGAGTCGATCTCCTACAGCAACTTTGCTGCCATCAATAATCTTGTCTCGCTCGACAACGCCGACACAAAAGCCCGCCAAGTCATAGTCTTCACCATGATACATACCAGGCATTTCAGCGGTTTCTCCACCCACGAGTGCCGCACCTGCCAATTCACAGCCGCGACCGATGCCGGTAACGACTTCCGCGGCAATATCAACGTTGAGTGCGCCGGTTGCGTAATAGTCTAAAAACAACAGCGGTTCTGCACCAACCACAGCGATGTCATTGCTACACATAGCGACTAAATCAATACCAATGGTATCGTGTTTGCCCATATCCATGGCTAAACGCAGCTTGGTGCCTACGCCATCGGTACCCGAGACCAGGACCGGTCGTCGATAGCCCTCGGGTAGCTCACATAACGCACCGAAACCCCCAAGTCCCGATAGGACCTCGGGTCTTCGAGTACGCTGGCTGACGGATTTGATGCGTTCGACGAGTTGATTGCCTGCTTCAATATCAACACCGGCATCGCGATAAGTGAGGGATTTGCCCGTAGATGTCTGTTCGCTCATGGTTCACTCTCGTTCAGGGGGGCACAGATTACTTGGTGCGAGCGCACTAGAAAAGTGACGCAATTACGCTCTGCTGTTAATCCGCTGTTAAACTATACCTAATCAACTATAGGAATGACCTATGCGACGTCATTTTTTCACTATTGTACTGCTCTGTGCCCCTATTGTAGACGCACATGCAGCCAGTAGCCTACTTTCCGCCGCCATTCCGGTTGCTGATCGCTCAGAGGCCAGTGTGACTCGCGCTACTAGCGAGGGACTGTCGAGTATTTTAGTCAAAGTTTCTGGTGACGAGACGATTGTAGACAATCCTATTGCGGCTCAGGCCATTAGTAATGCGCGCGAACGTATGTCGCTCTACAGCTACGAGGGCGCTGGAGACACAAGTACGCTTTTCGTTCAGTTCGACGATAGTGTCATTAAAGACATTTTGCGTCAGTCGGGCGCCACATTTTGGGGTGAGTCAAGGCCACCTGTGTTGCTGTGGCTAGTGGTCGATGAGCCTTACTCGCGACGTTTTGCAACGTTGAGTCAAGACAGTGTCGTGCTGAGCGCGCTTGCCGATGAATTTGCGCTTCGCGGTATCAATATGCGACTGCCGTTGCACGACTTAGAGGACGCGTCCAATATCTCGACCGAGCTAGCCTGGCAAAAAGTGGCTCCGCGTATTGCAGAGGCTTCGAAGCGTTATGGTACAGAGCACGTACTCGTCGGTCGCTGGGTGCCCCTTACCGGCGGGCAAATCATCGCCGATTGGCTTTATTTCGACGGTGATATATCGTTAGAGCAACAGCGCCAAAGCACCGATGTTGACGAGATTAGTCGCAGCGTTGTCGATGTTGTCGTTGATGCAATGGCAGCGCGCTATGCAGTAAAGCTAGATTTCAAAGAAGCCGAGTCGACATTGCGGGTGGCTATTACTGGTGTGGTCACACTGGAAGATTATCGCAACGTTATGAAGCAGCTGTCAGACATCGAAGTGCTTGAAAATGCGCAAGTATTGCGTATTGATGGCGATAAGCTCGAGTTGACCGTCTCGGGTGTGCCCGATGCTGAGTCACTAGCGCGCTTATTACCTAATCGCACGCGGCTAGCACTTATTGAAGTTGCCGATACCAACACGTTGCTGCTCAATTGGGGGCAGCCTTAATGCCGTCGTCGCACCTAACAGCGATCGTCGGCGATCAGCCAAATTTGGGTAAAACGTGCGGTGGTATTCGATGAGCGGTATATGGGGATATTTCTGGGAGCTGAAGTTGTGAGTAACGACGCTGACATCGACACATCAGTGGGCAAGCAAATTCCGTTAAATATGTTACTCGATGCCGATGCGACCTTTGACAACTATTTGTCTCGAGGCAGTGCTCGTACGGCGGAATGGGCGGCCCGTGAGGGTCGGGAAGGTTGTTACCTCTGGGGTGGTGTCGGGGTGGGTAAAAGCCACTTGTTACAGAGTCTCTGTCAGCAGGCAGCAGAAACTCGGCGATACTTGCCGCTGGCGACTTTGCAGGAATTCCCCGCCAGATCTTTACTCGAGGGTATTGAGACGTCGAGCCTAGTTGCTTTTGATGAGCTCGACAGTGTTGCTGAAAACCCCGCATGGCAAGAGCCGTTGTTTGACGCTTTTAACCGCTGCCGTGATCTGGGCGTACCCATGGTGTTTGCTGCGCGAGGTGCGCCGACAACTTATACGTCAATGTTGCCGGATCTGCGCTCTCGCCTGAGTAGTCTTCCAGTATTTCAAATACCACGCTTTGACGATGAGGATTTAGCCGGACTGCTGCGCTTACGCAGCGCGCGTCGTGGTATTCAGATGTCCGATGAAGTGGTTGCCTTCTTGATAAATCGCGGGCCCCGTGATCCAGCAGCAGTGATGGCGTTGCTCAACGCACTGGACACTGCTTCACTGGCTCGGCGGCGCCCAATCACTATACCGTTGATTCGAGCACTTAAGCTGTTGTAGCCGGGTCCGTGACAGGTACCGCATATTCGTTGGCTCCCAATTGCAGAAACGGTCGCAACCGGCTGACCAAAAAGTAGAGTGGCAGCGTATCAGCCAGCGCTGCCAATGCTTTAAACGCATAGTTGCTGCCAACTAAGAGCAGCAGTGTCTCGATAGTTATTTCACCGCGATAAAACACGGCACCGAAGGTCACCGTGACTACCATCAGCGAGTCAACCATTTGGCTGATCAGTGTGCTGAAGTTGTTGCGCAGCCATAGATGCTTACCATTTGTCAGGCGCTTCCAGAAATGGAATAGCTGCACATCACAATATTGCGCAGCAACATAAGCCAGCATTGAGGCGAACACCGCACCGGACGTTGTCGCGTAGATTAACTGGTATAGACCGACCTGCCCGCTGACAGTCTCTCCATTGGGAAGTGCTACAGGGCTCGACAAATTTATGATTTGCCAGGGTGGCATCGTTGCCTCAGGGACTGCGGGAATTAGGTCGCCTAGCGTCATCACTGCAAGAATGAAAATATTCAGTCCCAGTCCCACGCTGACCAAAAAAGTAGCACGCGCACGACCGTAAAGTTCGCAGATCAGATCGGTACACAAAAATGTTAACGGATAGGGTAAGACGCCAACCGCCAGTGCCAAGGGCCCGATCTGGATGAAACGTGTAATACCGATAACATTGAGTAGCGTCATTGCGCACAAAAATACGGCAGCAAGTATGATGAAAACCCGCTCGCGTCGCTCGCGAATGTGCTGTGTAATCATTTGCTTAGTGCTCCAGCTGACCTAGGTGACCGTGCATAACACTGCCATTGATCACGGGGTTATGGTGTGCCCAAAACAACATTTCTGCGATTTCTTCTGGGTTCACTAAACGCTTAAAGCTGTTCATTTGACTGATGCTGGCAATAACATCGGTATCATTGCCGACATGCTGACGCAGCATTTCGGTATCGGTAAAGCCTGGGCATACAAGCGCCGTATGAATGCCTTTACCCATGAGGTCTTGGCAAGTGGCACGCATCATTCCCAGCTGTGCGTGCTTTGAGACAATGTAGCTAAAAGCGCCTGAAACGGCTTTTTCAGACAGTGTTGAGCCAACATATAAAACGCTTGAGCTGGGGTTAAGGCACGGCAGTAATGTATTGTTAAGCGTATTAATTGCCGACACATTAATCTGCATAACCTTGGCGAATGTGTCGTCAGGACAATCATGACTGTGATCTTTGAGCATTAACGAGGCGTTGTGTACTAAGCATACGGATGCGGGATTAAGCTCGCCGAGTCGATTGGCTAGGTCGGTCGCCAACGCCTGCGCAGTCTTCTGTGTGGCAAGGTCACCACATAGATTGTTGACGCCTTCAACGGGACTAGGTCTGCGGGAGACATTAAATGTGGTAAAGCCGGCTGCAACAAACTGCCGAGCAGTAGCGGCACCAATGCCTGAGCTTGCCCCGGTGATAATAGCGACCTTTGACATGTCATTTTCTCGTCAGCGTAAATAAATTAAAGTGTCGTGTAGCGTTGGGCTCCACTTTACCGTAGAGCGGATATACTGGCTACGCTTGGTATACTAAAGTGGATGCGCAGGTAGTGCTCTTTATGGGTTGCAATCACCCAGTTGGATCGCCACCATGCCTTCTCTGAAATCGGACTTCGCCCCTAATGGCCCACCTATGACTCGCGAAACTACGTTATACATCGATAAAGAAGCCCATAAATTCTCTGCGGCCCACTTTACTATTTTTTCTGCGACCGATCGCGAACGTCTGCACGGCCATAATTACTCAGTGTCGGCGCGTATTGTTGCGCCAATGGGCCCGAACGGCTTTTCGGCGGATTACAATGTATATAAGACTCAGATCAAGCAGCTGTGTGATCAACTTGATGAATACATGTTGTTGGCGGGGGACTCACCCCACCAGCAGTTAGCTTGGATCGATGATGAGATTCATGCCACTTTTGCTGGTAAAACGCTGAAATTCCCAGCTGACGAAACAATCGTACTGCCAATTCTTAATGTGACTGTTGAAGAGTTGGCGCATTATTTATTGGCACAGTTACTCAGCAGCAACCAAGATGATAGCTTGATAGAAGTCGAGTTAGGCGTGTCGTCAGGTCCCGGCCAGACGGGTTTAGCTATTTGGCGACAAGAAAAATAAAAAAAATCCAGAAATTTGTGAACTTTTGCCAAATCAATGACTCATACCTGTAACAACTGAGATGGTGCTGACGCGGGGACGGTGCAAGGGAAACGTTTCAGGGGTTAGGATCTACGTTTATCTAGATTCTCCTCGTTTTGAGTGGCTCCTTTTTTCGCCGGCTATTTAGCCGGCGTTTTTTTTGCATCTTTTACCGCCAAATGCTGTGCATCATCTAACGCCTGCGCCAGCGAAACCTCGGTCTGCGGTCCAATGAGCGTCGCAACGACCTGTCCTTTTGGGTTTATAAGCCATGTTGTTGGCAGCAAGTTTGGTGTGGTTTTTCCCAGTAACACGGCCGGATCAAACGAGAGCGTGCTAAACGTAATGCCGAGCTGCGTAACCTGATCGGCCAACTGATCAGCTGAAAGACCATCAAAATTAACGCCGAGCACCTGAACATCTATCCGTTGATCGATGATATTTAAAATGGGAACTTCTTCTCTGCAGGGGCCGCACCAAATGGCCCAATAGTTGACGAACCGCCAAAGACCTTCACCGGGTAGTTCGGCTATTGGTGCATTGCAGCCGTTTGTGAGGGTCAGTAGCGCAACGACGAAAACTATGCGAGCGCGCTTCAAGAGGTGGCCTCGGTGAATAAGTCATGGAGTTTGATCGACAGACGCTCGCGCTGGTCGGCTCGCTGTCCCTCGATGAGATCGCTGGCATTTCGTTGCCAATCGAGCGCATTATTGGGTAGGTCGGGAATATCAAGCTCGTGATTAATGAGTCTTTTGATGTCGTTTAGCTCAACCGTGTGTAAGTCCTTGGATAGTAAATAGTGACCCTGTGTATTTTGCGCAATAATGCGCGCACTTTTTAATATATCTCGAATGGTCCGCCAGCTTTCACTGTCAAGCCCGCCAGGCACCACCGTTTTACTCCGCAATAAATCGAGTTCACGCATGGCCTTGCCTTGGCACTGGGCGCGCCATAATAAAAAAAGTACATCCAGTGATTTTAACAATAAGGGTCGCTTAGCTTGTGCTTGATTTTGGTAGGCGGAGATACTGTGAACCAAAATCGCCCCCAGTAACACAATGTTCCAGGTCACATATAGCCACAGTAAAAATAGTGGTACCGCGGCAAAAGCGCCGTAAACAAAGGTGTAGCTAGAATTAGACATCACACTCGTAAAGAGCAGACGGGCAATGACGAACGCGATTGCGGCGAAGGTACCGCCAACTAGGGCATGTTTGAAAGGAACTTCTGAGTTGGGGACTGTCATATAGAGGCCGGTTAGGCCAAGAATGCTGAGCCCCAACGGCAATAACGCTAGCATCGCAGCACTGATTCCTAGGACATCAAAGTCGGCAATGGCTTTTGCGGCGGCATAGAGATAAGCCTGAACGCCGATACCGAGCCCCATGATGATGGGGGCTAAGCTGAGTACCGCCCAATAGAGCAGAAAACTGGACACCGCCCCGCGATTCTCGCGATTACGCCAAATATTATTGAATGCCCGTTCGACGTTACGCAGCATAAGTACCGCTGTAACTGCTAAAATGGCTATTCCAAACCCCGTTAAATTTTTGGCTTGTTGGGAAAAGCTTTGTAAATAAGTGATCACTTCTTGGGAGCTGTCCGGTACTAAATAGCCCATTAGGTAGTCTTGCAGCTGCGACTCTATACCGTTGACGGTGGGGATCGCCGACGCGATAGCATAGAGAACTGTGAGTAGTGGTACGAGTGCAAATAGGCTCATAAAGACTAGTGCTGCAGCGATTTCAGCGCATCGGTCGGCGCGGTACCGTCCGACTAAGTAATGCGCACCTCTAAGCACCTTCTGTATGATGGGATGTAGCTGCTGCATCGTTGCTCCTAAATACTTGGTGCCAATAGTATGTGCAGGCACTGGCGTTAGTTTACGTCTTTTTATTTGTTTTTTGCGTGGAATTTGTATGACAGAAACACCCTATATTCTTGTGTTGTATTACAGCCGACACGGTGCAACCGCTGAAATGGCGAGCCACATCGCACGCGGTATTAATTTGGTGAGCGGTGTTGAGGTCCGTCTGCGGACGGTGCCTTCAATCAGTGTCGACACGGAGGCAACCATTGCGGAGATACCAGAAGAGGGTCCTTTATATTGTGAATCAGATGATCTTCGCCACTGCGCGGGCCTGATCATGGGTAGTCCTACCCGTTTTGGTAATATGGCAGCACCGCTTAAGTATTTTATCGATCAAACATCAGACCTTTGGTTAAGTGGTGCTTTGATCGACAAGCCTGCGGCAGTATTCACCTCGAGCGCTTCGTTACATGGTGGGCAAGAGAGCACTTTGCTGAGCATGATGTTACCGTTACTGCACCATGGCATGGTACTCGTGGGTTTACCCTATGGCGAACGTGCGTTGACGACGACGACATCCGGCGGAACGCCCTATGGTGCAAGTCATTGGGCGGGTGAGCAGAGCGATCGACCACTGACCGACAGCGAAGCCACATTGTGTCGTGCACTCGGACGCCGAGTTGCCCAGTGGTCGCTGCGCAGGGATGGCGTATGACGATGGATGTGAAGCGGCCTCGGCGGTCTATAAGCCAAAAACTGTGGGTTAGCTTTTGGCTGCTGTTACTTATTTTTAGTTCACAACTGGTGTGGGACGCGGCGCGCTTTGCGGCGCCGGTGCTGCTATTAGCATTGTTGCCGCTGGCGGTTTTTGTGCCCAGTATTGCGCGCGATAATTTGCGTGCCATTGTTTGGTTGTGTTTCGTACTGCTGTTTTATTTTATTTCAGCGGTGCAATTGGTGTTTGCGGGGCCCGACGATCCTATTGCGATATGGGGTCTGACCGCGGTTGTTTTATTGTTTGTTGTCGCTGCCATGTATATCCGAATGCGTGGTCCTGAGCAGCGTGGCGCAATAGCTATACAAATATCTGATCACGAGGAGTAAACCATATGGCTGTAGGTGTGTTTTTAAGGAATTTTTTTGGCGCTCTCTGGTCAGGGTTAAAAGGTATCAGTCGCGCGATCACTATATTGGTGCCCTTAATCGCAGTAGGGTTTTTTATTACGGCTATTGTGATTGGCTTGCGTAATGGCACACCAGAACCGCTGCCCCCCAGGGCGGCACTGGTAGTCAATCCTTACGGCGTATTGATCGAAGACCGTAAACCAAAAGACCCGCTTGAGGCGCTGATGGCCAGTGAGGGCTTGGGGGAAACCTATTTATTTGATGTCACTCGTGCTATTCGGCGCGCCGCAGATGATGAACGCATTACCGTCTTGGTGCTCGACTTACAAAATTTAATGGCGATGAGTACTAGCCATGGATTAGAGATCAAAGCGGCTATTGACGTATTTAAAGCAAGTAATAAGCCGGTGATCGCAACTGCCGACTGGTATGCACAGCATCAATATTTGTTGGCAGCGCAAGCTGACCAGGTACTTTTGCATCCGTTAGGTGATGTGGGTGTGCAGGGCTTTGGGGTCTATCGAAGTTATATCAAACAATTACTTGAAAACGTCATGGTGTCGATGCACGTATTCCGCGTAGGAGAAAACAAGTCGGCGGTTGAACCTTATTTGCGCAACGATATGTCCGAGACCGAGCGTTTGGTGGCAAGTCGCTGGATAAACGGTTTGTGGCAGAACTACAGCGATACAGTGGAAACCGAGCGCGGACTGGACGCCGGTAGTTTGACCGCAATGATCAATGAATTTCCCGAGCGATTAGATGCGGCGAAGGGCAATGTTGCAGAAATGATGCTCGCGGCAGGACTGGTGGATGTCCTTGCAGATCATGAAGAGAGCGATTTGCTGATTGCTGAGCAGGTGGGTGCCACTGACGATGACGGTCATTTTGTCGGCGTCGGATTTATGCGCTATTTGTCACAAACTCAGCCTGAGGCTAAGCCTGAGGGCACCCCAGTTGTCGCCATTATTCCTATTGAGGGGGAGCTAATACCTGGCGAGTCGTTTAGTGGTATGGCGGGCAGTGATACGGTTGTCGCACAGCTTGAGCAGGCTGCAGAAATGGACAACTTGAGTGCCATTGTCCTGCGAATTAACTCTCCTGGCGGTAGCGTTTTTGCGTCTGAGGTTATCCGTCGCAGGGTACTTGCACTCAAGGCAGAGGGCTTTCCTGTTGTCGTTTCAATGGCGAGTGTGGCGGCCTCTGGTGGTTATTACATCGCCGCCGATGCGGATCAAATTTGGGCGCAGCCGGCGACGGTGACAGGTAGTATCGGCGTGTTTGCAGTTTTCCCTACCTTTGAAAAACTTTATGACTACGTGGGCGTCAATGTCGATGGTGTGGGAACTACCGATCGCGCTAGTAGTTTTCGGCCGGACATGCCTTTAGATGAGAGTACATCGCGGATCATCACCAGCGTCATTAAACACATCTATGCAGACTTTATTGGTCTGGTTGCTGAAGGTCGTGGCATGACGCCCGAGGCGGTCGATGAGATTGCGGGTGGTAAAGTTTGGAATGGTGCTGACGCTAAAGACATTGGCTTAGTCGATGAGTTAGGTGGGATTGATGATGCCATTGAAGCTGCGGCTGCATTAGCCGGTGTCGATGACTGGGAGGGTCGAATTGTCGGTACGCCGCTGAGCCCAGAGCAACTATTTCTAGAGGCGTTGGGCCGGCAGTTAGGTGTCTCGGCTTTGTCGGTAAATAGCACGACACTGCGCGCTTTATGGTCGACCTTAGCGCGACCACTGCACGCCCTCGATGCGCTCCAAGATCCGAAAAATATGTATATGAATTGTTTCGAGTGCACTGCGCTATAGACAGTTTTTAAAGCGTGATGAACACGCCGAGGTATTACTTTGCTTGAACTGAGTCAAAAACAGCCTGTCGATGCGATACCGGCGGCGACGGTAATCGTCTGCCGAGAGCAAGACGGTCAGTTAGAAGTGCTGTTGCTTAAGCGGAATCCAGCAATGAAAAAATATGGGTGGCATTTGGGTATTCCCGGGTGGCAAAGTCGATGCGGTTGACCCCGGGAGCACTATCGAAGCACAGGCGCGAGCAGCGGCAATCCGTGAAGTGGAGGAGGAGGCTGGTTTACAGTTGCCGGCAGCGGGCTTACTTGATTTTTCTCATTGGTTGACGCCCAGTATCGTCAAACGGCGTTTTGCAACGTGGTTTTATATCTGTGCTGCAAACGTAGGTGAAGACGTTACCGTCGATGGTGAAGAAATGGTTGAACACCTTTGGATTAATCCAGCAGCGGCTCTGGCTCAACATCAGACAGGTGAGCTATTAATGCCGCCACCAACATTGGTGAGTTTGCACGATGTGGCGGAGCACAGCACTTTTGAAGCGTTGGTGAAAACAGTAACGCATCGTCAGCCGCCTTATTTTTTCCCGACAATCGTTCAGCGGGACGAGGGTATGATTTTCTTGTATCCCGGTGATTCCGGTTATGAAAGTGCTGATCCCGAGGCGCAAGGGGTCATGCATCGCTCGATTAGTACCCAAGGCACATTTCGTTACATACGCCAAGTTGATTGGCAGGCTCTTATCTGAGGCCATTGACGCTAAGCGGAGGCTCACTGCCTTTAGGCACGCTCTGCTTCTGCAGCCATGGCCTTTCTATGGCACCTTTGACACCGCTGCGATTGCATGTGCCATCTCGAGTAGCAATTCACTATAGGCGCGGGCAATGTCAACCGCGCGAGAATCCCCGGTTAGTGAACTTTGCCAGCTCTTGATGAATTGCTGTGTGTGGCTATTGCCACCACTATCTTTGGTACGTACTTGAACATCAGCTGACAGGCGTGCCTGTGATGCGTTGGCGCTCAGTTCGATAATATTGATGGTGATGTCTACATCGGGTCGTTGGCTGGCTGACCATGGATAGGCCTGCATGCGACTCGTGGCTAACAGCTCTGCGAGATTGATGGTGGTGACCCGCAAAATACCATCCTCTAATGGCTCTGCCCAGCGGGCGTGCCCACTCACGGCCACCGAGTGGCCGGTCTCGCTGAACACCAAGCCATTACGGCGCAAATACTCGGGTAGTGCCACGGCCCGCAAACCGACAGAAATACCATCATCACGATTGTTAATCTGTACGCCGGGCTCTAGTAATAAGAGTTGTACTGGCGCCGGTGATACGCAGCCCGCGGCAAGAAAAAAACCGATATTTAGTAGTAAAAAGCAAAGGTAACGTGCTGTGGCCATCATTGTATTAAGTCCTCATCATCGCCGCGACCCAGCAGCAACGATTGTGGTTGCTCTTCAATTGAGCGGGCTAGACCATTAATTGAGCGGCTGGCGCGTATCACCTCTCTTAAAGTGGCGTCCAAGGTAAAAAGCAGCGGTGATTCGGGCGCGAGTGTCATACGCAGTTGATCCGAGGTCGTGGCAAAGTTGGCAAGGGTTAGCTCAAGTTGACCTAGGCTGCGTGTGATTTCAGCCTCTATCACGGGCAGTGACTCATCGATTGACTGCGCTATACGGTCAACATTTAATAGTGTTTGTAACAGTTGTGGGCTCAATGTCGCTAGGGTGTCCGTCAGCTGCTCCGCCAGCGCGCTGGTGTCGTTGAGTGCGCGGTTGGCATTACTGGGTAAATTTTTAAATTCTGGATTTTCAGTGAATTCTCGAACCGAACTGGCGACCACCTGCAGGTCGCTGGCGAGTTTGGGTAAGTCGAAATCATTGAATTGACTTAGCAAACGCTCGCGGGCGCTGGGTATGGTCGGGATTTCGAGCATACCGCTACGTTTATGTCGTTTAATAATGGGCGAGCCTGGGAAAAAATCTAACTCGACATAAAGCAATCCAGTCAGCAGACTTTGGGTATTTAATTGCGCTCGCAGGCCTTCAGCAAAAAGCTCTGGTTCGAGCTCATCCATTTTTTGACCTTGTCGTTCCCGCAGAAATTTTGGTGTATCCAGTACGGCCTCTACTTCCATCAGTAGGTTTATGGCGTTTTCTTCTTCGAACAGGACTCGGATATCGGTGACTTGGCCAATACTGACCCCGCGCAGTGCAACAGGCGCACCGATTGTGAGCCCCTTTACCGAGCCATCGAAGACCATCACGACACGTTGGGTTGACTGGTTAATACCGCTACCCAGCACATACACCAGTACGGCAATGGTAATTATGATCCCGCCTAAGACGAATGCGCCAAGAAGGGTGTTGTCGGTTCGTTCGCTCACGTCACTGTTCCCTCTTAGTTTTGGCGGTGGCACCGCGCGTCAAAAACTGTCGAATTACAGCATGCTCACTGTGATCCCGCAGTTCAGCTGGGCTGCCGCTGTCAATGAGTGTGCGCGAGACATTGTCGAGATAGATTGCCTTAGTCGCAATGGCAAAGATACTGTCGAGCTCATGAGTCACCATAACAACGGTAGCACCTAAATTTTCCGCCAGACTGGCGATCAGCGCATCGAGCCGTCTTGAACTGAGTGGGTCCAACCCCGCCGAGGGTTCATCGAAGAACAAAAACCGCGGATCTAGCATGATGGCGCGGGCGAGAGCGGCGCGTTTGCGCATGCCGCCACTAATTTCTGAAGGATAGTAGCGCTCAAATCCTGCCAGACCCACGAGCGCTAGTTTTAATGCGACCATTTCTGCGCGTTCAGCCGCAGATAACGCGGTATATAGCTCGAGAGGGAGCGATAGGTTCTGCTCAAGGGTCATGGCACTGATCAAGCCACCCTGCTGAAAGGTAACCCCCCAGTTAAGTCTTATCCTGCGTTGATTTTCAGTGCTGGCTTCCTGCCAGTTTTCACCATCATAATGCACACATCCTTGGGCTGGATTTTCAAGGCCTAGCATATTGCGCAGCAGGGTGCTTTTGCCGCAGCCACTACCGCCCATGATGACAAAAATATCGCCGCGATTGACGGTGAAATTCAAGTCACTCAGGATGACGCGATCCCCGTAAGCAAGGGTCAAGTCCCGCGCCTCGATCGCGACGGTGCTTTTCGGCGTACTGACCGTTTCAGACATCTCAGATATCCAGAATTTGACAGATGATGTTGATCCCCGCATCGGCGACGATGAGATAGACTAGCCCGGTGACTACCGCGTTGGTAGTCGCGCGACCCACACCCTCAGAATTACGGCCTGAACGCATTCCAGCGCGGCAACCGGCAATGCCAATCAGCACAGCAAAGATTAGACCTTTGAATAAACCCACGCCGATGTGATCTAAAGCCAAAGAGCTCGAAGCTTGGGTGATGTACTGTAGTGGCGTAATGCCCAGGCCGGTCGCGACCATCGCGCCACCAAAAATGCCGAGAACATTGGCGTAAACAACGAGTAGTGGCAGCATTATCACGATACCAATGACGCGTGGTAATACCAGAAACTGCATCGGCGAAATGCCCAGTATCTCAATGGCATCCACTTCTTCGTTAACCTGCATGGTACCCAGTTGCGCCGCATAAGCTGCACCGGTCCTACCCGCCATGATGACAGCGGTCATCAGTGGACCCATTTCGCGCAACATACCCACGGTGACCAAGTTGGCTACATAAATGCCCGCGCCAAACTCCTGAAGTTGGACTGCACCCAAGTAGCCTAAAATCATGCCAACTAACAGGCTAGTCAAGCCGATAATGGGTAAGGCATTGGGGCCTGCTTGATAGCAAAAGCGCATAATATCGACGGATCGCAAGCGCGCTTTACCTGCTATGGCTTGCGCTGTTGCGGCTATAAAGCTACCGATGAATTCAAGAAGGCTCTGCACTTCATCGCCTAATTGCTCGCTGAGACGAATGGGACTTAGGGCGTGCTTGAACTGCGTCCACTTTGAGGTGGTGTTTGGTACTTGCGCTTGTGCGGGAACCGACAGGGCAAGGGTGAGTAGCGCTTGAGCGCCATTAGGCAGTGCAAGCTCTAAGGTATAACCGTGAGTTACTGCATGTAGATGGGCCTGCAACGCAAAATTCACCAAACTCGAATCCCAATCGATCACGTCGTTGGCATCGATTGACAATAACGCTGTTTCACTGGCAGCAAATTCACTAAAAGCGGGCACCTGGCCAATTTCCCAGAGCCCCGTTAGCGTTAGCTCGGTTCTGTCGCTGCCAATTAACTGGCCAACGGCGGCCCGATTTAGCATGTCATTCGCGCCATTTCGCGCCAGGTAAACGCGGCCGCGTGGCCTTAACCACAGCGTCATAAATACTGCGCACTGACTTACTACTGTCTGCACTGTAGCGTCGTGAAATCATGCTTACAGGATATAAATAGATATCTTCATTGCCATAGCGCAGTGCTCTAGAGCGGCCAGCACGGTCACGATAAACCACCCATTGCATTGATAATTCTTTGGCCAAAAGGTCGCCTAGTACGATCCCCATGGCTTGCTGGGTCAGTGTGTCTTCTCTAGAAATGATATTACTATCAAGAATCCGTTGCAGTGTATCCAAGTCTCGGTCAGCATGACCGCTGAGAGTTCGGCCAAAATCGTTGGCAAATTTACCGATGGTGGTGCGTTGTCCTGCCATAAACTGTCGGTCGAGTGGCGAAAGTGGTTCAATACGGCGTTCTATGTCTGAACCTTGAGCCCATAATGGGGTCACAGTAATCAGTGAGAATAGCGAAAATATGACCAGCAGTCCCAGTCGCTCATGTAACATGAGTTGTGAAACCTGTCGTGACGTGGATAATTGCGCGATCATGCCTATCAAGTCCCTCAATTTCACCGTAAGCATCGGAGTATCACGATGATAACCGGAAGTATTGTTGCATTGGTAACGCCCATGCAACTCGATGGCGCAGTCGATTGGCCTGCGCTCGAAAAGTTAATTGAACACCATATTGCCGCAGGCACCAATGCCTTGGGCGTTGTGGGTACTACCGGTGAGAGTGCCACACTTACTGTGCCAGAGCACTGTGAAGTGATTCAGTTCACAGTAAATCAAAGTGCGGGCCGTGTTCCTGTTGTTGCGGGCACGGGCTCGAATTCAACACATGAGGCGATCGAACTCACTGTGTCCGCAGCACAAGCCGGTGCTGATGCGTCATTGTTGGTAACGCCCTATTACAATCGGCCCACCCAAGAGGGTCTCTATCAGCATTTTTGTGCTGTTGCCGCGGCGGTTAATATCCCGATTATTTTGTATAATGTGCCGGGTCGAACGGGTGTAGATTTGAGTAATGAGACGACCCTGAAATTAAGCCAAATTGACAATATCATCGCAATTAAAGACGCGACGGGAGATGTTGAACGTGGTGCTGAGCTGATTCAGGCGTTATCCGACAGCTTTGCCGTTTATTCAGGTGACGACCCGACAGCTCTGGCGTTAATGCGACGCGGTGCCAAGGGCAATGTGTCTGTTACAGCGAACGTTGCTGCCGCGCAAATGGCCACCATGTGTCGTTTGGCACTGGCAGGTGATTTTGACGCCGCCGTAAAGATCGATGAACGCATGCGACCACTGCACAAGGCACTATTTTTAGAACCAAATCCGATTCCAGTTAAGTGGGCGCTGCAACAGCAGGGCTATATTGACGGCGGAATCCGACTTCCTTTAACCACGCTTTCCGACAGTTATTATGCTGAAGTTAAGACGGCCATGGAGTATTTGAACGCGTGAAACGTACCCTTTTGATCACGGCATTGGTTTTTGCGTTACCGGGCTGCAGTTGGTTATTTGGTGAAGATGGTCTTTTCCCAGATAATTCAAACAACTATAAAAGAGCCCCAGAGTTAGTAGTGATAGCCATTCCCCCGGGCTTATCATCTGAAGCAATTGTGCCGGTCTATCCAATTCCTCGGATCTCTAACATATTAGGTGTTGATGGGAATCTTGAAACACCGCGTCCCGCGCCGCTCACTTCAGCCGTGGATCAGGATGCTGTCCGAATCCAGCGTTTAGGTGAATCGAGTTGGGCGCTTGTTGCGGTTCCTCCCGGCCAGTTATGGCCACAAGTTCGAGCCTTTATGACCAGTGCCGGTATTGGGGTGGCGACTATGGATGCGCAGTCGGGTTTGATCGATAGCCAATATGTGCAGCTAGTCGATCGTGATTTACAGACGCGGTTCCGGTTTCGTGTAGAAACAGGGATTCAACGCAACACGGCTGAGCTGCATATCCTGCAACAGAATCAGCAAGCTGCCGATATTCCCTGGCCTGCGGTGTCGGACGATGCCGAATTGGAGCGAAATATGCTGCGTAACATTTCGCAGTTCCTTGCTAACAGTGCCGATTCGGCACCAGTTTCAATGATGGCTGATCGTGCCATGGGTGACAGCGGTAGAATCTCTATCGAAGACAATGAGGATTACACGCGCCTGCGCCTAGCGTTGCCTTTCGACCGCGCTTGGGCGTCAACAAGTAAGGGCATTGAAGCATCTGGCTTCAAAATTGATGACCGTAATCGTAGCGAAGGTATTTATTATCTTACCTTTGTGGGCAGTCAAAACGAGACCGATGAGGGCTGGTTAGATTGGCTCTGGGGTAGCGAAGAGGCTCATCCACTGGCTGAGCGTAAGTATCAATTGAAATTGGCTGAGGCTAGCGAAGCGTTGGTCTATATAACGCTGACAGGAGAGGGTGGTGCGCAAGTCGAGCGTAAAGATCAGCAGGCATTACTGACTATCCTCAAAGGTAATATTGACTAATGCAATTCGCCTCTCTCGGCAGCGGCAGTAAGGGTAACGCCACTCTTGTCGCCGCCGGAGATACGGTGGTGATGGTCGACTGCGGATTTGGCCGCCGCGAAACTGAATATCGCTTACAGCGCAGGGGCCTCGCACCGACAGATATTGACGCGATATTAGTGACCCACGAGCATGGTGATCACGCCTCTGGTGTCGCGGCCCTGTCAAAGGCACACAATATTCCTGTCTACATCACTCACGGTACGTTAGCGAGTGGCAAAGTCGATG
>CAWUXF010000013.1:0-102618 GCA_963926325.1 uncultured Luminiphilus sp. | reverse complement strand
AAACAGCCCACATTTGACCAACATGCCTGCTTTTAGCCGATAGCGTTTAGTATTTCTTAGCCATGAGCGTCGACGATAAAAACGTGAGTAAAAAAAACAGCCCTCTTGGGGCTGTTTTTTCGTCAATCGTTTGGGGTTAGTCCCAAGTTAGGGCGCCACCCGTTTGGTACTCAATAACTCGAGTCTCAAAGAAGTTCTTTTCTTTGCGTAAATCCATGATTTCAGACATCCATGGAAACGGGTTAGTCGCACCAGGGAACTGTTCTGGCAGACCCAGCTGGGTCAGACGACGATTGGCAATAAATTGTAAATATTCTTCCATCATCGACGCATTCATACCGAGAACGCCGCGGGGCATTGTGTCTCGCGCGTACTCGATTTCTAATGTGGCTCCCTCAAGAATCATCTGAATGACTTCTTCCTTGAACTCTGCTGTCCAGAGATGGGGGTTTTCGAGTTTGATCTGATTAATGACGTCAATGCCGAAGTTCAAGTGCATCGATTCATCACGCAAGATGTACTGGAACTGTTCCGCCACACCGGTCATCTTGTTACGTCGACCCATGGAGAGAATCTGTGTAAAGCCACAGTAGAAGAATATACCTTCAGTTACACAGTAGAAGCCCACCAGATTACGAAGCAGCTGCTGATCTGTCTCGGTTGTGCCTGTCGTGAAAGTGGGGTCAGACAGCGAATGTGTATGACGGATACTCCAAGTTGCCTTTTTGGCGACTGAGGGCACTTCGCGATACATATTGAATACTTCGCCTTCATCCATACCCAAAGACTCAATGCAGTATTGGTAGGCATGGGTATGAATAGCTTCTTCAAAGGCTTGGCGCAGTAAGTACTGACGACACTCAGGGTTTGTAATTAGGCGATAAATCCCTAAGACCAGGTTATTGGCAACCAGTGAGTCGGCAGTAGAGAAGTAGCCGAGTGAACGCAAAATGATACGGCGCTCGTCGTCGCTCAGGCCTTCGGGGTTTTTCCAGGTGGCGACATCCGCCGTCATATTGACCTCTTGCGGCATCCAGTGATTGGCACACCCATCAATATATTTCTGCCACGCCCAGTCGTATTTAAATGGTACGAGCTGGTTTAAATCTGCTCGGCAGTTAATCATCGCCTTTTCGTCGACGGATACGCGTGCAGCACCGATTTCGAGCTCTTCTAGACCAACGCTGGGGTCGATGTTTGCGACGGCGTTAGCGGCGCGATCAATATTGGCCTCTGCCGCTTTGTCGACGCTTTCTGCTGGGGCAGCTTTCGCAGTGTCTTCGACGGCGTCTAGCTGTGTGAGTGCCTGCTCCACAATCTCTGGCTTTGCTTGTATAGCGGCGGGGGCGGACGCACTTTCTTCGGCGTTGTAATCATCCCAGTTGAGCATAAATTTTTCCTCGTTAACCCGATGTATTCTTGTCTATTTAGTTTACTGGCAAGCTTCGCAATCTGGATCATCCAGCGAGCAAGCTAATGGCACTGGCGCAGGCTGTGGTGCTGCTTCTGCTGATGAGACTGCATTTAAGCGGCCCATTTCAACAGTCGACTTTTCCGTACCTGTGGCCGCTAATGAACGCAAGTAATAAGTTGTCTTCAAGCCACTGAACCACGCCATACGATAGGTAACGTCGAGCTTTTTACCACTAGCATTGTTGATATATAGATTAAGCGACTGTGCTTGATCGATCCATTTCTGGCGACGACTAGCGCTATCGACTAACCAACGCGGTTCTATCTCGAAGGCGGTTGCATACTTAGCTTTGAGATCTGCTGGCACGCGATCAATGGCTTGTAGGCTGCCATCGTAGTACTTCAGATCGTTGACCATGACTTTATCCCACAGGCCACGACCTTTAAGATCGCGGACAAGGTAGGGATTCACGACGGTGAATTCGCCAGACAAGTTCGATTTCACATACAGGTTCTGGTATGTCGGCTCGATTGACTGAGACACGCCGGTGATATTAGCGATGGTCGCTGTTGGTGCGATTGCCATGACGTTGGAGTTACGCATACCCGCCGAGGCGACCTTTTGCTTAAGGGCATCCCAGTCGAGCGTGATGTCGCGGTTAACATTAATATACTGCTCGCCACGGTTTTCAATGAGCAAATCAAGTGAGTCGAAGGGGAATATGCCTTGACTCCATAGTGAGCCTTGGTAGCTCGAGTAAGTACCGCGTTCCGCGGCTAATTCACTAGAGGCTTCGATGGCATAGTAGCTCACCGCTTCCATGGACCGGTCCGCGAAGGTAACGGCGCCTTCCGAACTATAGGCGACATCGAGTTTATACAACGCGTCTTGGAAGCCCATAATACCCATGCCAATTGGGCGGTGGCGCATATTGGATTGTTCTGCCTGCGGCACTGAGTAGTAGTTGATGTCGATCACATTGTCGAGCATCCGAATGGCGGTACGCACGGTCTTGCGTACTTTATTCAAATTCAATACACCATTCTCTATGTGCTGCGGCAGATTCACCGAGCCCAAGTTGCAGACGGCAATCTCATCCTTACTGGTATTTAAGGTGATTTCGGTACACAGATTGGACGAGTGAATCACACCACAGTGTTGCTGCGGAGAACGTAGGTTGCAGGGATCTTTAAACGTGACCCAAGGATGGCCTGTTTCAAAAATCATGCCCAACATCTTACGCCAAAGCGCTTGGGCTTTTAGCGTCTTATGGTGCTTGATCTCACCGTTAGCGGCCATCGCCTCGTACTGTGCGTAGCGATCTTCGAAAGCCTTGCCATATAGGTCATGTAGATCGGGTGTGTCATTGGGTGAAAAGAGTGTCCAGGGACCATCTTCAACCACTCGCTTCATGAATAGGTCTGGGACCCAGTTGGCGGTATTCATATCATGTGTACGACGACGGTCGTCACCGGTGTTTTTACGTAATTCGACGAATTCCTCTATGTCCATGTGCCAGGTTTCTAAGTAGGCACAGACTGCGCCTTTGCGCTTGCCACCTTGGTTGACTGCCACGGCAGTATCATTGACCACCTTCAGGAATGGCACTATGCCCTGACTTTTGCCGTTGGTGCCTTTGATATAGGCACCCAGTGCGCGAACGGGTGTCCAGTCGTTGCCTAGACCGCCTGCAAATTTAGACAGCATGGCGTTGTCTTGAATGGCGCCGTAAATGCCGAACAAATCGTCTGGTACCGTGGTGAGGTAACAGGAGGAAAGCTGTGGACGCAAAGTACCTGAGTTGAACAGCGTGGGCGTCGAGCTCATGTAATCAAAAGATGACAACAACTGATAAAACTCAATTGCACGGGCATTCTTGTCGTCTTCGCGGGTCGATAGACCCATCGCTACGCGCATGAAGAATATTTGTGGCAGCTCAATGCGCACGTCATTGCTATGAATGAAGTAGCGGTCGTAGAGGGTTTGTAGGCCCAAGTAACCAAACTGTAAGTCGCGTTCAGGTAACAGTGCTGCACCTAGCTGATCTAAATCAAAATCAGCCAAGTTGGGTGCAAGCAGCTCTAGCTCTATGCCGCGGCTAATGTAAGTTTTAAGTGCATTGGGGTAGTGAATCGTCATGTCTTCTTGGGTTACTGTGCTCGCGATGCCCATAAATGACAAGGCCTCTGCGCGCAGGTCATCAAGTAGTAGACGTGCCGCCACATAGCCGTAGTTTGGATCCTGTTCAATCATGGTGCGCGCAGTAATAACCAGCGATGTGCTGACCTCAGTGATCGAAACGCCATCATATAAATTGCGCAACGCTTCATTGATAATTACCGCCTCGCTTACATCGCTGAGATCGGCACAGGCCTCGGCAACAATGGTACGTATACGCTCAATATCGAGTGGCAAACGGCTGCCGTCGAGATGGGTCACATTGATGCCGTTAGCTGCTGCTTGAGCTTCTGGTGAAAGCGCCGCGGTGGCCGCGCGCTCACGGGCTCGGCCTTCTCGATATATGACATAGTCGCGCGCGATCTTGTGTTCGCCAGCGCGCATTAGCGCAAGCTCTACTTGATCCTGTATATCTTCAATGTGGATGGTACCGCCGGAAGGCATGCGTCTTTTGAATATCGCAACCACTTGCTCGGTCAGCTTGGCAACCGTTTCATGAATCCGGGTACTTGCCGCTGCAGTACCGCCCTCAACCGCGAGGAATGCCTTGGTAATTGCAACACTGACCTTGCTGTCCTCGAAGGCAACAACTGTACCGTTGCGTTTTATCACACGTAGTTGCCCGGGGGCCGTTGCTGAGAGTTGGGTCGGGTTGGGTGTGTCGAGAATAGTCGCTGCCGCTGCGGTGCTTGTTGTTGCGGCTGTTTCGGTCCCTGTCTGCATGTTGTTGGCCTCTATACCTTTGCGGTGGCTGCTTGAATTTTATTTATGCACGCGGCACCAGTAACCCCATATATAGGGGTAGTGTCGCGCTATAACCCCAAGATAGGCGGCTTGTACAAGGAATGCAAGGCACGAAATAGGGGTTAAATTGTGGACAACTTGTTCGCAAGTTTGTTTGTTAGTACCCACTAACCTGTAATCCATTGATGAACCTTTGATAGTGCTGATTTTCCACCGGATTGATGGGTGAATTTAATGAGCAATCAAATTTTTATAAGACGGGGCTCTGTTAGATATTCAAGTTATTAAGGCTATGAATATTGAGCATAGAAGACCGTTCTTGCTCTGTGGATTGCTGAGCAAATGTGCTGATTGCTTTGATCGGGGAGGGTAATGTTATCCCTGTGTTTTAGCCGAGTAAAAACTCGAGCAGTGCTTTTTGTGCATGCAATCGATTTTCGGCTTCATCCCAAATTACGCTATTGGCGTCATCCATCAATTCGCTCGAAATTTCTTCGTCGCGGTGCGCCGGTAGGCAGTGCATATAAAGTGCATTGGGTTTGGCTTTTGCGAGTAACTGGCGCGTCAGTTGGAAAGGCGCCATGGCGGCAGCGCGCAGTGCCTGTTCATCCTCTTGCCCCATAGACGCCCAAACATCGGTAACGAGTAGGTCGGCGTCCGCTACGGCGGCGTCGGCCTGATGCACAATGCGAACTCGATCAGCATTGGCTGCGACAAGTTTAGAATCCGGCTCATACCCCTCGGGGCAGCCGATCACCAGCTCGAAGTCGAGCAACTTTGCAGCATTGATATATGACTGGCACATATTATTGCCATCGCCGAGCCAGCAAACGCGGCGGCCGGCAATATCCCCACGATGCTCGAACCAAGTTTGCATATCCGCAAGTAATTGGCAGGGATGGTAATCATTGGTGAGCCCGTTGATCACCGGTACTGTTGAGTGTGCAGCAAAGCGTTCGACGGTGCTGTGCTCAAAAGTGCGGATCATGACAGCATCGACCATCGATGAAATAACGATGGCGGTATCCTCGATCGGCTCACCGCGCCCCAATTGTGTATCGGCTGCCGATAGGAACATCGCGCTGCCACCCAATTGTGTCATGCCCGCCTCGAATGAAACCCGCGTGCGTGTGGATGCTTTGGCAAAAATCATCGCGAGCACTTTGCCGGGATAGCGTGCGTGGGCAATCCCGTCATGCTGCATTTTTTTGAGTTCACTGGCACGCGCGATGATGCGACGAAGTTCGTCGCCTGAAACGTCGTTGAGCGTTAAAAAGTGGCGTGGGGTTTTCATGAGTATGCCTCGAGATTACTGTACACGGTGTTGACCACCTCGGCGACGCCGCTGCCAAGTATTCTGGCATCTGCCAGACTCATAATCAGTGGTGGAAGTAGTCGAACGGTATTGCCAGCAGTTACGTTGACCAGCAAGCCCGCCTCTAGCGCGGTCGCGACGATACCATCACAAGGGATACTCAGTTCAATACCGATCATCAGCCCGAGTCCGCGAATTTCGGTTACTACATCGGGGTATTTGAGTGTCGCATCAAAACCCGCCAAGATCGCTTCGCGAATGGGATCGGCCCGCGTCCAGAGGCGTTCGTTCGCCAGGGTATTGATAACGGCTATTGCGGCACTGCAGGCGATAAAATTGCCGCCATAGGTGGTGCCATGATCGCCTGGACCCAGCACTTTTGCGGCCGCGCCGCGTGCCATACAGGCGCCGATCGGAATACCATTGCCCAGTCCTTTGGCGGTGACTAATACATCGGGTGTGACGCCCAGTCGTTGAAAGGCATAAAGCGCCCCGCAGCGGCCATTACCTGATTGTACTTCGTCAAACATCAGCAGCCAGCCGTTTTGATCACAAAGCGCTCGAAGCTGCATGAGGTAGTCAGTGTCTAGTTGGCGAACACCGCCCTCACCTTGTATAGGCTCAAGTAAAACCGCCACCACATTGGGATTGCGTTCCGCAATAGCATGAATCACTGCAATGTCATCTTGGGGGGCACGCACAAAGCCGGTGAGCATCGGCTCAAAAGCTTGCTGTATTTTTTGGTTGCCTGTGGCCGCGAGCGCACCCATCGTGCGCCCATGGAAAGCCGCATCGAGCACAATAATATGGGGTATGTCGATACCGCGCTCGTGGCCATATCGCCGAGCCAGCTTGATAGCGGCTTCGTTACCCTCGGCACCGGAGTTACAAAAAAACACCTGCTCCATGCCGGTTGCGCTGGTTAGTAGTGTGCCAAGCATTTCTTGTGGTGCAATACGGTAGAGGTTCGAGGTGTGGGTCAGGGTGTGCATTTGTTCACAGACCGCCTCGGTTACCGCGGGATGCGTATGCCCGAGGTTGGTTACCGCAATACCTGAAACTCCGTCTAGATACCGGCGATTTTGGCTGTCGTAAAGATATGCGCCCTCACCGCGTTGAAAAGCGACGGGCAGTGGACGGTAGGTAGGCATAAGTGATGACATAGCGATCCTGGGAAGCATACACCGCAAAATAGCGCGACAGCATAGCGACTTATGCGCGTCAGATAAACACCTCTACGGCCCGCCATGGGTCGCTGTATGAATGAAAACGAACGACTGAACGCGGGGGTGATGCGGGTCAATAGGGTGTTCATTTGCGTATTAAAGGTTTTTTCTGTGAACTTGCAATGCAGTTAGCGCGCCTAAACATTACAATAGCCGAGTTATTTAACCTTTGAGCACAGGGAGCTGCCCATGGACATTATGGAAACGATCAAAGATCAGGTCGCCAATAACCGCGTGATCCTTTATATGAAGGGTTCGCCCAATCAGCCACAGTGCGGGTTTTCCGCGCGGACTGTTCAGGCGCTCATGGCCTGCGGCGAGCGTTTTGCCTATGTGGATATACTGAGCAGTCCCGAGATTCGCGCCAATTTGCCGAAATATGCCAATTGGCCGACGTTCCCACAATTGTGGGTGGAAGGTGAATTGATCGGTGGTTGCGACATTGTTTGTGAGCTGGAGGAGTCAGGTGAACTCAAGACCATTGTTTGTGCGGCCCCTGAAGAGGATCAAGCTCCGGCGTGATCGCCTAAATCCAGCCTTACCCATGTGCGCTTAAGTATGGGCCGTTATAGACGGCCTCATACTTATCTAACGACTAGCGTTGTAAATTACGCCGACGGCTTAACAGACTTCGTCGCTATTTGTAGATAGTTTTGCTCGCCTAGCCTGTCCATGAGTGACAGCTGCGTTTCGAGCCAGTCGATATGA
This sequence comes from uncultured Luminiphilus sp., assembly GCA_963926325.1. Taxonomy (GTDB): domain Bacteria; phylum Pseudomonadota; class Gammaproteobacteria; order Pseudomonadales; family Halieaceae; genus Luminiphilus. The sequence continues at coordinate 95,033 of CAWUXF010000013.1, read as the reverse complement.
TCTTCTTCCGCGTCTAAAATACGCTTAAAGAGGTCTCGCGATACATAATCACCGGCAATTTCAGCATGGGCAACCCCCGCCTTTAAATCTGCGTGGGCGATGTGCTCCAGTCTTAGATCACATTCCAGCATCTCCCGCGGATTTTCACCGATGAGCAGTTTGCCCAAATCTTGCATATTGGGCAGTCCCTCTAGGAATAAAATCCGTTCAACGAGCTCGTCGGCATGCTTCATCTCGTCAATAGACTCATGAAGTTCATGGTCTGCGAGTTCAGTCAGCCCCCAGTCCTTGTACATTTTACTGTGCAAAAAATACTGATTGATCGCTACCAGCTCATTGCTGAGCACCTTGTTTAGTAATTCGATGACTTTTGAATCGCCTTTCAAGCGCAGTACTCCATTAAATGCATGTAGCCATAAGTCTACCGTAATGGTGCTTTTTGCCCAATAAAAAAATTAATAACACTTTGATTCAAAAGAAAATTTTATTGCGAATCAGAAAGATTCTCAGCCGCTTTTGGTCGCACAGTTTTGCGCGTCACCACATTCTGAACGCTGTTATGCTCGCGCGAGGGGCCACGTGTCATACAGAGCGGCATCGCAGATTATAAGGCGAGGTATATTGGGTTGAGACAATTAAGCAGACAAGGGGCTAAAGACGGACCGGCCGGCGTCATAAAAGCCTGGATGAGTGGCTGGCGTAGTTAAGCATTCGGCGACAATGCCTCGAGCCAGCTCGCTGCATTTGCCACATTGCGTTGAAACACCCAGCGCAGCCTGCACCTCAAAGAACGACTCGGCGCCATCGGACACCGCTTGCGCGATATCTCGGTCGGTGACGCCATGGCAGATACAGATATACATACGCCTAACGTTAATGCGCATGAGAATGATTGTCAACTAGATTTGTAATCAATAAAGTGGGCGCGCATTTACTGCGCGCACCTTTTATACTGTACCCATCAATTAGGAGAATGCATGGACGTCACCGGTTATATCACTGATCTCGGCACCCAGGCGCGTGCGGCTAGCCGTATCGTTGCCGCATCGACTGTGGCGACCCGTAATGGCGCACTATTAGCGATTCGCGACGCGATTGAGCGCCAGCGAGGGGCGTTGTTGGCGGCGAATAAAATAGACTGGGAGAATGGTCAGGCTCGCGGTTTAGATGCGGCGCTGCTCGATCGCCTGGCGCTCACCGACGCGGGCATCGACAACCTGTTAGAAAGCCTTGAACAGGTAGCGAGGTTGCCTGATCCGGTGGGAGAAATAACGCAGGTGCAGACCATGGATTCGGGTATTCGCGTGGGTAAAATGCGGGTGCCCCTAGGGGGGATCGGTATTATTTATGAGTCGCGCCCAAATGTGACCATTGAAGCGGCAAGTTTGTGTTTAAAGGCTGGCAACGCTGCCATTTTGCGTGGCGGATCAGAGGCCATTGAGAGTAATCGTCTGCTCGGTAGGCTTATCGCAGAAGGCCTAGCCACTGCGGGCTTGCCCTCCACCGCGGTACAGGTTGTAGATACCACTGATCGGGCGGCGGTTGGTGTGCTTATTAGTCAGCCAGAGTCGGTGGATATCATCATTCCTCGCGGTGGTAAGGGCTTGATTGAGCGTATTGCGCAGGAGGCTCGAGTTCCTGTGCTAAAACATTTGGATGGTATTTGCCACGTCTATATCGACGACGGAGCCGACGCCGAAATGGCCTTAAATATTGCCGTCAATGCTAAAACGCAACGCTACGGCACGTGTAACACGATGGAAACACTGTTGGTTGCCGAGCGTGCCATTCATCTGCTGCCGGCCATAGCCCAAGCTATTGCTGACAAGGGTGTCGAGTTGCGAGGCTGTGATCGCAGTCGTCAATTGGCGCCGGTCATTACGCTGCCTGCAACTGAGGCCGACTGGCAGACCGAATACTTGGCGCCTATTTTGTCGATTCGTGTCGTGGCTGATCTAGATGCTGCGATGGACCACATAGCCCGCTACAGCTCTGGGCACACGGAAAGTATCGTGACCTCGGACCATCAGCGCGCCATGCGATTTTTACGTGAAGTGGATTCAAGCTCTGTCATGATCAACGCATCTACCCGTTTTGCCGATGGTTTCGAGTACGGCTTGGGTGCTGAAATTGGCATCTCAACCGATAAACTACATGCCCGAGGCCCGGTTGGTCTGGCGGGACTCACGTCGCAAAAATATGTTGTATTTGGCGAGGGGCAGGTGCGTATTTAATGCAGGAGTCAACGCAACTCATGGCATTGGGTTTGCTCGGAGGGAGTTTTAATCCAGTGCATTTCGGCCATTTGCGTGGCGCAATTGAGGCCATGGGGTTACTGAGCATCGAGCAACTCGCTTTGATGCCTGCGCCAGAGCCGCCGCTGAAAGATCTACCTTTGGTCTCTATTGCGCACCGTGTCGCCATGTTGCGTCTTGCCATCAAGGAGTTTCCTGGACTATCGCTGGATACTCGGGAGCTCGATCGGCCCGGGCTGAACTATACGGTTGATACACTCATGGCGCTGCGGACTGAACATGGCCCCAGTGTTTCTTTGATCTTTATTATGGGTGCCGATTCGCTCGCGAATTTGCCTAGATGGTCTCGCTGGGAGCAGCTGCTTGAGCTTGCCAATATTGCGGTCATAACACGACCTGGCGCCCCTGTGACGCACGCTGAACCGGTCGCCAGCTGGCTTGCCGAGCACCGCTGCGACGCTAAAATGCTTCGTCGGCAGACGGCTGGTGGCGTCGCACTGTTAGACCAAACACCATTAGCTATTTCTTCTTCTGCCATTCGCGCAGATATTCACACTGGTAGAAGTGTGCGTTTTCTCCTGCCCGATGCCGTTATCGCGTATATTGCACAACATAATCTCTACCGTGAGTAAAACTATGTCCCGAGGCTTATATTTGTGACCGATACGATGGCAATACAAGACCCTGCTTTAACTAAATTAGTTCTGGAGGCCCTTGATGATCTCAAGGCTATGGATCCGGTCGTTCTTGATGTGCGCGAGTTGACTTCGGTAATGGATTGCTTGGTCATTGCCAGCGGTTCTTCGAGTCGACACGTGAAATCGCTGGCTAATAATGTCATCGTCGAGGCTAAGGCAGAAGGCTTTAACCCGATTGGCATGGAGGGAGACGGTCCAGGCGAGTGGGTGATCGTCGATTTTGGCGACATTGTCGTGCATGTGATGCAGCCGGCTATGCGCGGTCTGTACGATCTCGAAAGCCTCTGGGCTACGCCCGTAACACGCTAATGCGAATCAGGGTGCTGGCAGTTGGTACCCGCATGCCCAGCTGGGTTAGCGCAGGCGTTGACGAGTATGTACGGCGACTGCCGAGAGAGTTTAGTGTTACATGGCAGGAGGTAGCACCTGCAAAACGACAGGGTGACTCGGCCGAAAAGCTAATGGCTAAGGAGGCGCAGGTTATCAACCGGCAACTCAAAGCAGATGAACGTATAGTCGCGTTAGACGTGGCCGGTAGCGTTGTCTCCACCGAAGACATGGCCGCACAAATTTGTGACTGGCAAATGATAGGGCAGCCGGTATCGATATTAATAGGCGGGCCCGACGGTCTAGATCCAAGCCTCTTGAAGCGCGCTTCCGCTAAATGGTCGTTCGGTCGCATTACATTGCCACACCCCTTGGTGCGTGTGGTACTTGCCGAGCAGCTGTACCGTGCTTGGTCGATTAACAATAATCACCCCTATCATCGAGCCTAATCCATGTCGGCGGGACGCGAAGCACTTAGAGACACCCATCGGGAAACCGTTATCAATGGCGTGCGCGTGTTTACCGCAATCCTTATTGTGGTGCTCGCTTTCTCCGCTCTGGCATGGCGGTATTACACGCTACAGATCGTTCAATACGAGCGATTTCTTACCCAATCTGATCGCAATCGTGTTCGTCTTGAAGCGATTCCACCAAAACGTGGTTTGATTTTTGATCGCAAAGGGCGGCTGCTGGCCAGCAATGAGCCCAGTCATCGTTTGAGTGTGGTCGTAGAGCGTGTCAACGACTGGGATATATTACTAACCAAGCTAAAGACTTTGATCGCCCTCGATGAGGAGGCAATTGAACGATTTGAGGCGCGCCGTCAGTATCGTCGACCTTATGACGCGGTACCGCTGAAATTGCAGTTAACCGAAGAGGAAATGGCGGTAATAGCGGTGAATCGCCACATCCTGCCCAGCATTGTTATCGAGGCCCAACTGACACGTAATTACCCTTATGGCGAGCTATTTAGCCATGGGGTTGGCTACGTGGGGCGAATTAATGAGCGTGAGACGGCTGAGATCGATGCGGAAGCGTATCGCGGTACGCTGCATATGGGCAAAGTTGGACTGGAAAAATGGTATGAAGAGATACTGCATGGCACGGTAGGGTTGCAAAACGTTGAGACTAACGCCCGAGGTCGGGTATTGCGGGTGCTTGATAGTGAACCACCTGTCGACGGTGATGATCTGCAATTGCATCTCGACCTAGATATTCAGCGTGCGGCCTTTGAAGCCTTGGGTGATCAGCGCGGCGCAGTAGTCGCCATAGATCCGACCAACGGTGGTGTTTTAGCGCTGGTATCAAAGCCTGGATTCGACAGTAACTTATTCGTCAATGGCATTAGCAATAGGGCGTACTCGGGGCTTAGGGATTCGGGCGATACACCGTTACTGAATCGCGCGGTGCAAGGTCAATATCCGCCGGGCTCGACGGTCAAACCTATGATCGGTTTGGGGGGCTTAGAGCAGGGACTGATCACGGCTGAAACAACGGTGCCTGACCCTGGATGGTACAGTCTACCGGGTGACTCACGCCGTTATCGCGATTGGATTTTGCGCATTCGCGGTACTGGGCACGCACCGCAAGTTGATTTACAGATGGCGATAGCTGAATCGTGTGATGTGTATTACTACGATTTGGCCCGGCGCATGGGTATAGACGCGATGGCCGAGTCACTCGCCCCTTTTGGTCTTGGGGAACTTACCGGGCTCGATATAACGAGTGAGAAGACAGGTATTTTACCGAATACAGATTGGAAACGACGCGTATTGGGGCAGCCCTGGTATCCCGGTGAATCTTTAAGCGCCGGTATTGGTCAGGGTTATATGCTGGCAACCCCCTTGCAGCTCGCTCAAGCAACGATGGTGCTCGCTAATCGCGGCATCAGCTACGTTCCCTCACTAGTCTGGCGTGTCAACGGCAACCCAGTGGATATTGAGGAGAGGCCGCCACTTGTCGCGAGCCCCGAGCATTGGGCAACTGTCATTGCGGGTATGGTTGGCGTAGTCCACTCGACGGCTGGCACAGCTGCCAGTATTGGAAGCAACTTGTCTTATACCATCGCGGGAAAGACAGGCACGTCGCAGGTTATTGGTATTGCACAAGATGGTGTCTACGACGAGGATGAAATCTTGGAGCGTCATCGCAATCATGGGTTGTTTATTGCATTTGCGCCTGCGGAAAACCCGGAGATCGTGGTTGCAGTGATCGCAGAAAATGGTGGCGGTAGCAGCGCCGCTTATCCTGTGGCGCGGGCGGTCTTAGATGCCTGGTTCTCGGAGACACAAAATGGCGGATTATGATCGATACTTGCCCGGTTCTCAGCGGGCATTTTCACGGCGAAAAACGATTAGCCAGTTTTTACATTTAGATTTACTTCTGCTGACCCCCGTCCTCATATTGATGATCGGTGGCCTAGTCGTTTTATACAGCGGCTCAGACGGCGATTCGGGCACAGTGATTCGACAGATAAGAAATCAGGCGGTGGGTTTATTAGCGATGTTATTTGCCGCTCAAATCCGCTTGGATACCTACCGGCGCTGGGCGCCCGCACTATTTTTTGCAAGTATCTTTCTTTTGGTTTTGGTGCCTTTTTTCGGTGTCGGTGCAAAGGGGGCGCAGCGTTGGTTAAGTTTGGGCGTGATGCGCTTTCAGCCGTCAGAAATCATGAAACTGGCCATGCCGCTGATGGTCGCTGCATGGTTTACCCGGTATACGATACCGCCAAAACCGGCGGCACTTTTTGGGGCATTGGGTTTGGTGATAATCCCCGCTGCTCTCATTGCCAGTCAGCCCGATCTGGGAACTTCACTGCTAGTAGCGGCGAGCGGTTTTTTTGTGATTTTCATGGCGGGACTCAGTTGGTGGTACCTCGCGAGCGCCGCTGCTTTATTCGCATTATCCGCATGGCCAGCTTGGCTGTTTTTGCTTAAGGATTATCAAAAACAGCGCGTGCTGACACTGCTTGATCCTGAATCCGACAAGCTTGGCGCTGGATGGAATATTATTCAGTCTAAGACCGCGATTGGTTCGGGTGGCTGGGAAGGTAAAGGTTGGATGCAGGGCACCCAATCTCACCTGGATTTTTTACCCGAGAGCCAAACTGATTTTATTATCGCCGTGTTAGCTGAGGAGTTCGGTCTGCGTGGTGTGCTTGTGCTCTTGTTGATTTACTTGCTAATCATCCTACGGGGTTTTTGGGTGGGCTTAAAAGCCCAGACCGGATTTGGCCGTTTACTCGCCGGTGCGATTACGCTGACGTTATTTGTCTATGTGTTCGTGAATATGGGTATGGTAGCGGGCATATTGCCCGTTGTTGGTGTGCCGCTACCACTGGTCAGTTTTGGCGGTACGTCGATGGTGACATTGTTGCTGAGCTTGGGTGTATTAATGGCCATAAGCACAGAAAAACGCGTAATTGATCAATAGCGTTTAACGAGGAACCTTTTTTGGGTAAGGAGTTCGAATGATCATGGTACTGAATAGGTTTTTCCGCCACTTAGTTCTTGCAGTGAGCGCCATCACGGTTTTGATTCCTATTAATGTGTGGGCCGGTGACTATGTCAAAAACTCCGCCGAAAATCCGGCGGTTACTGCGGTGATTGATGCTGCGGTTGAGCAGGGCGTAGATCGACAGTGGGCAGAGCGGGTGATTGCTCATGCAGAGCGCAAGCAATCGATACTCGATGCCATCGCAAGGCCTGCGGAGAAAACTAAACCTTGGCATGAATATCGACAAATTTTTCTGACGCAAAAACGAATAGACGCGGGCGTTGGATTTGCTAAAGCGCATGAGCAGACTCTAGCGGACGTCAGTGAAAAGACGGGTGTGCCGGCCTCTGTTATTGTTTCTATTATTGGTGTTGAAACTTTTTACGGCCGCATTGCGGGTAGTTATCGCGTGGTCGACGCACTCGCAACACTCGCTTTTGATTATCCGCCACGCTCGCCTTTCTTCACGCGTGAACTTGAACATTTTTTAGTGTTGGCATGGGAGTCTGGCAAGGATCCGCTGTTACTTAAAGGGTCTTATGCGGGCGCTATGGGTTACGGCCAATTTATGCCTTCAAGCTACCGTGCTTACGCTGTAGATTATGACGCCGATGGTATCGTCGATATTTGGGATAACCCCGAAGATGCGATATACAGCGTCGCCAATTACTTTGTGTCTCATGGCTGGCAGACAGATGGACCGGTTGTTATTTCTGCAGTCGCCGATGCGCCCGATGTCAAAATATTTAAGGCGGGGTTAAAGCCTGTGTTCACAGTCGGTGAGCTAAAAGATTTGGGTCTTAGGCCAACTCAAGAAGTGCCTGATACCGCGCTCGCTACCGCACTGATGCTGGCTGGAGAGAACGCCCCTGAATATTGGTTGGGGCTGGATAACTTTTATGTCATTACCCGATACAATCACAGCGCAATGTATGCAATGGCGGTTTGGCAGTTGAGTTTAGGTATAAAGGACGCGTTGAAATTGGAAGCTATTAATTGATGTTACGCGGTATCACGCTGGTAGTTATGCTGCTGATTGTCGCCTGCTCAGGGACAATGCCGCGTGTGACGAGAGATGGTACACCGCCACCCATAGATGCGAGCCAAGTGATCGATGCTGTGCCTCGTCCAGACCCTATTTTGGCGCAAGGAAATAAAAGTCCTTATACCGTCAACGGTGTCACTTATCGAATTTTGGCGTCCGCTGCGGGCTACAAAGAGGAGGGCTTGGCATCATGGTACGGCACCAAATTCGATGGTCGACAAACGTCAAATGGTGAAATCTTTGATGTCTACGCCGCGACCGCTGCCCACAAGACATTACCGTTACCTAGCTATGTTCGCGTCACTCATCTCGATAATGGCCGCTCTATTATTGTGCGGGTGAATGATCGCGGTCCATTCCATTCAAAACGTATTATCGATTTATCTTACGGTGCAGCAGTCAAACTCGGTTACGCGGATCAGGGTACTGCGCGAGTACGGGTCGAGATCATTGACTTGGCAGGCGTTGATGATCGTAGAAATAGCGATGGCAGCACGTATCGTAATCTGCAACTGGGTGCATTTTCTGAGCCAGATGCGGCGCAGCGTTTAGCGGCGCAAGTGTCTGCGGTTATTTCTATTGCAGTTTATGTTAGCCCGGTAGACACCCCTGGTGGTCGTCTCTACCGATTACGTGCGGGTCCTTTCATGAGCGAGAAGGACTTACGAAGCGCCCAAAAGACATTGCAGTCGGCAGGCTTTTCACCCGGTCAGCCGCTACCTTGAGCTCAGTTTTTGCCGGCCTATTAATACAGCCGATCACATCATGTTTTTTATTAATGAGGTAAGTAATGCGAAAGATGGTCTCGCTATTAGTATTGGGTACGCTGTTAAGTTCGCCGGTGTTCGCGACGACTATTGTACCCGTGCCGCCGACGATCGGTGCCGATGCCTATTTGTTAGTCGATTTTGATTCCGGTGAAGTATTGGTCGAGCATCTCGCCGATCAGCCGTTACCGCCAGCCAGTCTAACGAAGCTTATGACCGCTTATGTTTTAGCGGAGGAAATTGATGCAGGGCGATTGAGCTTAGATGATCAGGTACTGATTAGCCGTAATGCTTGGTCACAAAACCCCACGTTTCGCGGTTCCTCTCTGATGTGGATTGAACCCGGTAAAGCGGTGACGGTCGGGGAGCTTGAGAAAGGAATCGTCATTTCCTCTGGTAACGACGCGACCGTGGCGATTGCTGAACATATCGCAGGGAATGAGTCAGCCTTCACCGGTATGATGAATAGCTACGCGCAGGCACTCGGTCTCACCTCGACTCATTATGTCAATTCACATGGTTTGCCAGATCCTGCGCACACCACGTCAGCACGAGATTTGGCGACGCTTGCTATAGCCACTATTCGCAATCACCCTGATCGTTACGCGGTGTATAAGCAAAAATCCTATACCTATAACGATATCACGCAATATAACCGCAACCTGTTGCTGCGGGACGATCCAACTGTGGACGGTTTAAAAACCGGATATACCTCAGTTGCGGGCTACGGCATGGTGGCATCAGCAAAGCGCGATGGTATGCGACTCATTTCGATTGTATTAGGTAGTGAGAGTGCCGGCACGCGCAAGAGTGAAACCAAGGCGTTGCTGAGCTATGGTTTTCGTTTTTTTGAAACCTTGGAGCCGGTTAGTGCGGAGGTCGCGTTAGATCAAGTCAGGGTATGGCAGGGTGTGACTGATAAAATCGACGGCGGTGTTTTAACGTCACTTATTATAACGGCGCCGCGCGGCTCATCATCGCCACAAGTAGTCACCCATATCAATGAGCCGTTGATCGCACCCATTGCGCGCGGTGATATTATTGGTACGCTCAAGGTTATTATCGACGGCGAGGTCGTTAGGGAGACATCGCTGTTGGCGCTGACAGACGTGCCTGAGGCCGGCTTCTTTGCGCGCCTTTGGGATGCTTTTCTATTGTGGCTAGCACAGCTGCTAGGGTGAAATATGAACGAACTTGAAGCGCCAAAAATTGAATTCCCTTGTAGCTACCCGATTAAAGTCCTGGGCAGAACTAACGAGCAATTCCATCCTACTATTATGGGTGTATTTGAATGTCATGCGCCGGGTTTTGATCAGACAACTATCACCGCAAAGTCGAGCAGTGGTGGCCTCTTTACCTCACTCACGATAACTATCGAAGCTACCGGTCCAGACCAGCTCTCCGCACTCCACAGTGACTTGATGGAAACTGGGCTGGTATCGATGGTGATATAAATGCCGATGCAGCTGCGTTATTTGGGATTGGCCGATTATGCTGACACGTTTGCGGCTATGCAGCGCTTCACGCGTGAGCGTGATGGAGATACCGAAGATGAACTTTGGTTGTTGCAGCACCCACCCGTTTTTACGCAGGGTATTTCAGGTAAAGCGGAGCATCTATTAGCGCCAGGTGATGTCCCTGTGGTGCAGATTGATCGCGGTGGACAAGTGACCTATCACGGCCCGGGTCAATGGGTTGTCTATTTACTGGTCGATATTCGTCGCGCAGGTATTGGCGTGCGCCAGCTAGTCACCTTGATCGAAGCGGCGATTGTCGATGTGCTTGGCCGATACGGTATTGCCGCCGCCCCAGATCCCAAAGCGCCGGGGGTTTATGTCGATGGCCGAAAAATAGCGTCCCTAGGGCTAAAAATAAGCCGTGGTTGCAGCTATCACGGGTTGGCGCTGAATGTAGATATGGATTTGTCGCCGTTTCAGCGCATTAATCCCTGTGGTTATGCCGGGCTCGAAGTCGTCTCTATGGCGACGCTGCTGGCAGGTCAAACGGTAGATTTGTCGAAAGTCGGTGAGCAGTTACTCGCCCAGCTTGAAGGCCAGTTTATTGAGCCACGGATCTAATCAGCTTCGTTTAGCGTGTTGGCAAAAAATGTTGGATCTACATTGCCTCCACTGAGCATCAACGCGACAGTTTGGTGCTGCGGATCCACCTTGCCGGCGAGCAGCGCCGCTAGCGCAACTGCACCACCAGGTTCAACAACTAATTTCAATACGCGAAAGGCGTAGCGCATTGCGGTCTTTACCTCGCTTTCAGTCACCACTAGCCCGCCAGCTAATAAGCGCTGGTTAATAGTGAATGTCATTTCCCCTGGCGTGGGAGATAAAAGTGCGTCACAGATCGAGGGTCTCGATGTGTCCGCTAGCGCTCGATGCCCTGTGTGCAACGATCTTGCATGGTCATCGTAATGCTCAGGCTCGACACAATAAATTGCAGTATCAGGGCTTAATGCTTCGCCGGCTAAAGCACAGCCGGCAGTAAGCCCGCCGCCGCCACAGCAAATCAACAGTGCGTCGAGCTTTTCATCCATGATCTGTGCGTCTTGGAAGATCTCCAGACCTGCGGTGCCTTGGCCGGCGATGATATGGCGATCATCGTAGGAAGGAATAATGACACCGCCGTCGCGCGCAGCTAGCGCGTAACAGATGGCCTCACGATCTTCTTCGTAGCGATCAAAGGTAATCACTTCGGCACCCAACGCACGGGTATTCTCAAGCTTTATAGCGGGCGCATCTTTGGGCATAACTATCCGTGCGCGCACCCCTTCAAGTCGAGCGGCGGCGGCAACGCCCTGGGCATGGTTGCCCGATGACCAAGCGATAACCCCCGCATCGCGCTCATCACCGCTGAGCTGTGCGATACGATTGTAGGCACCTCGGAATTTGAAGCTGCCGCTAACCTGCAACATTTCTGGTTTGAGCAGAACCTTTCTATGTGAATGCTCATCGAGAAAGCTGTTGCGCAGCAGGGGTGTGTGCCGGGCATGACGGGCGATACGTTTGGCCGCCGCTTTGATATCGCTATAAGTCGGTGCGCCTGCTGTGCTCATCTCGATTGCCTTGTTGATAAAGATATCCATTCTACTGTCGGTTATCGCAGAATATGACGCGCTTTTGTAAATCAATACAAAGGTTTTTCTGCGCAATCCTTCCTCTGATGCGTTTCATGATCAATAATCACGGTTCACCTGCCATTAAAGAGTCTGATCATGCCCTACCTACTCATCCACCACACAGGTTGCGGTTCATCAAAGAAGGGTCTCGCGCTGTTACAAGAAAACGGTATTGAGCCCGAGATTCGCAAGTATATGAACAAGACCGACATGCTTAGTGAAGATGAATTACGCGATATTGCGAAGAAAATGGGTAATGTCAGTCCTAGGGTGTTTTTGCGTAGCAAAGATGCCGAAAAATTAGGCCTCGCTGACAGCGCCTCCGATGATCAAGTGTTGGCGGCGATGGCAGCAGATCCGCGACTGATTCAGCGGCCGATTGGTATTAATGGCCAGCATGCGGCATTGGGTAGGCCGAACGAAAAACTCCTCGACATCATTTAATGGCATCGAATGCCAGCTACAGCGCAACGCGAGGGGCCGGAAGCTAGTGTCCTGCTTGAGCAAGCTTTGTCGCTGGGCTATGTCGTGCCTATAACGCAGTTTCTGCCCGGTCTGCGATTGCTGCGGTCAGTTCACTAACTTTCTGGGTGCCAATGAGGCACTTTTTCCCATTGTTAAGTTCGATCGCTACGCCGTTGCGTCCGCGGGTGTTATAAACCGTGCCATAACGTGTCCAAGGTCTAATACCCCAGCCGCCAACGAATCCATAATCGACAACCTCTATCCGTTTGATCTCGTCCCAAGGAATGCGCCTTTTGATCAAAGGCACAAATACGATACGAATCTCATGGTCATCTATTTCAGTGTTGAGTTGTAGAATAGAAAATAGCGCGGTGACGCCGAGCATCAATAGCGAAAAAAGTGTTAGTCCGGTATTTGACATCGGCTGCTGGCCAAACGGGACACCAACAATGATTTGCTGGTAGATGCCGTAAAAGGAAAACAAGAACACACCAATCAGAATGAACCGTATCCAACCTTGGATGAACTTCTGTTGTTCGCTAAATCTGATCGTCATAGGGTTTAAAAGCTCCCGTTGTCGGCATTCACGCTGCTAGCCAGTATCGCTGTTTGTTATCTACCGTGGTGCAAGTCCATGAATCATCGTCAGAAATTGCATGTCTGTACCGGCACGACGGTGCTCTGAAATAGTTTGGTATTCAGGGTCGGCAAACCAGGCTTTTGCCGCGACTTCTGAGGGGAACTGGAACATGACAATTCGGCCTTCTCTGGGGTGGGCGCCTTCAAAGGTGACCGTATTGTCATCATAGGTTAGAAACGTACCGCCATGCTTTTTCAGTAATGGGAAAAAGCCTTTTTCGTAGTGTCGGTAGGTTTCCACATCGTTTATCTGCAAATTGGCGATCATATAAACAGGGATGTCTGACATGTTTAGTTTCTCTCTTAAATAGTGGGTTTAGATGGTCTGGAGCCAGGCGGCGACCGCCTGACCAATTTCAACGGGTGAATCTTCTTGAATAAAATGGGTGCCTGTCACCGTGCATTCCTGCTGGTTAGGCCAGCTTCGGCAAAAATCTCGCTGCTTACCCACTAAAATTGAGCCGGGGTCTGCGTTGATAAATAATTTGGGTAAATCTGAGCTGGCCATAAACGCACCGTATTCGCTCACGAGCGCCACGATATCAGCGGGCTCACCGTCGATGGGTATCTGGCGAGGCCAATTGAGTGTGGGCTGGCGATCCGCGGGCGAAGCGAAGGGCGCACGATAGGCCGCCATCTCCGTCTGTGTTAGCTGTCGGATGATCGAGCTGGGTAACACCGCCTCAATAAACATATTGCGATTTAGGATAAGGTCCTCGCCTTTTGCAGACCGAAAACCCTGGAAAACACCCCGAGCTTGCTCGGGCCAGTCTTCCCAGGCAATTGGGCAGACAATCCCCTCCATGTAAGCGACGCCCTTGACTGCCTCACAATTACGCATGGCCCACATAAATCCCAGTGCGCTTCCCCAGTCGTGAATGACCAAGGTGACTTTGCTACGCACGTCAAGAGTCTGTAACAGTCCACTCATATAGTGGTAGGCGACTTCTAAGGTATAGCGCTCTGCTCCCAGTGACGCGGGCAGTTTCTCTGAATCACCATGACCGATCAGGTCAGGGATGATGACACGCCCAGAATTGAGTAATTCCGGCGCGACATTGCGCCACAGGAAAGAAGAGGTAGGGTTCCCGTGTAAAAGAACGATGGGGTCTCCGCTGCCTTCATCAACGAAGGCAATTTTGCGACCGTCGACAGTAGTAAATTTCTTTTCGTAGGGCATAGCGTCAGGCAGCATGTCATTTCCTTATCGTTAGTTTGTGACCAGCGTAGGGCGTCAGTCGCCAGCCAGCTTACAAAATTCAAACTGCAAGGCGAAATCTAGCCAGAATACTATTAATTAGATGTTGGATCTCGTTACAGCTTTTGGCGGACGAGCGTGTATACGTATTTTAAAATAAGTGGCATCAGCCACTGTCGAGACTGTACCCGCCAGTAAATCAAGGGAGGTTGCCCTTAATGCGTTATAGTTACAGGGCTGGGTTGTGTCGGCGATTGGCCTAGCGCGAGTGCCCACTGGCTAAAGCGCCTGTCCATATTGACCACAAATGCCAATGGATCTGAGTGTTTCTTTTGGTCATAGCATCAGGTTTGAAACTTAGCCCATCTATTTCAGAGAAATATTTTTCAGTAATTTTTTTGAACGACCGCACACTGGCGGTCTGGACTGGCATAATCCTCCGCCACAGTAGGAGCCATCATGTCGACAGAACTTACACGGGAAATTAGCGCCCGACGTACCTTTGCCATTATTTCTCACCCGGATGCGGGTAAGACCACCATGACAGAGAAGTTGCTGCTGCTCGGCAGTGCGATTCAGATCGCGGGTTCGGTCAAGGGTAAGCGCGGTCCCCATGCGACATCGGATTGGATGTCGTTAGAGCAAGAACGCGGCATCTCGGTGACCTCATCGGTTATGCAGTTCCCCTATCGTGGTCGCACGGTCAATCTGCTTGACACCCCAGGCCACGAAGACTTCTCCGAAGATACTTACCGTACTCTGACCGCGGTAGACTCTGCGTTAATGTTGATTGACGGTGCAAAGGGGGTTGAAAATCGAACGATTAAGCTGATGAATGTTTGTCGTTTACGGGACACACCCATTGTCAGTTTTGTAAACAAGCTCGACCGCGATATCCGAGATCCCATCGACCTACTTGATGAAATTGAATCAGTGCTGGGAATAGAGGCCGCACCAATTAATTGGCCAGTGGGCATGGGTAGTTTTTTAAAGGGTGTTTACAACCTTTACACCGATACCTTTCACTTATTCACCGCTGGCACGGGTTCCATTTTATCGCCCGATCGCCGCATCGAGGGCCTAGATTCGGATGAAGCGCGCACCTTGCTCGGTGATGAATACGAGACATTTTGTGCCGAGATTGAATTGGTTCGCGGCGCGAGCCACACATTTGATCTGAAGCAGTTTCTATTGGGCAGGTTAACGCCGGTCTTTTTCGGTACCGCGCTTGGTAATTTCGGTGTGCGTGAAATGCTCGACGACTTTGTCAAATGGGCGCCAGAACCCCTGCCAAGAATGACGGCGTCTCGTGAGGTTGGTGCCTTTGAAAGCCCCTTTAGTGGCTTTGTTTTCAAGATACAGGCCAACATGGATCCTAAGCACCGGGACAGAATCGCTTTTGTACGGTTGTGTTCGGGGCGTTACGAAAAAGGCATGAAAATACGCCACGTGCGTACCGGCAAAGATGTCAAAATTGCAGATGCGGTGACGTTCAAGGCGGGTGAGCGCTCACTTGTGGAGGAAGCGGTTTCCGGCGATATCATTGGTTTGCACAACCATGGCACGATCCAAATAGGCGACACTTTCACCGCTGGTGAGGATATCCGTTACACCGGCATTCCGCACTTTGCACCTGAGTTGTTTCGGCGTATTCGACTGCGGGATCCGATGAAATTAAAGGCGCTGCAGAAAGGTCTACAACAGCTTTCAGAAGAGGGCTCCACACAGGTCTTTTCGCCTTTAAATAACAGCGACTTAATCGTCGGCGCTGTTGGCCAATTACAGTTTGATGTGGTGGCCTATCGATTAAAAGATGAATATAAGGTTGAGGCGATTTATGAGCCAGTTAATATTCATACTGCTCGTTGGATCGAAGCGGATGACCCGCGCAAAATTGAAGAGCTCCGTAAAAAAGCCTCTGATAATTTATCGGAAGATGGCGGTGGCGTTTTAACCTATTTGGCACCCACCCGAGTCAATCTGGCGCTGATGGAAGAGCGTTGGCCGGATGTTCGCTTCCGAGCAACTCGGGAGCACTAAGCGCGCTAAATTAGGTTTTCTATATCTTTACTAATGGCCTCAGGCTTGGTCTTTGAGCCATAGCGTGCGATAACTTCACCGTCGCGATTGATGAGAAACTTAGTAAAATTCCATTTGATCGATTTGGTGCCCAAGACCCCTGTAGCTGAGTTCTTTAGATGATTATAGAGGGGGTGTTCGTTGGCACCATTCACTTCTATTTTGGCAAAAATCGGAAAGCTCGTATTAAAGCGCAGACTACAAAACTCTACGATTTCTGATTCGCTACCCGGCTCTTGTCCCCCAAACTGGTTGCAGGGGAACGCGAGGACATCAAAACCACGTTCGTGGTATTGCGCTTGTAGTGCTTCGAGCCCATCGTATTGCGGCGTAAATCCGCATTTCGAGGCGGTGTTTACTATTAACAAAACACGATCGCGATAGTCGCTGAGTGCAACATTGGTGCCGTCGGCTTTGTCGGCTGAAAAATCGTAAATGCTATTCATAAGATATCCCCTGAGATTCGCAGCTTAACCTACTGTATGACTGCAAACTAAATGCCCGTCATTATGAAAGCAAGTTTCTACGATTGATTACCTAATTAAATGATTAAGATCTAGCGCAGGTAGGTCTCGAGTTCAAACTCGGTTACGCGGTGGTTGAACTCGTCTAACTCCTGCTGTTTTACAAGACAGTACATACGCTGAAACTCTGGGCTCATATACTCACCAATGGTGGTAGATCGTTTGAATCGCTTGATCGCATCCCCCATTAGCGTCGGCAATACCGGCTCTTCTGGTTCCTGCTCATAAGCATTTCCCTCAATGGCTGGGGGCGCCTCTAAGTTATTGTCAATCCCGTAAAGTATACCCATCAGCACCGCTGCAATCGCTAAATACGGATTTGCGTCGGCGCCGGCAACGCGGTGTTCAATGCGGATAGCATTGACTGGTCCCTCCGGAATGCGGAGTGCCGTTGTACGATTGTCGTAGCCCCATGCAGGAAATGTGGGGGCATGGTTGCCCGGCTGGAAGCGGCGATAGGCATTAAAGCTTGGGGCAAACATCAGCATGCTTTCGGGCAGTAACTTTATACAGCCCGCAATAGCTTTGTTTAGCAGGGGGCTACCTAGCGCCGTACCATCGCTAAATACATTATTGTCGTGTTCATCTAATAAGCTGCAGTGCACGTGCATACCGTTACCTGGGACATCGCTCATCGGCTTGGGCATGAAACTCGCGATTAGCCCGTGGCGAGCCGCTGTGGTGAAAATGCTGCGCTGCATTTGGATTATGTGGTCGGTCAATGCCATGGTGTCGGCGCTGTGAGCCATATTGATTTCGTATTGCGCTGGCGCATATTCTTTGATGATGCCTTCATAGGGCAAACCTTGGACCTCGAAGCAGGCACGCAATTCATCGAGCATTTGCTGGTGCTGGTCTAGCGCATCTAAAGCGTAAAGATTGCCGCCTACATCATCCTTTACGGACACCGCATCGCTGATTGGTCTGTCGTGACCCGGATCGACTAAAAGGCTGAACTCCAGCTCTGCTGCGACACATGGGCGCAGGCCTAAGGCCTTAAAGCGGTCAACAATAACTTGTAATACCTGCCGTGGATCCCCCATAAAGGGCTGCCCATCGCTGTCGTGCATGGTCATAATGACTTGCGCCGAATCGATACCATTGGGTGTCAGTAGCGGCGTCAGTGAGCTCGGTATGGCAAGACAGTAGCCATCTATATCGCCATTTTCTAACGCCAGTTCTTTAACGTCCCTTCCCCAAATGTCGAGGGCCAAGGCAGATTTAGGCATTTTTAAGCCGGGCTCAAATGTGCTGCGAAGTTTTGCTGAGGGCACGAGCTTACCGCGCGCAATGCCGTTGCAATCGGTTATCAGTGCCTCGATCATAGTTACCGAGCTATAGGCCTCAAGAAAGCGTTTTATTTCTGGGTATTTAGACGACGGCATTACGAAACCAAGTAATTGATTAGGCTGCTATTCTGGAGGGCTAATGGGCCGCTGGCAATGCCCCCTTTTGGGGAGGTGGCTTACCACTCAAGCGGTGCAGTACGCCAGCGCTGGGACCAAGCCTTATAAACTTTATCGCTGTACTGGCTCGAGCCCAACGAGCCATTGTAGGCTGCTAACGCTCGCCTTAAGTCGCCCTTTTCGCGATCGAGATAATATTGCAGAATTCGACAGCCGTAACTCAGATTGGTACGGGTTTGTGTGAGATTGTCATCGGGCCGGCCTATTTCTCGTCTCCAGAAGGGCATGATTTGCATGTAGCCTTGCGCGCCCGCTGTAGAGACTGCATACCGATCAAAACTGCTCTCTACCTCAATCACCGCCAGCACTAGTTCTGGTGAGAGATCACTTTCTGCAGAAATAGCGTGCACGTTGCGCAGCAACGCAAGCCTTTCGCTGGGGTCGCGCATCAGTGGTTGTAGGCGCGTTTGCATGTCGAGTAACCAGACTTCTGCATCGTAGCGATCATCAAAGCTGTCAGCGTCATTTACGGTGGCCTCGAGAAACTGCCGTAGCTGCTCAAGATCAGGCCGTGTTGCCGCAACTGCCACCGGCACGTTAAATAGTATTGCGACAATCGTGAGGGCGATTGCCACAATGCGTAGGGTATTTTCCGCATGTAGTTTGAGTTCTGTTACCGCGATTCTGCGACGCATGAATTAACTGCCAGAGAGTAGCCCGGTAATATGTGCGAGTGCATTGTCGAGATCTATGCGTAACGATTCCCCGTCGCGACGAGTTTGAATTTCTACCTGCCCATCGGCTAGTGATCGATCTCCGATAGTGACACGGACAGGGATGCCGATGAGCTCCATTTCAGCAAACTTCACACCTGGGCGCTCGTTGCGATCGTCCATGAAAACATCGATGCCCTGTGCCTGACACTGCTGATACAGTGCTTCGGTTGCCTCGGCGACGGCAACTGATTTAGCCATATTTAGCGGTACTAGCGCGACCGAAAAAGGCGCCATTGCGGCAGGCCAAATAATGCCGTTTTCATCCCAGTTTTGCTCGATTGCTGCCGCCACAATCCGCGTAACACCGATGCCATAGCAGCCCATTGCCATTGGCACAGTCTTGCCATTCTCATCTAATACCGAGGCACCCATAGCCTCGCTATATTTAGTGCCTAGCTGGAATATATGTCCCACCTCTATGCCACGTCGTATTTCTAGTATGCCATTACCGCAAGGGCTGGGGTCGCCCGCGACAACGTCGCGAAGGTCCGCGAGTTCAATGGCATTTGTATCGCGCTCCCAGTTGACACCGCGGAGGTGAAAGCCGTCTTCATTGGCGCCACATATAAAGTCTGCCAGCGCTGATGCTGCATGATCAACGATGACCCGTACAGATAGGCCGGCTGGCCCCAAAGAGCCAAACCCTGCGCCAATAGACGCTATAACCGCTTTTTCATCGGCCATTGTGAGCGGTGTTTGCAGGCCGGGTATTTTTTCAGCCTTGATCTCGTTGAGCCTGTGATCGCCGCGTAAAACCAGCGCCGCTAATTGTCCTTCGTCAGTCATGACGAATAGGGTTTTGACTGTTTGCTCAATTGGCCCGTGGCCCGCAGCGATCAGAGCGTCAATCGTGGTTAGCTTCGGTGTGGCAAATTTCTCAAGTGCAGCTTGCGGCGCGGGGCGCGTT
Source organism: uncultured Luminiphilus sp. (assembly GCA_963926325.1). GTDB lineage: Bacteria > Pseudomonadota > Gammaproteobacteria > Pseudomonadales > Halieaceae > Luminiphilus. Next base: position 75,325 of record CAWUXF010000013.1, on the reverse strand, counting down.
TGCACTGGAGGTAATGCGGCAGCAAGTTCAATGTTTGCAGCAAAGTCGCTGCTTGTAGAAAATGCAATATCGTCTTCACCCGACTCGGCGAGCACATGGAATTCATGTGAATGACTCCCGCCAATTGACCCAGTGTCCGCTTCAACCGGCCGAAAGTTGAGACCTAGCCGAGTAAAAATAGCGGTGTAAGCCTCATGCATTCGCCAATAGGTTGCCGCTTGCGAGGCTTGATCGATATGGAAAGAGTAGGCGTCCTTCATGATGAATTCGCGGGATCGCATTACGCCAAAGCGTGGACGAATTTCATCACGAAATTTGGTTTGAATTTGATAAAAATTTAAAGGCAGCTGCTTATAGCTTTTAATTTCACTGCGGGCGATGAAGGTAATAATTTCTTCATGGGTGGGCCCGAGGCAAAAGTCGCGTTGATGTCGGTCTTGAAGTCGCGCGAGCTCGGGGCCGTATTGCTCCCATCGTCCAGATTCCTGCCAAAGCTCTGCGGGTTGAACGACCGGCATACTCAGTTCTATTCCGCCGGCGCGATTCATTTCTTCGCGCACGACATTTTCAACGCGGCGCAATACCCGAAGACCGAGCGGCATCCATGTGTAAATACCGGCTGCGATTCGACGGATCAGGCCTGCGCGCAGCATGAGCTGATGGCTAATGACTTCAGCGTCGGCGGGTGTCTCTTTGAGCGTTGAAAGCAGAAACTGAGAAGCGCGCATGGGTGACTCCAGGATAAAAGGTTTTCTATTCTAATGGTGGCGGCGCGTGTCTGCTAGCAGGATAAAATAATTAGCCTAAAGTCAGCGTAAACGCTAAAAAACCCGTATTTTACGTTTAAATTGATTTTAGCCCCTTGTTTTAAAGGTTTTGCTGTTCTTTAATCAGTGTGACTGCAGGAAAAGGTGGTTCTAAGTGTTTTTTCGGCGGTCGTCGAGTCTCCGTTCCAAACTAATAAAAGGTGAAATAATCCATGGCAACTAAAAAAGCAGCAGTGAAGAAAGCACCGGCTAAGAAAGTAGCAGCCAAAAAGGCGCCGGCTAAGAAAGTAGTGGCCAAAAAAGCGCCGGCTAAGAAAGTAGCGGCAAAAGCAGCGCCAGCGGCGAAAGCGCCAGCTAAAGTTAAGGCTATTTCTGAAAAGCTGACTAAAACTCAAATCGTTGGCTCTATTGCCGATAATACCGGTTTGACAAAGAAGCAAGTTGGCGATGTCATGGGTGAGCTCGAAAAGCTCATTGAAGGCAGCATTAAGAAGCGCGCGGTAGGCGAGTTCACCATTCCAGGCTTGATGAAAATTATCACCGTTCGGAAGCCTGCAGTTAAGGCCCGAAAAGGAACCAACCCCTTTACCGGTGAGGCGACAACATTTAAAGCGAAGCCTGCGAGCATTGCAGTGAAAGTTCGTCCGCTCAAGAAAGTTAAGGAATTTGCGAATTCCTGAGTGAGAAAAAGCTGATCATCGAGGTGGTCAGCTTTTTTCATTAGATACCCGCCTAAACACTACTCCGCTATTGGGTGGCCGCGTTATTAGCTTTAATCTCAGCGCATATTAAGGTACATTCGGCACCTTTATTTTTATCTTTACGCGACCTGATTTCCAGACTGTAAGTTCAGGGATTTTGGGGGGGGATTTTATTGTGCCAATTTACGATTATCAATGTGTTGATTGTCAGCACAGCCTAGAAGCCATTCAGAAGCTGGCTGATGCGCCGCTGGTAGATTGCCCTGAGTGTGGTAAGCCTGCTTTGCGTAAAAAAGTAAGCGCGCCCGCATTTCGATTGAAGGGTGGTGGCTGGTACGAAACTGACTTTAAAACAGGTAAGAAAAAGAATCTTGCGGGCGAGAGCTCTGCCGATTCAAGTGCTGGTAAAAAGCTTGCGGGCGACAGCTCTGCCGATTCAAGTGCTGCTAAAAAGACAGACAACAGCTGATAGGTATTTGTACCGATTTCAGCATTAAAACCATCGACAATGGATAACACCATGCGCACCGATTATTGCGGCTCGATTAACGACGCCCATATTGACCAAACAGTGACACTTTGCGGCTGGGTTGACCGGCGCCGCGACCACGGCGGGGTGATATTTCTCGATATGCGCGACCGTGAGGGTATTGTTCAAGTGGTTTTTGATCCAGATACCGAGGAGCACTTTGCGCTTGCCGATAAAGTTCGTAGCGAATATGTGCTAAAAATCACTGGCCGAGTTCGTGCGCGAACGCCTGAGACGGTTAATCCCACTATGGCGACGGGTAAAATTGAGATCTTGGGTAAGACACTTGAAATTCTGAATGAGGCCGCTACACCGCCGTTTCAGTTAGATGAACACATTAGTGTTGGTGAAGAAGTTCGTCTGAAATACCGGTATATGGATCTGCGACGACCCGAGATGCAGGCCAATTTGATCGCCCGCTCAAAAATTACGTATGTCATACGTTCGTTTCTAGAAAACGAAGGTTTCCTAGATATTGAAACCCCCATCCTCACTCGAGCAACCCCTGAGGGCGCCCGAGATTATCTTGTGCCAAGCCGCACGCATCCGGGTGAATTTTTTGCACTGCCGCAGTCGCCACAATTGTTCAAACAATTGTTGATGGTGTCTGGTTTTGATCGTTATTATCAAATTGCACGCTGTTTCCGAGATGAAGATTTGCGCGCCGATCGTCAGCCCGAATTCACGCAAATTGATATTGAAGCGTCGTTCTTGGAAGAGAATGACATTATGGATATCGCGGAGCGCATGGTTCGTAAGGTGGTTGAAAGCCATGCTGGTGATACGCTGCCGACTTTTCCGCACATGACCTGGCATGAAGCCATGGAGCGCTTCGGTTCAGATAAGCCAGACCTTCGAATTGATCTTGAGTTAACGTCGATAGATGATTTGATGCGCGCTGTGGAGTTTAAAGTTTTCCGCGGCCCTGCCGATGACCCCAATGGTCGTGTTGCAGCGTTGCTTGTACCCGGTGGAGGCAAGCTCAGTCGTAAAGAAATTGATGATTACACTAAATTTGTCAGTATCTATGGTGCTAAGGGCTTGGCATGGGTCAAGGTCAATGATCGTGCTGCGGGTATCGAGGGCTTGCAGTCGCCAATCTTAAAGTTCATGCCCGACGACGTTATTTATGCGCTACTTGATCGGTTGGGCGCCGCCGACGGCGATATTATTTTCTTCGGTGCCGACAAGCGTCATATTGTAAATGAGGCACTCGGTGCTCTGCGTTTACATGTGGCGCAAGACCTTGGCTTGGTACGCGACGGCTGGGCGCCACTCTGGATTGTTGATTTCCCTATGTTTGAGGATAACGGCAAAGGTGGCTTAACACCGCTGCACCATCCATTCACTGCGCCGGCTTGTGACGTAGCTACCCTGCAAAAAGATCCTGCTTCGGCGATTTCTCGGGCTTACGACATGGTGCTTAACGGCAGCGAAGTCGGTGGTGGTAGCATTCGAATTTGTGACCAGTCCATGCAGACGGCAGTATTCGATATTCTTGGAATTGACAGTGCTGAGCAGGAAGAAAAGTTCGGTTTCTTGCTGTCTGCACTGCGCCACGGCGCGCCACCCCACGGCGGTCTTGCGTTCGGCTTAGACCGACTAGTGACGTTGATGGTGGGCGGCCATTCTATTCGGGATGTCATCGCATTCCCTAAAACGCAGTCTGCGCATTGTGTAATGACTGATGCACCGGGTGCTGTTTCTGATGCGCAGCTCAAAGAGTTAAATATTCGCCTGCGTAAAATTGAGGCGGCGTCCACAGAATAGCGCTAGGTTGCATACGGGATGGCAGGTCATAGTAAATGGGCGAATATCAAGCACCGCAAAGCGGCGCAAGATGCCAAACGCGGCAAGCTATTCACCAAGTTAATTCGAGAGCTAATGGTCGCTGCCAAACAGGGTGGCGGCGCGGTTGAAGACAATCCGCGTTTGCGTGCGGCTGTCGATAAGGCGCTTGGATCCAATATGACGCGCGACACCGTTGAGCGTGCTATTGCGCGCGGTGCTGGCAGCAACGATACCGATAATATGGATGAGCTCACCTATGAGGGTTATGCCCCTGGCGGTGTGGCGGTCTTGGTCGAGGTGATGACGGATAATCGTAATCGTACTGTGGCTGATGTACGCCATGCCTTCACTAAGCGTGGAGGCAACTTGGGTACCGATGGCTCCGTTGCCTATTTGTTTGCCCGCAAAGGTGTAATGAATTTTTCGTCCGGTGCCAATGAAGATGCCATTTTAGACGTGGCGCTGGAGGCGGGTGCAGAGGACGTCAGCATGGATGACGCCGGTGGACTTGATGTGACGACGGCGTGGGAGGACTTTGGCGCAGTGAAGGCCGCCTTGGTCGCGGCCGAATTGATCCCCGAGCAGGGCGAGGTGACGATGGTGGCAAGCACCGTCGTGATGCTCGATGTCGCCGGTGCAGAGTCTCTGATGGCGCTTATTGATATGCTCGACGACCTAGATGACGTCCAAAACGTTTTTACTAATGCTGAAATTACCCAAGACGTGCTCGCGCAGCTTTAATGCGTCTTAATTCACCATTGTGCATGACGACTGCGATGGATTCGGTCAGAATGGGCTAACAGTGGGAGATAATGGCATGGCAGTGATTCTGGGGATTGACCCGGGTTCGCGTAAGACGGGCTTTGGCGTGATAGATTTTCAGCGCGGTAAGTCTCGTTACATGACGAGCGGCATCATTCGCTTGCCGGTCGATCAGCCATTGGCGCCGCGGCTTGGCGTATTGTTTACTGCGCTTAATCAACTCATTGACGAATTCTCTCCAGACGAGCTATCGATCGAGCAGGTATTTATGGCGCACAGTGCCGATGCAGCCCTAAAGCTGGGGCAAGCGCGAGGGGCGGCGATGGTTGCCTGTGTGCATCGTGGTTTGAGCGTCCATGAATACTCGGCTCGTCAGATAAAACAGGCGGTTGTTGGTACTGGTGGCGCGCAAAAAGCGCAGGTCCAGCATATGGTTAAAGTGTTACTACAGTTGCCAGCGGCACCCAAAGAAGATGCAGCCGATGCGCTAGCCGCTGCGCTGTGCCATGGGCATACTCAGCAAACAATGAGCGGCACCGGTGCAAGCCATACGCGGCACGGCCGCTGGCAGGAGACACGGCGATGATTGGTCGGATTCGAGGCATATTGGCGGTCAAGCGTCCTCCAGATATTCTGATTGACGTGGGCGGAGTGGGATACGAATTGCAGGTTCCAATGACCACGCTATTTCAATTGCCAGAATTGGGTGCGGAAGTTTCTTTATTGACGCATTTTGTTGTTCGTGAAGATGCCCAGCAGCTGTATGGATTTTTTGCGGAGCAGGATAGACGCTTGTTCCGTGAGTTGATCAAAGTTAGTGGGGTTGGACCACGATTGGCATTGACCTTGCTTTCTGGCTTAGATGCCGTGGAGTTTGCGCGTTGCCTTCAACGGGACGATATTAGTACTTTGGTAGCGTTACCGGGGGTGGGCAAAAAAACGGCCGAGCGTTTGTTAGTCGAGATGCGTGACAAAGCGGGTAAATGGCTTGAAGAGCTTTCGCCAACCGCGGAATTCCCCACCTCTGCCGGCCCGGTCACAGGCAATGCGGCGCGAGACGAAGCCGAGCAGGCTTTGGTGGCGCTGGGCTATAAGTTACCCGAGGCTGCGAAGTTAGTTGCGACAGTCGATACTTCAGAAATGAGTTCCAGCGCTGAGCTTATTCGAGCGGCGCTGAAATCTGCGGCACCTAAGCAGCGACGGTAAGCAGCGACGGTAAGCAGCGAAGATAAGCCGCGACGGTAAAATGCAATGTAACCGGCTAAAAGCGATAGAATTGGCGCGGTAGTTAGGCGCCCCAACAGAGATGAGCGATGATTGAAACTGACCGATTGATTGCCGCCGAGCCCCAGAGCAAGTCTGATGAGGCTATTGATCGCGCGATTCGTCCCAAAACGCTGGCAGATTATGTGGGTCAGCGTGCGGTGCGTGAGCAAATGGAAATATTTTTACAGGCTGCAAAAGGCCGTAATGAGCCCCTCGATCACACCTTGATCTTTGGGCCGCCTGGGCTAGGTAAAACGACATTGGCCAGCATCATTGCCCATGAAATGGGCGTCGACCTAAAAACCACTAGCGGCCCAGTATTGGAAAAAGCGGGTGACATTGCGGCGCTCATGACTAACCTTGAGCCGGGGGATGTGTTGTTTATCGACGAAATCCATCGTCTTAGTCCCTACGTCGAAGAAATACTCTATCCGGCGATGGAGGATTATCAGCTCGACATTATGATAGGTGAAGGTCCTGCAGCGCGGTCTATTAAGTTAGATTTACCGCCATTTACGTTGGTGGGTGCAACAACACGAGCCGGCTTGCTCACCTCGCCATTGCGCGATCGTTTTGGCATTGTGCAACGATTAGAGTTTTACGAAGTCGATGATCTGGCTCATATTGTGTCGCGCTCTGCGACTATTTTGGGCTTGAGTGTTGCCGCCGATGGCGCCAGAGAAATAGCGAAACGCGCACGTGGCACACCGAGAATTGCTAATCGCTTGTTACGCCGCGTCCGAGATTTTGCCGAGGTGCGAGCTGATGGCGTTGTCACCGCTGATGTGGCGCAACAGGCCTTAGATTTACTGAATGTTGACCAGCGAGGCTTTGATCATCTCGACCGACGGCTACTGCTCACGCTGATAGAAAAGTTTGACGGTGGGCCGGTTGGCATTGACAGCTTGGCGGCGGCGCTTTCAGAGGAACGTGGCACCTTAGAAGACGTGCTCGAGCCCTACTTGATTCAACAGGGATATATTATGCGCACGCCGCGTGGTCGTATGGCGACGCGCAGTGCCTATGCCCATTTTGGCCTGCAGCCGCCTGCCTCACTGATGCCTGAATCGGCAGCAGTAGAGTTTGTCACTGGTGACAGCTAATGTCGGTGGAATTTTCGATACCGGTTAGGGTCTATATTGAAGATACCGATGCGGGTGGTATTGTCTATTATGTCAACTACTTCAAGTATTTTGAGCGTGCAAGGACGGAGTTTATGCGCGCCTTGGGATTTGATAAGGGCGCATTTTTTGGCGACGAACTGATGTTTGTTGTGACCTCGGTAGAGACGAAATTCCACTGTTCGGCGGGGCTTGACGACGAGGTATCGGTCACCGCGCAAGTGGTCGATGTGGGTGCGGCGACGATGCGGTTTGAGCAACAAGTACTTCGCAGCGGTGAGTTACTTTCATCGGCTTTTATTGAGGTTGCTGCGGTACACCGTCTGAGTGGTCGTCCGCGCCGACTACCGGTGGTATTGCGAACTGCTTTGTTAGCAGCTCAGATATAGGTACTAACGGATAATGGAGGCTTAAGTGAACGAAGAGCTCGGCTTACTCGAACTCGTGATGGGCGCTAGTATAGCGGTACAGCTGGTTATGCTAGTACTGTTACTGGCGTCAATGACGTCTTGGTACATGATTGTGCAGCGTTATTTACTGCTCAAACGCACCCACAACGAGATGCTTGATTTTGAAGAGCGGTTTTGGAGCGGTGTCGACTTGGCCGAACTGTATCGTGAGGGTAATCAAGCCATTGATGAGGGTGATTTACCTACCGGGGCGGAAAGTATTTTCCGAGCCGGTTTTAAGGAATTCTCGCGACTGTCACACCAGTCAGATATTGATGCTGATGCCATATTGGAAGGTGCTCGGCGAGCGATGCGTGTAGCGACCCTGCGCGAGGGCGATCGACTGGAACACAACCTGCCCTTTTTGGCGTCTGTTGGTTCTACCAGCCCTTACATCGGTCTGTTCGGTACGGTGTGGGGGATCATGCATTCTTTCCGTGGTTTAGCTAACGCCACCCAGGCAACTTTGGCCACGGTGGCCCCGGGTATTTCTGAGGCGTTAATTGCTACTGCCATGGGGCTGTTTGCCGCCATCCCGGCGGTGCTGGCCTATAACCGTTTTGCTGCCAAGGTCGATAACTTAATCAGTCGCTATGATTCATTTGTTGATGAGTTCTCGGGCATTTTGGCGCGCCAAACTTACGCGCTACGTGCGCGTAACAAGCAGGGGTAAGGCCTGTGCGCAAACGACGTGCAGTTGCTGAAATCAACGTTGTTCCCTATATCGACGTTATGCTGGTGTTGCTGATTATTTTTATGGTGACGGCACCGATGTTGATGCAGGGCGTCAAAGTTGACTTGCCGGATGCCGATTCTGCGCCGGTTGAAAATCAAGATAGCGAACCGCTTATTGTGTCGGTCGATGCCAGTGGCCAGCTGTTCCTCAACATTGGTGGCAATGAAAAACAGGCGTTGGAGCTGGCGACCATTCGACAGCGTGTAGCGGCTGTGTTGCGTCGCTCGCCGGGAAAGCCCGTATTGGTTTGGGGTGATCAGGCAGTACCTTATGGGCGTGTGGTTACGGTCATGTCAACTTTGCAGGAAGCCGGCGCGCCATCGGTAGGTTTGGTCACTGAGTCTGGGCCGAAGGGCTGATTTCGAGATGCTAGATCGTGTCACTTATTTGGGATTGCCGATATTAGTGACCTTAGGGCTGCATGTATTATTGCTATGGCTGGTTATTCGTCTGCCGAGCGATACGCCGCAGACGGTTGTGGCGGCGACACCAAAGCTGGTGGCTATTCAGGCGACCTTGGTCAACGCCGAGGACCTGAAGCCCAAACCTAAACCCAAACTCAAGCCCAAACCCAAGCCCTCTGCGACGAAACCCAAGCCAGCACCTAAGCCCATACCAAAACCAGTATTGAAAGCGCCGGCAGTGCCCGAGGTTGCGCCCGAGTCATCAGTGCCTAGGCTGACTGAAGCGCAACTCGCGGCGCTCACGCGTGCAGAAATGGCGCAAGCGTTGCAAGCTGATGCAGCGTTAGAAGCCGGTGCTAAAGGCACGGTCACCGATACCGTGGCGGCGTTAATACGCTTGTCGGTTATCAGTCCCTGGGCTCGTCCTCCCAGTGCACGCAACGGTATGGTGGCTGTGCTAGCGATACAATTGGTACCGACCGGCGATGTTGTGGGTGTGTCCGTGGAGGAGAGTAGTGGTAACGTGGCCTTTGATCGCAGTGCGATTAATGCGGTGGAAAAGGCGGGCCGCTTCCCTGAAGTCAGTCAATTGACGTCGGCTGAATTTGAGCGTGATTTCCGTCGTTTCCAGATAATTTTTAGACCTGAGGATTTGAGATACTAATGCACCAATTTGTAAAACCATCGGCCATTTTTGGCTTTCGCTGCTTTATTGTACTGCTCTCATTGCTCAGTACCCTGACTCACGCCCAGCTTCGCATCGAGGTCACTCAGGGCGTCGATAATCCAACGCCAATCGCGGTGGTGCCCTTCGCGTGGCAAGGCGCGGGCGCCATCTCTGAAGATGTCGCACAAATCGTCGATGCTGATCTTGCGCGCAGCGGTCAATTTGCACCGGTGAGTCGGCGAGATATGCTCAGCTACCCGAGTCGTGGATCGGATATTTATTTCCGTGATTGGCGTGCAATTAATAGCGACTATGTCGTGATTGGCCGCGTATTTGATGGTCCCGAGATGCGAATTGAGTATCAGCTGTTTGACACGACACGGCAGATAGAAATTACAGCGGGCAGCGTTTCGGGGTCTGCCCAAGAAGCGCGCATGCTGTCGCATAGGGTGGCCGATGCTATCTATGAAAAACTAACGGGCATACCGGGCGCTTTTGCAACACGACTGTTATATGTATCGGTGACACGTAATCCCACGGGTAAAGATTTCTATCGTTTAGTATTGTCGGACTCCGACGGTGCTCGTCCAATTGTCCTATTTGAAGGCCGCGATCCGATTATGTCCCCCGCTTGGTCGCCAAATGGTAATGAGGTCGCCTATGTCTCTTTCGAGACTTCTCGTCCGGCCATTTACCGACAGAACTTACAAACGGGTGCCCGCGAACAGCTGACTAATTTTAAAGGCTTGAACAATTCACCGGTCTGGTCGCCGGATGGTAATGCTATGGCCATGGTGCTTTCCAAAGATGGCAATCCTGATATCTACCTGATGAACCTGGCCAGTCGCCAGTTGTCCCGATTGACTCGCCACTATGCCATTGATACTGAGCCGACCTGGATGCCCGACGGTAAGTCGCTACTGTTTACTTCGGATCGTGGTGGGCGGCCGCAGATTTATCGATACGATTTAATGACTGGTAAAATCACGCGTGTGACCTTTGAGGGGACCTATAACGCCCGAGCTCGCGTGGCCCAAGACGGTCGCAATGTCGCTTTGGTCCACCAGCGAGATGGTCGGTATCACATTGCTGTACATGACTTGGTGACGAGCAAGCTGACGGTGCTTACGGCGACAAGTTTGGACGAGAGCCCGAGCATTGCCCCCAATGGATCGATAGTACTGTACGCAACAAAACGCAACGGCGTCGGCATTTTGAGCGCTGTGGCGGTTGATGGCGGAGTAAGGTTCAGTCTGCCGGCACGCGATGGTAATGTGCAGGAGCCCGCGTGGTCACCGTATATTTATCAATAAAATGATCAAGAAGGTGAAAAAAAGCCATCAATGTGTGAACAAAAAAGTAAGATATGCGATACATTATACGCAGTGGTAAACAATACTTTAGACATGATAGGACAAAATCGATGAAAGTACTCCCAGCTGCCGGTAAATTAACTGCAATTGCTTTTGCAACGCTTATTCTTGCTGCGTGCTCAAGCAACGATACGATGGACACTACAGACGCTGCTGCCGCTGCCGCTGCAGATGCTGCTGCGCAAGAAGCTGCTACTCAGGCTGCTGCCGAAACTGCTGCCCAAGCGGCACAGGCAGAGGCGAAAGCTGCTGCGATGGCCGAAGAACAGCGCCTGCAGGATGCCGCAATGGCGGCAGGCAACGTCTTTTACTTTGACTTTGACAGTTCTGCCCTGACGGCAGACGCCCGCGATGCAGTAGATGCGCATATTGCAGTATTGCTCGCCAGTGATAGCAGCGTCCGTCTTGAAGGTCATACCGACGAGCGCGGCACCCGCGAATACAACTTGGCTTTAGGCGAGCGTCGCGCTAACTCAGTTCGCGATTATATGGTTGCCAATGGTGTGCCCAGCTATCGCATTGAGTCTATTAGCTACGGTGAAGAGAACCCTGTTGCCTTTGGTTCCGGCGAAGCTAGCTGGGAACAGAATCGTCGTGTAGAGCTCAAATAAGCGAGGTCTCTCTTGAAGGCAATGCAATACAAGCCGGTGCTGGTCGCCGGCTTTTCTATTTGTTTAACGACCATATCTGTGGCGCAAGACTATATCGACGTTGAAGCGGAGCGAGAAGCTGCCCGCCGTGGCGATGTTGTTGTGAATACAGGTACGTCGATCCCCGTCACTATTAATAGCGTGAATAATAGCGTGGATAATAGTGTGGAGGGTACGGTCTCTGGTCAGTCTGTGACGCCGAACACTCCTTATAGTGGCAGCGCTGGTGGCGACGGGACCATCCGGCCATATGCCGGCACTACGTTACCTGCGCCAGTGATTACCAGAACCGATCCGATGCCTAGCCCCGGCGGTGTGGTGATTCAGCTGCAACAGTTGCAAGCAGAAGTTCGACGATTGAACGGTATTGTTGAACAGCAAACACAAGAGATTCGTACGTTGAAAGAACAGGGTCTTGAGCGTTACATCGATCTAGATCGGCGTTTGGCCGCCTTTGGCGTTGGCGATAGCCTTGAAGACGCGTTAGTGGGTACTGATCAGAATACCGCGGGTATACCCGCAGTGCCCGAGGTCAATACGCCGACGGCAGTGAGTGCCGAGGCCCAGCCAGGCGAAGAGGCGATGTACCGAGACGCCTACGAGTTGGTTAAAGGACGTGATTTTAATGGTGCGGTGACTGGTTTTATCGATTTTTTAGATAGTTATCCTTTCGGTAAATACGCACCCAATGCGCATTATTGGTTGGGTGAGTTGTACCTGGTTATTGAGCCTGCCGATGCTGAACTTGCACGTCAGAGTTTTAAGCTTTTGCTCGATCAATACCCAGATAACGCCAAAGTGCCTGACGCGCTCTACAAGCTGGGTCGGGTATATTACTTGAAGGGTAATCCTGAGCGCTCGCGTGAATATTTGGACCGTGTTATCAAGGAATATGGCGCGCAAGGGCATCCCGCTGCTCAGCTGGCGCAAGATTTTATTGATCAGAATTTTTAAGCGACTTAGCCTTGTCAAACCTCTCCGAGTTGTCATTACGGATCACTGAGATTTTCTACTCACTGCAAGGTGAGGCCAGAACAGTGGGCTTGCCCACCGTCTTTGTCCGTCTAACGGGCTGCCCCTTAAGATGTGTTTACTGCGATACCGCGTACGCTTTTTCGGGTGGGCAGATTTATACCATTGCCCAAATTTTTGATCAGATCAATGCGTTCGGTTGTCGTCGCATCTGTGTCACTGGCGGTGAACCGTTGGCTCAGCCTGAGTGTGCCCAGCTGCTCACTTTGCTGTGTGACAGCGGGTTTGAAGTCTCATTAGAGACTAGCGGTGCGATGACGCTTGAGCATATCGACACCCGGGTCAGTCGTGTGATGGACCTGAAAACACCCGATTCCGGTGAGAGCCATCGCAATCTGTGGTCGAATATTGCCTATTTGACCGAGCATGATCAGCTAAAGTTTGTCATTTGTAGTCGTGAAGACTACGACTGGGCGCGCTTCAAAATTGACGAGCATCAGCTGCTCAGTCGCGTATCAGATCTTTTACTGTCCCCCTCCCATGGTGTTGTATCGCCGACCGAGCTTGCCGACTGGATGCTGGCTGACAAGCTAGAGGCACGGCTTCAGTTGCAGTTGCATAAGTTTCTTTGGAACGACGAGCCAGGCCATTAATATGAAGAAGCGCGCCGTGATACTGACCTCGGGGGGTTTGGATTCCGCCACTGTGCTGGCCATGGCGCACAGCCAGGGACGAGAATGTTTTGCTTTGAGCTTCGATTACGGACAGCGCCATCGCGCTGAACTGATTGCAGCAGATTTTGTTGCTCGCAGTTTGCCTGGTGTGACCCACAAAACCGTATGTCTCGACCTCAGTACCATTGGTGGCTCAGCGTTGACCGACTCGACCATAGACGTGCCAACATCGCCCACCGAAGGTATTCCCATCACCTATGTGCCTGCGCGCAATACGGTGTTTTTATCTATTGCCCTAGGATGGGCCGAAGTGCTGTCGGCCGATGAAATTTATATCGGCGTCAATGCTGTCGATTATTCTGGTTACCCAGATTGTCGACCTGCATTTATCGAGGCGTTTCGGCAGTTGACTGCTGTTGCTACCAAGGCCGGTGTAGAGGGGCAGGCGATCGATATTTGCACCCCGATTATTAATATGACTAAGGCAGAGATCATTAGTTTGGGCACTGAATTGGGGGTTGATTACGGTCTAACGGTCTCTTGTTATCAGGCGGAAGACGATGGCACTGCCTGTGGTGTATGCGATAGTTGCCGTTTAAGACGTGAAGGTTTTACCGCTGCAGGGGTGCCCGATCCAACACGTTACCGCAGTGTGCGACCAGTTTAGACAAAAGCTTGCAATGGATAACAATATCCGTAAGATACGCGGCTCGCATTTGATGCTATCGGGCCGTTAGCTCAGTCGGTAGAGCAGTTGGCTTTTAACCAATTGGTCGCTGGTTCGAACCCAGCACGGCCCACCATTTTCTGTTTTTTGGCAAGTGCTTAGCGCGTTATCTGGTTAAGCTTCTGGTGTCTGAGCCACCAGTGCCGGACTCCCCTTCGTATATCGCCTTCGTCGCCATGAGCGTCGTTAACGCTGCTGTGTGGCGATGCCATCGGGTCTAGTCCACGCATATTTTCAGACTTCTTTTTCAGGCTTTTAAGGCTGCGCAGTTCGCGTTAATCGGCGACCGACAGGCTGTTAAGGCGTGCAGATGCCTTCAGTCAGACAATTGGATGCATTTTCTGTGATGCTCCACTGTAATGCGCCGCCATTTGTGGCCCGAGCGCCGTATTGTATTTGCGTAATTGACCCGTCAGACAGTTTAACCGCTGTGCTGTATAATCTGACTTGTGTTGTATACGCTTCGCTTGACGTGAATATGCGCACACCCGCACCGGGTAATCCATCGGCGACGGCGGCTACGCCACCATTGGCTTTATCGCATAGTCTCAAATCGCCCTCCACTTCCCAGCAAATTTCGATGGCTAATTTTAATGCATCAAAATCTTCTATTACCTGGGCAAATTCCGAACGTTTTACATAGCTCTGGTAAGCAGGCAGCGCCACAGCAGCGAGAATTCCGATAATCGCAATGGCGACCATTATCTCTATTAGAGAAAACCCCCGGCTGGAAACGCATTTACCCTGACATCGGAACTGCATCAAACTCTCCCTTTGGATTACAAAATTCTATGACTGTGCTAAACCTTCAGCAAATTAAACGGTTTATGCGGCTAGACCTTTATTATGGTCTTGCCATTAGCAAAAGGGTATCTTCATTTTTTGCTCAATGAGTTTAGGTATCGATAAAGTCATCGGACAGCGCGCTAACTGGCACCGAAATACCCGCAGAGTTTTTTTGGCGATGATCGCATCGTCATCAACCTATTCGTACTGCAATCTATTCAGCTTAGATCTTATTTTGTTACGCTATACCGCTGTTTTTTGATGCGCTTCAGCGCAGTGGTAGTTAGTGTGAGGCAGACAAATCCGGCAAATTAAACTTCAGAATTTGGAGTCGCCTTTCATTAAAATAAGTTACTTGCGCATACCAAATCTGTACTCTTTGGCGTGCAGACGCCTTTGGTGAGGCGACTGCGTCCGTTATACGATGTTGCGATATTGCGCACACAGGAGATCACGTTATGAAGGCAATGGCTTTAACCGCACCAGGTGGAATTGATCAGCTTAAGATGATTGAAATCACGCCACGAGATCCTGCGTCCGGTGAAATTCAGGTCGCAGTTAAAGCCACATCGCTGAATTTTCATGACTATGCCGTCGTGGTGGGTTTGATCCCTGCTGATGATGGGCGAATCCCTATGTCGGATGGCGCAGGTATGGTGATGGCGGTTGGCGATGGTGTGACCGACTTTGCGCTAGGTGATAATGTCATAAGTCACTTTTTCCCCCGCTGGACAAGTGGTCGACCGAACATTGATGTATTGCAAGGTGTTCCCGGCGATCACGTTGATGGCTTTGCTTCCGAGCGGGTGACGATGTCTGCGCAAGCTTTTAGCCGTATGCCGAATAACCTTGATTTTGTCGCTGCCTCAACCCTGAGCTGCGCCGGTCTTACGGCGTGGCGCGCGTTAGTGGTTGAGACCCATCTGAAACCCGGTGACTGGGTGCTGGTTCAGGGTAGTGGCGGTGTGTCCGTCTTCGCCTTACAGTTTGAACGGATTATGGGTTGTCGCGTGATCGCCACGTCATCGTCTGACGAAAAACTGGCACGCCTAAAAGCCTTGGGTGCAGAACACGTGATCAATTATCGCAATGATGCTAATTGGGGCGCTACGGCCTTCGAAATGACCGGTGGTCGCGGTGTTGATCTGGTCGTAGAAGTCGGTGGCCCGGGCAATCTGCCGCAATCGGTCGCAGCTTTAGCTGTAGACGGCTGTATCAGCCTTATCGGGGTGCTAACCGGCTTTGCAGGTGAAATGCCCACGGCCGCATTCATGACAAAAAATGGTCGTCTCAGTGGTATCACTGTGGGCAGTCATAGCGATCAGGCGGCAATGATAGCGGCGGTGGAGGCACATAATATTCAGCCCGTTATTGATAGTACTTTTTCATTGGAGGCGCTGGGTTCAGCCTTTCATCATCAGGCTTCACAGAAGCACTTTGGGAAGATTTGCGTCACGCTGTAACGGGCGCTTCTCAAAATTTGGAGGCTATGATTTTGTGGTCTGCGCGACTTGCATCCTGCCACAGTCCTGCCACAGTCCTGCCACAGTCTTGCACCTGACCATACCTTGCACTGCTTTAAAATCGAGCAGTCAAAGTGTCATTTCTAATCCAGGGTCTATTGGGTACCCCCGGGTTATCAAATCGCAGTGGTTGGATGCAATGGTTTGCTCAGTATCTGGCTGACGGCACGGTTGTTGGTAACAAGCCGTCAGGCTTCGGTGCACTGTACGCATCGTGTATATGCAGGATCAAATTTAAGTCTGGCAGCCTCAATTTCGTCCCCACATTTATAGCAGTAGCCGTAATCGTCAAGCGCGATGCGCTTTAAGGCGCTATCGATCTTCTGCAGCTGTAACTGCCTTCTGCGGGCGGTTTCCTGCGCCATCTGCTGCGCTTGCATAGCATCCATGCGAGACAGGCGGCCCACCTTTGACTGATCGAGTGCGACAGTGCTCGTAGCATCGGCACTCTGGGCTGTAAGCTGCCCGATCTCCTCTCGAAGCGATAGCAGCAAATTTTTTAAAACATCTATCTCGTGAGCTTCCATGGCGGTCAGCTGTGCGAATTAGCAGGTTTGAATCTAGCATGAATTAGCGATTTTTGTGTTCCGAAACTGCTCGCCGTTGAGTGACCACGTATGACTTGAATATGTTATTGCCGGATAACGCTATTTTCCCAGCTTAGACTCGGGATGGTTTTGATATCCTGTGCTAAGGCAGACAGCAGTGTGGATGAGTGGATACGACGGCAATAGCACGTCGCGGGCGAACGCAGATAGTAGGCATGGCTATAGGATTCAATCGGGCTCCTGATCGCCTGTGCACTAGCCCGACAATAGCGGCTTGGCGTGAATTAATGGTGTATGCTTTTACGCTTCAGTTGGCTGGTTTTTACGAGAGGAAAAATAATGAATAGCGAACAGGCTCAGTTTAAAGCTATGACCGAGAGTACTGCCGAAGAATGGGCAATCATAGGCAACAATGCCAAGGAGTTTAGTCGAGAGCTCCCGGCGCGTATGCTCGCCCATCTCGCCTTGCTGCGTGGCGATTGCGGTGGTTTCCCGGTCGATCGATTGGAGCATTGTTTACAAACCGCCACCCGCGCGCATCGTGCAGGTCGAGATGAAGAGTATGTGGTTTGCGCTTTGCTACACGATATTGGTGACACTTTAGGACCAACAAATCATGCCGATGTAGCGGCAACACTACTGGAACCCTATGTCAGCGAGGAGAATCATTGGATTGTAAAACACCATGGTATTTTTCAAGGCTACTATTTTTTTGAGTATTTAGGTTTGGACCGAAATGTGCGTGACGCTTATGTCGATCATCCGTATTACCAGGCGTGTGCAGATTTTTGTGACCTCTATGATCAGAATAGTTTTGATACAGAGTATGACAGCGAGCCACTGGACTTTTTTATGCCTATGGTTGAGCGGGTGCTGTCTGCGCCGAAGAAGTCACTCTATTTGAAGGCGCTTGAGGCCAATTAGCCGATTTTTGTCGATTATTAATGAATAGGTCGTTAGCGGCGAATAATAGGCATTTATTAACCCTTGTAGTGGCGGCCAGTATTGACCGGCCCATCTAGTAGGTGGAATTTAGTTGATGATAACAGTGATTATTTGGGGCTTTGCCGTGCTCTGTTACGGCATTTTTTGGGGTTGGTATATCGGTTTCAGAAAAAAAGTTACCGCCGAAGAGGCGAGTGCCATGATCGCCGTTCTGGCGCGTAATAGTGATGTGACTGAGCAGCAGAAAAATAACCTTTATCACTTCCTAGCCAATGATGATGGCAAAGATTTTGTGATGGTTAATTTGCTGTGCTTGCAAACACCGCTCGACAAATCGCGCGACAAGTTAGAGACGTATCAAAAGATCTTTCTCGGTGCGTTGTTGCGTAAAGCTGGACATCCGGTTTTGGTCGCCCGCGCAGCCGGTGGCTATATTGAAAACATTGCCTGTGATGATGCAGACAAATGGTCAGCCGCAGGTTTGATACGTTATCGGAGTCGCCGTGACTTGCTTGAAATGTTGCCGAGTACGATTGGTAGCGAACACCATGGGCTCAAACTTGCCGCGCTAGAGAAGACCTTTGCCTTTCCCGCGTCACCCTGGTTCATGTTCGGTGGGCCACGCATTATTTGTCCGCTAACCATTGCGTTAATCGCGGCGCTGACGCAACTGTGGATTGGATACTGAATATGTTGGCGCAGAGTCGCCTAAGCGATGGCACAAATATCGTTGATCCTAGGGTGCCCAGTGAAAAGAGGGTGTTTGGTAATTAACAGACTGCCCATAGGCGGCTAAATAGGGTTAAAAAATAAATGACAAACGTTACCTGTTCAGGCTAGTGCGCCATGAATTTGCATAACATCGCGTGCTGCTTTTTCTGGTTGTAACGCTGTGTGTGCAATCCCTGAAACGACCCGAGTGATGTTGTGGTCAACTGTATTTGGTGTGGCCCAGACACTGGCGTCAGCGCGGGTTAAGTAGACGGACAATGTATTGTGCCCAGTGCCAGGGCGCTCTCCGACAATATGGAACACATTGCGAGGACCTTGCTTAGTTTTAAATAACTGCTCGCCAATTTTATAACCTGCACGCACTCGGCCGGACTCCACCAATATATTTTGTTCGGCGACTTGCATGCCGGCGTCACTAATCCCTTTACGTAATTCTGTGATCAGGACTTCGAGCTGATCTTGTTGCTTCAGGGCACGAGCGTTGAGCCCATCAGAAATAACGATAATGGCATCATAGTTATCGGTGGCGCGATCCCATTGGGCAAGCTGCGCCATCGATTCTGGCGATAGCGACTCTCCCGAGTCAGGATGCAAAATGTAGTCTTCGCGATCACTCGATTGGGTCGCTACAAATACATCAGCAGACCACTTCGCACGAAAGGGTTCGTCGAACTGCTCCCAGATACAGTCCCGGGCCTCTTCGGTAATACTGCGTACCTTGCGCTCAAGCGCAGGTTCAAGATCAAAAATTCGATCACCATAACCCTCGGCGATAAATACGCCGCGATCACGAATCCTAGTGAGTTGCTGATGGGCGTCGTCGCGCAGCTCAGCCTCGGCTCGTCTGTCGCCCTTGGCACGTCGATAGGCCAAATAGACAGCAATAGGATCGCCGAAATTAGGCCCGGGATTACCTTGGCTGTCGATCACGTCTAATCGCTGGAAAAACTGCCACATCGGGTCGTTAACGCGATAGTCAAACGTCTCACGGATTCGAACATGATCTAAGTAGCCGGTAGTTAAATAGCCCAGCATTGGATCTATTTTTGTCGGCAGTGCCATCAGGTAGGCTGGATTGGCAGGCATGACTTGGTCGATACACCAATCTAAGTCATCTAGCGATACGCTCATATGCAATGTTGCGCAGATATCGAGACCAATACAAAGACCATGTAGCTTGCCCATCACAATATCTTCGAGGCAACAGCGCACTAACTGCTCGCGGGTTCTAAAGACCTCGGGGCCGATGAACCCAGCCACATCGTTAAGGTGCACCCAGGCTGCACCTTTGCTCACGCGCTGTACATCTGCGGTCAATGCACGTGCAAAGCCATATTTGCGCGATTCATAGGTCACCATATCAACGCCATAGCCATGACCGTTGGTAAAGTCGGCGCCTTGCCCTGTCTCAAAGTATAAGCCGTAAGTGCCCGTTCGCTCGCTGGCATACTGGCGCATTTTCTCCACCGACACATCGAAGGTGGTATTGGCTTCGTCGTTACCTGCGATGCTCTGAAACCAAAGATCAGTCAGCCCGGGTGCGTCGTTTTCAACCTCAGCCTGCACATCGATATGCGACAGCACACAGTGGGGGATATGTGCGTCTAGTTCAAAAGTGTCCAGCACATCTTTTAAGGTCTGCTGTATCGCAGCAACCGATTCTGGCTCGCTTGATACGGGGTTGGTTCCTAAGAGAACATCGCCGACCCCATAAGCAAAGGCGTCAAAGACCTGCCAACGAATATCTTCTGGGTCATCTGTGGGTGAGTTGGGCTGAACCCGTGCGCCCATATACCCCTTGGCACCTATTGCGCTGCCGGGTAGTGGGTTAAAAACTTTAGCGCCTACGGTAATAAGTTCATCGTTATTCATCAGCCTGACAAGTGACGCAATAACGTCGCTAGATAAGCCCTGTCGCAGCGTATGGATATCGGATTCAGAGCGCGTCAAAACAAATGCTTTGAGTTGGCCCAATGTCATATCCTTGAGACTGGCGCGAATATTCGCATCAGTGGTTTCTTCGATCAGCGAAAAAACTTGATCACGGTGCGGCGCATTCGCATCGACTTCGGCGATCGTGGTGTTGGCCAATAATCTTCTGGCGAGCTGTCGAGTCGCTTCGTCTGGTGCGGCAACGCCAATTATTTCATCACCTTCTTTATAGTCATTCGCCGCACCGAGCCATCGCGCATAGGCCATGGGGTCGGCGTCAGTGAGGACGCGCTGCAAATAGGCAGGGAGAGACTCATTGTCCGACGGAGATGCTAACAAGCGCCCCGCTTTTTCTATTGTCGCAGCGGACTGACCAGCTGTTACTGAAAGCATTGCAGTTGCTCCTGCCTTTAATACAAAACGTCTATGGATCATGGGCTTGAGCCTAATTGGGAGTCGACTTTGTGAGCGTATACTAACCCAGCATGCGATGTAAGCAACTTAGTTAACTAAGGTGGTTCCGCCATCTACTGGAATAATCTGGCCAGTAATAAAGGCGCCTGCTTGACTGGCGAGCATGATCGCTACGCCGGCAATATCGGTAGGCTCTCCCCAGCGACGCATTGGAATGGTCTTGAGCTCCTCTTCGAAGGCGGCTTTATCGGAACTCAAAAATTCGGTGAGCTTTGAGTAGAAGCGACCTGGAGCGATGGCATTAACTCGAACATGTGACGCTGAAAGCTCATTGGCTAATATCCGGGTCAACTGATGAATAGATGACTTCGATACGGCGTAACTATAATTGTCCAGAGCATTGCCAACGATGCCCGCGATCGAACCAATATTGATAATGGACGAAGTATTGTCTGCTGTTGCATTTTTAGTCAGCAGTGGTGCGAGCGCTTGGGTTAAAAAGAAGGGTCCTTTCACGTTGACGTCCATGACTTTGTCCCAGCCTTTTTCGGGTACTTGTCCGAACTGTGCACCCCAGCCGGTACCCGCGTTGTTCACTAAAACATCGATGTAGTCTTCACGTTCGTTAAGGGTCTTAACAAGGTCGCTGATCCCTTCGGCGGTACTCGCATCACCGGGCAGTGCAATACATTCTCCGTACTGACTGAGCTCCTCAGCAGCGGCAATGCAACCCGGGGCTTTACGTGCAGTAATGTAGACCCGCTTTGCACCTGCCTCCAAAAAACCCTGCGCCATAAAAGCACCAAGGCCTCGCGAACCACCGGTGATGACACAAATTTTGTCTCGCATAGAAAACAGATCTTCAAACATATGATTGGGTCCCTAGTATTTTAGTTTTATAAATGGCGTATCGAGTGATTGGTGTGGCTTGGTGTGGCTTGGTGTGGCTTGGTGTGGCTTGGTGTGGCTTGGTGTGGATTGGTGTGGATTGGTGTGGATTGGTGTGGATTGGACAGCTCTTTGGATAAACCTTACCACTCAATATTCTGCAGTTATGAGCCCGCTGCTACCCTGCCC
This sequence comes from uncultured Luminiphilus sp., assembly GCA_963926325.1. GTDB lineage: Bacteria > Pseudomonadota > Gammaproteobacteria > Pseudomonadales > Halieaceae > Luminiphilus. Next base: position 53,779 of record CAWUXF010000013.1, on the reverse strand, counting down.
AGGGAGCGCCCGTGCAGGCTAATCAAAGTTTAAGACGCTGTGTATTTTGGTGCCTGGAAGCTGCTGCCTAGCGCCTAAGAAACGGAGATTAATCAAAAAACCGCAGCCCACAATGTGCGCGCCCATATTGTCGATGAGGCGCAGACTTGCCGCTGCCGTGCCACCGGTGGCCAAGACGTCATCGATAAGCAACACGCGGTCCTGAGGGCAGAGTGCATCGCGATGAATATGCAGTTGGTCCTGACCGTACTCCAGTGTGTATTTCTCACTAAACGTCGGTGCGGGTAACTTGCCGGCTTTACGGATGGGTATAAACCCTGCCTGTAGCGCGTTAGCGACTAAGCTGCCGAAAATAAAGCCCCTTGCTTCAATACCGACTACGGCGGTAATACCCGCTGCCCTAAAAGGCTCGCAGAGTGCGTTAGTCGCCAAGGCTAATGCTGCGGGATTCGCGAGAAGTGGCGTTATATCTTTAAACTTAATCCCGGGCACGGGGAAGTCCGGAATCTCTCTGATGAGCGTGTATAAGTCCTCATGCGCAATCATTAAAAACTTCCGTGTGTGTACTTAGGCGAGGGTTGCGGATCAAGCATCTTTGGCCGCGTCGTGATTTAAGTCCGACTACACCAGTTTGACGAATTTAATATTGCGACTCGGGGATGTGCACCTCGAGACCATCAAGCGCATCGGTCACATTGATTTGGCAAGTCAGACGGCTATTGTCTTTAGCCTCAAAAGCGCACTCAAGCATCGCGGTTTCATCATCTAAAGCTGCGGGCACGATATCCAACCACGCTTCTCCAATGTAGCTGTGGCAGGTCGCACAGCTTAAGCAGCCACCGCATTCAGCGGGAATACCGGTAATCATATTGTCTACCGCAGCCTGCATAACACTTTGATCATTCTTCGCATCTACTGTCTGTCGGTTGCCGCTGCTGTCGATAAAAATAATTTTAGTCATGGAAATTGCCTTCTTTGGGGTCACAATTATTCGCAGTCTACATGGCTAGCGCCGTTTCATATCTGCTTAATAAATTTTATTTAGTCGCGCCATTTGTGGTGGTACTAGTCTACCTTAACGGCAACGTACTTTTGTAAGCCAGTGATGAATAACTTGCTGAATTGTTGGCGCAGTAGGTTCTTTGGGGTTCTATCCATGGTGGTTTGCCGGCTAGTGAGCGCACTATCTTTGGTGATTCCTACACCGCTGAAATCTCGACTAGGATCAATGGCGTATTTATCGCCGGCATTGAATGAATGGAAATGAAAACCAGCCGACAGGCAGACGCGTTGCACAGAAATAGCCTGCAATGACTTGGTCTCTGTTGGGTATATAGGTCTGCCTAGATGAATGTGCCGATCAATTAAAGGGCGCGCTAGCCTGGTTGATGACGGCTCAAGTAGCGCGAGAACTTCATGCCGCCCAGCCTTTGATGATTAAGACTATTTTAGTCAGTCGATGTTTTGCGTCTGCTCGGGTGATCTGAACACGGCGTCACTCGCTTAGGGTCGTTGCGCCTTGGGACCAGCCAATAGTGGCTGTGTTTGTGGCTTAGCATTTGGCAAGTTGTTTAATGTGGGCAAGGCCCATTTCACGCAGACGGATAATGTTTAGCGCCGGTACAGCATCGATATCTGCATAACTTGCGATAGCCTCTTCAACGCTCTTTTCTCTCAGTAAATGTAGCATTGGGTATGGCGAACGGTTGCTGTAGTTGGCCGGGTCATCTTCGTCACTATCGGCAAATAGGTACGCGGGATGAAAGCTGGCTATTTGATAAACCCCTTCATAGTTGAGGTGCGTCAAAATGGCATTAGCCATATCTAAATAGTCTAGATAATCCTCGAAATCTCCGAGTACTCGAGGGTGGATGAGTAGCGTCGTTTCGACCTCTGAATGATGGGTTAGGTATTCAATTTCGGCGAGCAGCACCTCGGTCAAGGTCTCGGTCTCTGAGGCATTGGTTACGCAATAACGCACCCTGTCTTGATCGATTACCTGCTGCGCAAAGGGGCATAGGCCAAGCCCGACTACAACTTGCTGTAACCACTGGCGTGTTTGGTCGACGACGGATGATGGCATTGTTTCTTCTCTCATTTGACTGCGAGGTCATAGCTAAGGCTAGCAGCTGTTGTTATCAGCATGGTGGTTTTTATAAGAAAAGGTTCTTCGTTAAAGCTATGATTTAACCTTTGTTTTGGTAATATGCTAATTCTCTTTAGTAATATCCAAAAAGAAAAGAAAAGCAGAGCTAATAATGGGAGTCAAAGTCATGCAAGAACAAAAAGCGATCATCTCTTGGAAAGTGGCGGGCATTGCGCTGGGGGTCTTACTCACAATTGCCACCGCGTTGGTGAAACCGCTGGGTGTTTCGACACAGTTTGTCGTCTCAGACGCGGCTGTTGTTCACCAAGTTGCACCGGCCTTTGCAGAGGCCAATGCGTACCTAGCGAAGTATGGTGAAAAGGAAAGTTGGGGTGTGGGCTACGGCTGGATGTTAGTCATTGGAATGCTTGCAGGGGGCGGGATTACGGCGCGAATTTTCCGTAAAGCACAACCTGATGCAGACAAGGGTAGCATGCCGGAAATGTGGGTAGGCGTATTTGGTAGCTCCCGTGTTAAGCGATTTGCCACCGCATTTTTTGGCGGCGTGTTGCTGCTATTTGGTGCGCGCCTAGCGGGCGGCTGTACCAGTGGCCATATGATCAGCGGTATTTCACAGCTCGCAGTGAGCTCTTTCATTTTTGGGATATTTACTTTTGGTGCGGCTATCGTGATGGCGCATATTCTCTATCGCAAGCGAGGCTAATCAAATGACACTCTTTATAGGATTTTTTATAGGCTGCGCCTTTGGCGCTATTTTGTTCCTTGGTGGTGCGTCAAGTTACCGTCGTATCATGGGCACGCTGTTGCTAAAAGATATGTGGATTATCAAGTTAATGATGACTGCGATTGGTGTTGGCACACTGGGCGTTTATCTACTCGATTTTGGTGGGTTGGCAAACCTGAGCATTAAGCCGGTATATATTGGCGGTGTTGCCATCGGCGGCGTTATTTTTGGCATTGGCTGGGCCGTGTCGGGTTATTGTCCTGGCACCTGTGTCGTCGGAAGCGCGGAAGGTAAGGGCGATGCGATTTTTACCCTAATAGGGGGCTTAGTTGGCGTAATGATCTTTGCCTTGGCATTTCCCTATCTAGAAAGCGCACTCATTGAACCTTTGAATTTTGGCAAAGTCACACTGGAGTCGCTGCTGGGTATTAGCGGCATTTATATCGCCATTCCTTTTAGCGCTTTATTGTTGTTTATGGCGTTCTTTGTGCTGAAGGACCGCTACGAATAGCGCTCAGATCTGTTTTTTTAGCCGCTGGTGATATTGCCGATATCACCAGCTTTTTTTTGTGTATTCACTGCGCCGGGCATAATGCTAAGTAGCGCTGGGGACTTGCGTCGCGAAATATCAGAACGGAATCAGCGTGTAGCCACTCTGCTGCAGATAGACATGCGCGGTCATTGCCGAGACCGCCATCGTTACCACTGGATTGAATTCTTCCGGCGCAAAACCTCGAAAGGCAGAGGTTTGGCTGCAGAGGTAGATGTTAACCCCTGCGGCCTTTAGTTCTGCCAGTAACTGGCTGTTGGGGTTAGCCTCGTTATAGCGCGCCTGATGTGCCGCATCGGTGAGTATATCTTTGACGGCTTTACCATGGACGATCAACGCAAATTCCACATGCTCCGGTGGTATCCCAGTTTGCGCACTCATATTTAAGAAGCGCGCAGCAGACACCAGGTGTCGATTAAGGTCGCCGGGGAATTCTGGCGTTGTACCCATATCCATTGACACTTTGTAATGTGTGTCGACTGCCAGATTAAATGCGCCCTCTGGTGGTGTCATCACGGGACCGTAATTCTTGATGATCGGCCCCATTTGTGGACCAGCTGCGAGCGCTATATTGATCATGCTCAAGCTGCATATCGCCAAGATAAAAGCCTTTAAGGCGTGTGATCGCATGGTGAGTTTTTCCTCGCATTAGTTACCCGAGTCTCTCATGCCTGACTCTAGCCTGCCATCGTTTCCCCGACAGAGATAACGCGCACCGACAGGCTGTATCGTTTCACCTACTATTTGACAGATGTGCATTACTGGGTAAAGCCGCTGCTCGATGAGTTCGAAGGGGGGTGTCTATTATCAACGGCGCCGAAATTTGAGTAAGACAGGTGCGCTTGTGTGAATGGCTGGCGCCACCCGCGACTGACCTGTAGCGGAATGACCCTGATATTCAATGCGGGTTACTGCCTATGTGCGATCTTTTGGGGCCCGCACTGACAATTAAAACTGTACTTCTATGTGACTGAATTTTAACCAATGCGCAAAAAACCTTTCGTTTCGGATGACATCAAAATGGTGTCCAATCTTAAAGCTGGGCACCTGACGAGACGGCGCCACCGCCAAAACATACTTGAGCGATAAGAAAACATACTGTATGTTCAAAAGTATTCAATGCAGGGGATTTGCCGTCGTTGCCAATGCAGCGGCGCGTCTGCCCCAAAAACTAAAAATTACCCCGGAGAAAACCATGGATCTTGGCATTTCGGCACGTGTGGCGCCGCTCTTAGAGCAAGTGAGACTATTTATTGCTGAGGAGATACTGCCGCTCGAAGCTGAATATATTGAACAAATTGGAACCGGTGATCGCTGGCAGTTCACAGCACGTCAAACCGAGATTATGGAAGGGTTGAAGGTCAAGGCGCGTGATGTTGGCTTGTGGAATTTCTTTTTAACTGGACCGCATGGCTCAGGTCTCAACACGGTTGAATACGCCTACCTAGCAGAAGAAATGGGTAAATCACATATCGCCGCTGAAGTGTTTAATTGTTCGGCGCCCGATACCGGCAATATGGAAGTCATCCACAAGTATGGCACCGAAGCCCAGAAGAAGCAGTGGCTTGAGCCCTTGATGGCGGGTCAAATTCGCTCATGCTTTGGTATGACCGAGCCCGCAGTTGCGTCTTCCGATGCCACCAACGTCAGCACCACTGCGGTACTTGATGGTGATGAGTGGGTGATTAATGGAGAAAAGCATTGGATTTCGGGTGCGGGTGATCCGCGCTGCAAAATTATGATCTGCATGGTTAAGACGGATCCTAATGCGCCCAGGCACCAGCAGCAATCTCAGATTCTTGTCCCCCTGGATGCTAAAGGTGTTGAGATCATCCGTGCGCTACAGGTATTCCATATGGATGATGCGCCGCATGGGCACATGCATTTGAAGCTCAACAATGTTCGCGTACCCAAAGACAATATGATTCTAGGTGCTGGGCGTGGTTTTGAGATTTCCCAAGGTCGTTTGGGGCCGGGACGTATCCACCACTGTATGCGCTCTATTGGGGCCGCAGAAAAAGCACTGCAGCTCATGTGTGAGCGCGCGGTGTCGCGCGTGGCATTCGGTAAGCCATTGGCGCGGCTAGGTGGCAATATAGACATCGTTGCCAATGCGCGTATGGGTATTGAGCAGGCGCGGTTACTGACTCTCAAGACGGCCTGGATGATGGATAACGTGGATGCCAAAGAGGCGCGTATCTGGATTTCGATGATTAAAACTGTTGTGCCGAATATGACGTTACAAGTGGTAGATGACGCCATTCAGATGCACGGCGGTATTGGTGTTTCTCAAGATACGCCGTTAGCAACAATGTATGCTGGGCAGCGTACGCTGCGATTGGCAGATGGCCCAGATGCGGTGCATCGTATGGTGATTGGCCGCCATGAGCTTAAGCAATATACAGGCGATGTGCCTGCAGCCAGTGCGACGTTTCGCGACGGCTGATAGCGGTCTCGATAATCCAATAATGCGCCAAGGCAGGTTGTTGGATTGATTTTATAGGCGGCCCTAGGTTGCCATTTTTTTCACAGATAGATGAGGAGTTAAGGTATGGCCCCGAAGCTGATTAAGGCAGAAGAGATGCAGTCGTTGCCAGGCACAAAATTTGGACCAAGCGAATGGCTATGTATTGATCAGTCGATGATCAATACCTTTGCGGATTGCACGCTCGATCGGCAGTTCATCCATATCGATGAAGAAGCTGCAAAGGCGACACCTTTTGGTGGAACCATCGCGCACGGCTTTTTGACGCTATCGCTGCTGGTTAAGCTTTGCGAAGATTTATCTGTTCTCCCAGATAATATTTTAATGGGCGTTAACTATGGTTTCGACAAAGTTCGGTTTTTGAAACCTGTTCGAGCGGGCAAGCGGGTTCGGGCGCACCTTGAATATATAGGTGTTGAGCAAAAAGATGCGAACCGAATCTTGGTAAAGCAGTTGGTCACTATTGAGATTGAGGGCGAAGAAACGCCCGCGATTGTCGCCGAGTGGCTTGGCATGCTGTTTATTGCATAATTTTTCTTTGAAGAGGATTTAATCATGGGTATTCGTTACGACGGCAAGGTAGCTATTGTCACCGGCGCAGGACAGGGTTTGGGTCGCAGCCATGCGATTGAGCTCGCTAAACGCGGTGCCAAAGTGGTGATCAATGATTTAGGTGTCTCTAAGGATGGCGTCGGCGCTAGCAGCGACGCAGCGCTCTCGGTGGCTGCTGAAATCGAAGCATTGGGTGGTGAAGCGATGGTGCATGGCGCCAACGTTGCTAATTTCGAGCAAGTCCAAGACATGGTTCAGCAAACCATGGACAAGTGGGGGCGTATCGATATTTTGGTCAATAACGCAGGTATTCTGCGTGATAAGAGCTTTGGTAAAGGCTCGCTGGAAGACTTTCAGTTGGTCGTTGATGTTCACCTTATGGGTACGGTCTACTGTACCAAAGCTGTCTGGGACATTATGAAAGCGCAGGATTATGGTCGTATCGTGGTGACGACATCGTCCAGCGGGCTCTACGGTAACTTCGGTCAAGCCAATTACGGTTCTGCCAAGCTCGGGGTGGTCGGTTTGATGAATACCCTCGCCCAGGAAGGTGCAAAGAATAATATCCGTGTTAATGCGCTGGCGCCGACTGCTGGCACACGCATGACTGAGGGTTTGATTCCTGAGAAGGCATATGCCTTGCTAACCCCTGAAACCGTGTCACCTGCGGTGCTATATCTGGTCTCTGAAGAGGCACCCACACGAACTATCTTGGCGGCAGGTGCAGGCGCATTTGCGGTTGCTAAAATTGTTGAAACAGAGGGCGTGTTACTGGGTGACGACGAACTCGATGTGGATGGTGTTGCTGCACACTGGAACGAAATTTCTAATGGTGGCGAAAAAGTATTAAATGCCGGCTTTGAGCAGACTTTTAAAATGGTGGGCAAAGCAGCTGAAGCCAAGGGCATCAAGTTAGACGGTTAATGTATTAAGCCTGATGCCTGATTAGAAGGATCAGGTGATATTTCAGCTCGACGACTGAATGTCGCGCCGAGCTATTCACTATTTCAGCGCGCGAAAACGCGTGCTTATAAGGAGCTCATCATGAGAGAAGCTGTCATTGTATCTACTGCTCGCACGCCTATCGGTAAGGCTTATCGTGGCGCATTTAATAACTTACCTTCACCCACACTTGCGTCCCACGCGATTCGCGCAGCGGTAGAGCGGGCTGGTATCGACGGCGGGCGGGTTGACGACGTAATTATGGGTTCTGCGCTGCAGCAGGGCAGTCAAGGTGGCAATATCGCGCGCAATGCAGCGTTGCGTGCTGGGCTCCCGGCCAGCGTTGCGGGTATGTCACTGGATCGCCAATGTGCTTCTGGTCTGATGGCCGTAGCGACCGCCGCCAAGCAAATTTTGCATGATGGTATGGATATCACCGTCGGCGGCGGCGTTGAGTCGATCTCGCTGGTGCAGAACGAGCACATGAATCTGCACCATATGGTTGATCCTCAGCTGATCGCAGTGCATAAAGATATTTATATGCCGATGCTGCAAACCGCTGAAGTGGTTGCCGGCCGTTATGGCATTGCTCGGGATGTTATGGATGAGTACGGATTACAGTCGCAGATGCGCACTATCGCGGCTTATGAGGCGGGCAAGTTTGCAGATGAAATCGTACCGGTCACCTGTGAGCGCCTTGTCTTCAATAAAGAAACCGGCGAACAGTCGGTTGTAGAGGGAACTGTGAGTGCCGATGAAGGTGTTCGTGCCAGCACGCTTGAGGGTATGCAAGGGCTACGCACGGTTATTGAAGGTGGCACAATCACCGCCGGTAACGCATCACAGCTCTCCGACGGTGCATCGGCTCAGGTGCTCATGGAGGCCCAGTTGGCCGAGCAATTGGGTCTACAGCCACTAGGTGCCTACCGTGGCATGGCGGTTGCCGGTTGTGAGCCCGATGAGATGGGCATTGGTCCTGTATTCGCCATACCAAAATTACTGAAGCAGGCTGGCCTGTCGGTTAATGATATTGGTCTATGGGAACTGAACGAAGCTTTTGCTGTACAGGTGATTTATTGTCGTGATCAGTTAGGTATCGATGCCGATAAGCTGAACGTAAACGGTGGCGCTATTGCTATCGGCCACCCCTATGGAATGAGCGGTTCGCGGATGGTCGGTCACGCGTTACTGGAAGGTAAGCGTCGCGGCGTCAAATACGTTGTGGTCACTATGTGTGTCGGCGGCGGTATGGGCGCGGCTGGTTTATTTGAAGTATTTTGAGGCTTTAGGTGTGGGCGATGTGAAATCGCCCGCATTGGCTTTACACGTTTCGTATTGCCATCATCTTTAATAACAAAAGGATTAAGTCATGACCAAAGCCCTTGTTTGCCGTGAACACGGCCTCCCCGATAAGCTGGAACTGATTAACGATTGGCCGGTGGCGTCGCTCGGTGAGCAGGATGTGAGAATTCGCGTTCGTGCAGCGGGACTCAACTTTCCCGATGTACTGATTATTCAGGGCAAGTATCAAATGCAGCCTGAGATGCCTTTTGTCCCGGGTGGTGAATGCGCCGGAGAAGTTCTTGAGGTAGGCGCTAAAGTCACCGGTTATAAAGCGGGCGACATGGTGGTACACATGGGCATGGTCGGCGGGTTTTGCGAAGAAATAGTCGTTCACCAGGCTGCGGTACTGCCAATGCCTAAAGGCCTTAGTGTTGAGCAGGCGGCGGGTATTGGTATCACTTACTTCACGAGCTACCACGCGCTGGTTCAACGCGCCAATATTCAGCCGGGCGAGACTTTGTTAGTCCTCGGTGCCGCGGGTGGTGTTGGTACCAGTGCGGTTGAGCTGGGTAAAGCACTGGGAGCTAAAGTGATTGCCGCGGCCAGTTCTGACGAGAAGCTCGAGGTGTGCCGAGAGTTAGGTGCTGATGAAACAATTAACTACAGCACAGAGTCTCTTAAGGATCGAATCAAAGAGATCACTAATGGTCGTGGCGTAGACGTTGTTTACGATCCAGTCGGTGGCGATTATAGCGAGCAAGCAATTCGTGGTATGGCCTGGAATGGGCGTTTCCTAGTGATTGGTTTTGCCAGTGGCCCAATCCCGAGTATTCCACTGAATTTGGCCTTGCTCAAAGGGTGCTCGATCGTCGGGGTATTTTGGGGTCGGTTCATGCAGGAAGAGCCGACGGTACAGCAGGCCAATATTGCGGCGCTGTGGACAATGTTTGGTGAAGGTAAGCTCAGGCCGATCATTAAAGATGTATTCCCCATTGAAGATTACGAGGCAGGATACGCAGCGATGATCGAGCGTCGCGCTCGCGGCAAAGTGATTTTTACCTTTAACTGATGACGCGATTTGTCTTTAATACAGCGCCACAAATCGCGGTTGGTGCCGGTTATGCCCTTGACCTAGACGCGGCTTGTGCGCGTTTGAATATACGTCATCCATTACTGGTCACCGATAAAGGCCTTACCGGGCTGGGCATGATTGCGCCGATCGCGGCAGCGCTGGCTAATCACTGCGAGCAGGTGACGATCTTTGACGACGTGACGGCTGACCCTTCTGAATCGGTGGTTGAGGGGGCATTAAATACCCTTTTGTTAAACCGCTGTGATGGCTTGATTGCCGTCGGTGGCGGCAGTTCTATGGACGTGGCAAAGGTCGTGGCGGTACTGGCCAAAGGACAGCAGGTGCTACAGGAAATTTATGGCGTCGATCAGGTGACTGGTGGTCGACTACCGATGATTTTGGTGCCGACGACTGCGGGCACAGGTTCAGAAGTCACACCGGTGGCAGTTATCACGACCGGCGAAACGACAAAGGCGGGCGTTAGCTCGCCCGTATTGCTACCCGATGTCGCGGTGCTTGATGCGGCACTAACACTGGGACTACCACCGGCAATTACTGCGATGACGGGCATCGATGCGATGGTGCATGCTATCGAGGCTTACACGACCAAGCTGAAGAAAAATCCAATTTCGGATGCGTTGGCCTTGCGCGGACTGTCGCTACTAGCCATGAATATTCGCAAAGTGCTGGCCGATGGCAGTGATTTGGACGCGCGGGAGTCGATGTTACTCGGTGCCATGTTTGCGGGGCAGGCTTTTGCCAATGCCCCAGTGGCGGCGGTGCATGCGCTTGCCTATCCGTTAGGTGGGCATTACCACATTCCTCATGGTCTTAGTAATTCGCTCATGCTACCGGCTGTGTTAGCGTTTAATGCGCCGGCAGTGGGCGATCAATATGCCGAGCTGGCAGCGGTTCTACCCGATGCGCCGGCTACAGCTGCTGGTCTTATTGAGTGGTTTAACACGTTAATTATCGATTCTGGGCTGCCTGTCTCGTTAGCTGAAGCCCATGTTCCTGAGGCTGACTTACCCATGCTGGCCGCCGATGCGATGCTCCAGCAGCGCTTGCTGGTCAACAACCCTCTACCAGTGGACGAGCAAACCGCGCTGAATTTATATCGCCAAGCGTGGGTTGGCTGCTCATGATAGAACGACCGCAGCCGGCATCACGCCAAGCGTTCAAGGTGTTCTACCTACAGCACACGCGATGGGCCGATAACGATATCTATCAGCACATTAATAATGTTGTGTACTACGCATATTTCGATAGCGTGGTGAATCGCTACTTGATTGAGGAGGGCGGTCTTCGTCCTGGCATCGATTCAGTCGTTGGCTATGTGGTGAACTCGAGCTGTGATTACTTTAAACCCGCCGCGTATCCGGTTGACCTGCATTTAGGTTTGCGAGTTCTGCGCCTAGGCAGTAAGTCGGTCACTTGGGAGATTGGTGTGTTTGTCGCTGATGACCCCCATTCCTGTGTCACGGGTAGATTTACTCACGCCTTTGTAAATCGAGACACCAATGAGTCGGCACTTATACCCGATGCGATACGTGCGGCTATTGAAAAGATTGTTTGAGCCACTTGCGTTGGTTAGCGTGTTTGAGCGCGCTGTGTAAAAGAAAATACAAATACCGTCGCTAAAACAGCAGCCGCACCAATAGCAGCGAGCTCCGGATAGATCTTGTAGAGCAGCCCAGCCAAAATTGGACCCGCAATAAAACCCGCCGCTGGACATGCGGTCACTAGACCTGCAGCACCGCCCTGTTCTGTGCCCGAGACGGCGAGGGATACTGCTGAAGCGATGGCTGGAACCGCCATGCCAAGTCCTGCCCCCATAAAGGCCATGCCGATCAAAATGCCTGTAAAGTCATTCACTGCGGCAATAATAAGTGCGCCGATAACAAGACTGAAGACACCTGCTCTGACTAAGTAAATTGGCGTGGCACCAAAGCGTGGCGTAACAGTCATTTGCATAATAAATGTAGAGACAGCAGATGCCATTAGGCAAAAACCCGTGTGGCGAGCGGTTTCTGTCCCCGACAATCCCAGACTATCTTGCAGCCGAAATCCAAGTGTTTGTTGCAGACCTGAAAACCCGATAAATACGCCGACAGAGCAAATCAGATAGAGGCGAATCCTTGGGTCGAGCACGTGGAGCTTTTGGCGCGGTAGCGCGCGATCGTAGTGGTGATGCGATGCCCCTGCGGGTAGTTTAAAGGCGATGAATAGGGCGGCGGCCATCGTGAGCATTGCTGCGGCATACATGGGCGCTAACAAACCCCAGCCAACGAGTAATCCGGCGAAGACTGGGCCGATGATCATACCTATACTGCCGGCGGCACTGAGCCTTGCAATTATTTGGGTACGTTTAACCCGTAAACTGTTATCGGCGGCGTAGGCGATTGAGGCTGGATTTGCGGCGGACATGGTCATCGAGGCTAAGCAGCGTACTGCGATGATAAGCATGAATAGCGGTACACCAACGAGCATGCCATTGATGCCGATAGAAAACGCCGCGATAAATATGAGTGTGCCAAAAGTCGAGCCGAGCAAGCCAATCAAAATGACGGGTTTTCTTCCCATGCGATCTGAAACGCGGCCCCAATAGGCTGAGCTGATAGTAAATACCAGGGCAGACAGAGAAATAATGGTATTGATTTGGACTTCGTGAAAGCCCACTGAGCGGCCCAGTGGCGGTAAAATCGCAAAAACAAATGACTGAACAATGGCAATGCTCAGCAGTGCCAACGTCAGTGCCATTAACTGACCGCTACTCAGCGCTGGCGCAGGGGTTTCAATCGTTGAGTCGAGTGACGCCTCGTGGTGTTCTGAGGCCATTACTCGTCCAGGATCTTAGGTATAAAGCGGTGATAGCTGGTGGGGAAGAATTTCACTAAAATCGCAACGAGCCAGGCATCACTGCCGACCAAAATTCGGCGGCGCCCGGCGGCGGCGCCCTTGAGGATGATTGTTGCGGCTTGCGCAGCGCTGGTCCGCGTGAGTGCTTGGAATTGACTATCGCGTTCATCGGCGGTTTCACTACCCGCACTGCGTGCCGCACGCGCGATATTGGTACTGACGCCGCCGGGATGGACGCAGCTAACTTTTAAGTTGTCATTGAGATGCTCTGCCTGCAACGCTTCTGAGAAGCCGCGCACGGCGAATTTTGCTGCGTTATAGGCTGACTGGGTCGGTATACCAATCATCCCAAAAACAGATGACAAGTTGACTAAATGACCGGTTTTAGCGCGTTTTAGTAGTGGCAGAAAAGCACGAGAACTCCAGACGACACCCCAGAAATTTATATTCATTAGCCATTCGAAGTTCTGGTCGGTTGAGTCTTCAAAAATGGCTGAGTAAGCCACCCCAGCATTGTTAACCACTAAATCTAGGCTGTCCGTTTGTTGACTAATGCGCTCCGCCCATAGGTAGACGGCGGCTTTGTCTCCCATGTCGACGCATGCTGTATGGCAGTTGGTACCGTCTGTGTCCATCAAGGTTAGGGTCTCTGCCAGCTTTTCTTCATTAATATCACACAGCCATAGTTCACAGCCGACACGGTTAAGTTGAATGGCTAGTTGTCGACCCATACCATCTCCAGCACCGGTTACAACCGCTTTTTTCTGTGCAAAGTAGTTCATGAAAGACCTTGAGATTAATCGGGTTGACTATCGTATCCGATCGCCGGATAAACACAATCACATCCTCGTTTCAGTAGACACTGAGGGGTACTTACCATAGACTACTGTCCCAGCCTGTGACGGGCTTAACTGCCGCTAAATCAGCCGAAATGAGCGCTCATCAACAGGGTGCTGTAGGTTGGGTTAAACCCCTTTCTGAGTAAGCTTCAGGGGCAGCGAAATCCTCACATCATCATAATTTTGAAGCTCGCCTGTTTGGGCTGCCGCCATCTCCGTTTTGTTCTGAGGTGTGCTTAAGGCTAAGACGGCAAAAGCTTCGGATAAAAAAATAGACTGGGAGGTCTCTGTGTCTACACCCGCTATCCTCGTGCTCGAAGATGGCACAATTTTTCGCGGCCTATCCGTAGGTGCTGAAGGTGTGGTTGTTGGTGAGGTGGTGTTCAACACTGCTATGACTGGCTACCAGGAGATTTTGACCGACCCCTCATACGCGCGACAAATTGTCACCCTCACTTATCCGCACATCGGCAACACCGGTACCAACGCTGAGGACGAGGAGTCCGATGGTGTTAAGGCGGCGGGCCTGGTTATTCGCGATCTACCACTGATTGCGAGTAGTTACCGTTGCGAGCAATCCTTGAGCGAGTACCTACAATCCGCCAATACGGTGGCAATTGCAGAAATTGATACCCGAAAGTTGACCCGTATATTGCGTGATAAAGGTGCGCAGGCGGGCTGTTTGATGGCTGGGGATAACCTCGACGAGGCCGCTGCATTGACTCAAGCACAGTCTTTTGCCGGGCTCAAGGGTATGGATCTTGCCAAAGAAGTGTCGACGGCCGTGCCCTATCAATGGGTAGAGGGTAGCTGGACCCACGGTGTGGGTCATTCGGAGCCTGAAACCGGCCAGCTCAAAGTTGTCGCTGTCGATCTTGGGGTCAAGCGCAATATTTTACGTATGCTGGTGGATCGTGATTGTCACGTGCAGGTAGTCCCCGCGCAATCTGACATCGATACCGTGCTGAGTTACGCACCCGATGGTGTCTTTTTATCCAATGGCCCAGGCGATCCAGAGCCCTGTGATTACGCGATTACTTTGGCGAGAGAAGTCATGGCGCGCGGTATACCGTTGTTTGGTATCTGCCTTGGACATCAAATTATGGCGCTTGCCAGTGGCGCTAGTACTGAGAAAATGAAGTTTGGCCATCATGGCGCCAATCATCCCGTACAAGACCTGGCTGATGGAACGGTCATGGTCACCAGCCAAAATCACGGTTTTATGGTTTCTGAGCAAGACCTGCCAAGCAATTTGTCGGTGACGCATCGGTCGTTATTTGACAAGACGCTTCAGGGCATTGCGCGCACTGATGTACCGGCCTACAGCTTTCAGGGGCATCCAGAGGCGAGTCCAGGCCCCCACGAAGCAGGCTGTTTGTTTAATCCATTTATTGCTGCAATGCGCGCTAACCGCGCCGACTAATTCGGAGTTAATGCGATGCCAAGAAGGACCGATATCAAGAGTATTTTGATCCTTGGTGCAGGGCCCATTGTGATTGGTCAAGCCTGTGAGTTTGACTATTCCGGCGCTCAGGCCTGCAAAGCCTTAAGAGAAGAGGGTTACCGGGTCATTCTGGTCAACTCCAATCCCGCGACAATCATGACGGATCCGGCGATGGCTGATGCCACCTACATCGAGCCCGTCGAATGGCAAACGGTTGCCCGTATCATCGAGCGCGAGCGACCAGATGCTATTTTGCCCACAATGGGTGGTCAAACTGCACTCAACTGCGCGCTGCAATTGGCTGATCACGGGGTGCTCGAGAAGTTTGGTGTCGAGATGATCGGTGCCAAAGCTGATTCGATCGATAAAGCTGAAAATCGCGAGCGTTTTGACAAGGCGATGAAGCGTATCGGTCTTGAGACGCCGCGCGCATCCATTGCTCGCAGTATGGAGCAGGCGAATCAGGTTCTTGAAAAACTGGGTTTTCCGTGCATTATCCGACCGTCATTCACAATGGGTGGTTCGGGTGGAGGTATTGCCTACAATCGCGAAGAATTCGAGACCATCTGTACACGCGGCCTCGAGCTATCGCCCACCAATGAGTTGTTGATTGATGAATCACTTATTGGCTGGAAAGAGTATGAAATGGAGGTGGTGCGCGACCGCAACGATAACTGCATTATTATTTGTGCGATCGAGAATTTTGATGCCATGGGCGTTCATACGGGTGACTCGATTACTGTTGCACCTGCGCAGACGCTGACTGATAAAGAATATCAAATCATGCGCAATGCCTCGCTGGCGGTGCTGCGCGAAATTGGTGTTGAAACCGGCGGCTCAAATGTGCAGTTTGGTATGTGCCCAGACACGGGACGCCTGGTCGTTATCGAAATGAATCCGCGGGTATCTCGCTCATCGGCACTCGCTTCAAAGGCCACCGGGTTTCCCATCGCAAAAGTTGCGGCAAAATTGGCGATCGGTTACACCTTAGACGAACTGGCGAACGATATTACCGGTGGTTTAACGCCGGCTTCCTTCGAACCATCGATTGATTACGTCGTCACGAAAATTCCACGCTTTGCTTTCGAGAAATTTGCCGCGGCTGACGCGCGCCTGACCACTCAAATGAAATCGGTTGGTGAGGTAATGGCGATTGGTCGTACCTTTCAAGAATCGTTTCAAAAAGCTATTCGCGGCTTAGAGGTCGATTCTGCAGGTTTAGAGTCGGTGATGACGGTGACCGATGAGGACTCGCGCGCAGAGCTTATCGATCATCTGACACATCCCAGTGCTGAGCGAATTTGGTATTTGGCAGATGCATTCCGTGCCGGATTCACTATAGATGAGGTCGCTGGCTACTCGGGGATTGACCCTTGGTTCTTAGTGCAGATAGAAGATCTTGTTGCCACTGAGCAGGGCCTGACTGGACGGCAGCTCGACAGCATCGACCACGATGAATTGCGTCGACTTAAACGAAAGGGCTTTTCTGATGCGCGACTGGCTGCTGTGTTGGATGTCAGTGAGTCCAAGATGCGTACCTACCGCCACGATTTGAACATTAAGCCCGTTTATAAGCGCGTTGATACCTGTGCGGCTGAATTTGCTTCGTCAACGGCCTATATGTATTCGACCTACGAAGATGAGTGCGAAGCGCTCCCGAGTGCACGTAAAAAAATTATTGTGCTGGGCGGCGGTCCTAATCGCATTGGCCAGGGTATTGAGTTCGACTATTGCTGTGTACACGCGGTGTTGGCGATGCGTGAGGATGGCTATGAAACGATTATGGTCAACTGTAATCCTGAGACTGTTTCAACAGACTATGACACTTCTGATCGGCTGTATTTCGAACCGGTAACACTCGAGGATGTACTGGAGATTATTACCCTGGAGAAGCCCGAGGGTGTCATCGTGCAGTTTGGTGGTCAGACGCCATTAAAGCTGGCGCGAGCGCTTGAAGCTGCGGGTGTGCCAATTATTGGGACTAGCCCAGACCAGATCGATCGCGCCGAGGATCGTGAGCGATTCCAGCACATGATTCAAAAGCTCGGACTTCGTCAGCCTGCAAATACGACGGTGCGCAGTGTTGACCAGGCGGTCGAGGCGGCGCGCGCTATTGGATACCCACTGGTAGTACGTCCTTCGTATGTGCTGGGTGGTCGAGCAATGGAAATCGTCTATCGCGAAGAAGATCTGCTCCGGTATATGCGCGACGCAGTGCGTGTCTCTGATGATTCTCCGGTACTGCTTGATAGTTTTTTAAGTGCCGCGATAGAGGTAGATATCGACGCGGTTAGCGATGGTAATGACGTCGTTATCGGCGCCATCATGCAGCACATTGAACAGGCGGGTGTTCACTCAGGTGATTCCGCGTGTTCACTGCCACCTTATAGTTTACCTGCCGATGTTCAGGATCAAATGCGTGATGTTGTTAAGGCCATGGCGATTGAGCTAGAGGTGTGTGGGTTGATGAACGTTCAGCTCGCTTATCAAGACAACGAGATTTACGTGATCGAAGTCAATCCGCGCGCTTCGCGCACTGTACCATTCGTCTCCAAGGCCGTCGGTGTTTCCTTGGCCAAGATAGCGGCCCGCTGTATGGCCGGCCAGTCGCTCGTTGCGCAGGGATTTACCAAAGAGGTGATACCCAATTATTACAGCGTCAAAGAAGCCGTACTACCGTTTAATAAATTCCCTGGTATAGACCCAATTCTTGGTCCAGAAATGAAATCAACTGGGGAGGTTATGGGCACTGGCGATACATTCGCTGCGGCGTTTGCAAAGGCGCAGTTAGGTGCAGGGGATGAGCCGCCGACCGCGGGCCTAGTATTGATCAGCGTGCGCGATGTGGACAAGCCAGGTGCCGTTGTCGTCGCTAAGAAGTTATGCGCCCGGGGTTTCACAATGGCGGCGACTAAGGGCACTGCGGCGGTATTAGAGGCGGCAGGGCTCGACGTACGTCGCGTTAACAAAGTGGCCGAAGGTAGGCCTCATATTGTAGATTTGATCAAAAATGATGAAGCCTGCATGATAATCAATACAACTGAGGGCCGGCGTGCCACGCTTGACTCGGCGCCGATAAGATCCAGTGCAGAACAGCATGGTGTTTTCTACACCACGACGTTAGCAGCTGCGGAAGCTGTGTGTATGGCACTAGAGCAAGAAACTGATGTAACCGTCCGTCGCTTACAAGATTTGCATGAGGGGATTGTTCGATGAATAAAGTACCGATGACCGTTGCCGGAGAGCGCGCGCTGCGTGAGGAGCTCGAGCGGTTGAAAAAAGTTGATCGCCCGCGAATCTCACAAGCGATCGCCGATGCGCGTGAGCATGGTGATTTAAAAGAAAACGCGGAATATCACGCCGCTCGTGAGCAGCAAAGTTTCGCTGAGGGCCGCCTTAAAGAGATCGAGCACAAATTATCTTATGCGCAAATTATTGATATCAGCACCATACCGCATACGGGCAAGGTCATCTTTGGTGCTACCGTCGATCTGATCAATTTAGATACTGAGCAAGCTGTCAGCTATCGTATCGTCGGTGAAGATGAGGCAGATGTAAAAAATAATCGCATTTCGGTGAACTCGCCCATTGCTCGCGCCCTAGTAGGCAAGCATGAAGGCGATGAAGTGGTTGTGAAGGCGCCTAGCGGTGATATTTGCTATGAAATTGACCGGGTACATCATTAATAAAAACGACAGCTGATCATGCGACCTCAACCCTAGCGTGCACGCATTGCACTGAGGTCGCCTTCCCGATATATCAATCATTCTCCTTTGTGAATCGTTCTCATTTGTAGTAAAATTCGCCCTCATTTGCATGGTTGTCGCTATGTCATCTACTGAAAACACGTTGAATTTGTGGTCGCTCATGCCGGGCGATGAGGTCGATGTGATTGGTTTCGACAGCGCTTTACCCGAGCCCTATCGGGTGCGCTTGATGGAGTTTGGCTTTCATCCTGGGGAAACAGTTTCTTGCTTGATTGCGCCTGGTTTCGGTGCGCCCAAAGTCTATCGAGTGAGCAACACTGTGTTTTCTTTAGATGACGACATCGCTAGCCGAGTTTTTGTCCGCGCCACGGTAAAAGTGCTTACCTCATGAATAAAGTGCTTCTCATTGGCAGCCCTAATTCTGGAAAGAGTTCGCTGTTCAATCGCCTGACCGGTATGAGTCAAAAAGTTGCGAACTTTCCTGGTATTACGGTCGATGTGACCTCAGGTACTTTGACGCATATGCCCGATGTGGAGCTGATGGATTTCCCCGGCACCTATTCTCTGCAGCCCATCTCTGCTGAAGAGGAGGTGGCCGTTGAGTACTTTCGTCGTGCGCTGGCAGATTCTGAAGTTCGTCACGTCTTGTGTGTCGTCGATGCCACGCGGCTTGAAAAGAGCCTGTACTTTACGTTGCAAGTAATCCGCGATTGTCAGCGGCATGGTAAGCCGATCACCGTTTTGGCCAATATGGCTGACGTGTTGCAGAGCAATCAATTAGATTTTGACGTCGAAGGTTTGCAGCAAGAAGTAGGGGCGCCGATATTGATGGTTTCAGCCCGCAGCGGTAGCGGTATTGATACAGTGATAGCGCGATTGCGGCAGGTGTTAATTCGAGACGATGTCACGACGCCGCGGTGGGCAGATACCCCCGACGCACTGCTGCGCGGTACGGCCCACCAACTCGCACACAGATATGGACCTCGCGGCGATGTGCTGGTCAATGCCCAGACTAAGTTGGACCGCTTCTTTTTGAATGGGCTGACGGGAGGTATCGCCTTTTTCGCGATTATGGTGGTGCTATTTCAAGCGATCTTCAGTTGGTCGGCGCCGGTTATGGATGGTGTTGAAGCCTCGGTTAGCTATCTCGGTGCGGCGATCGTGCCCATGATAGGACAGCCTGTGATTGCTGACTTTGTGTCCGATGCACTGTTTGGTGGGGTTGGCGCATTTTTAGTGTTTGCGCCGCAGATTTTTGTCCTGACCTTCATTATTGGATTGCTCGAAGATTCGGGGTATCTCGCGCGTGCTGCGCTAATCTGTCATCGGCCGTTGCGAATTTTTGGCCTTACGGGTAAGAGTTTTATCCCTATGCTTTCGGGCGTTGCCTGTGCCATTCCGGCAATATATGCAGCGCGTGCGGTGGATTCCCCTCGGCAGCGGCTCATGACCTATATGGCAATTCCACTGATGCCCTGCTCGGCGCGCCTGCCAGTTTACGCGCTGTTAATTGCCACATTTATTCCCGCGGAAACCCTGTTCGGCGGTTTGCTCGGCTGGCAGGGACTAGCGATGTTTGGCATTTATTTCTTCGGTTTATTCTTTGGTTTATTGGTCACCGGTATTGCTAGTCGCTTTAACCGCACCGAAAAGAGTGATTTACCGTTTGTGCTTGAATTGCCGCCGTATCGGCTGCCGGGTTTTCGTCCAATTTTACGCAATGCCATGCACCGTAGTCGTGACTTTGTGACCAAGGCTGGCAAGGTCATTTTAGCGGTGACGGTGGTTGTTTGGGTGTTGGGTTATTTCCCTAATTATGGCGCTGATTTAGCCGGCTCTTGGTTGGGCAGTATAGGCCGGGTCATCGAGCCTGTTTTTACGCCCATTGGTTTAGACTGGCGTTATGGCGTGGCGATTATCAGTTCCTTTCTGGCGCGCGAAGTGTTTGTAGGCACGCTGGGTACTATTTTCGGTATACAGGGTGCCGAAGACAATGCGGCGCCGCTAGTTGATCAAATTCAGGCAAGTGGTTTGCACTTTGGCTCAGGTTTGGCGCTACTGGTGTTCTTCGCCATTGCTTTGCAGTGCGTGTCGACAGTCGCTATTTTGGCCCGTGAGTCGGGTTCGACTAAATTTGCATTGAAGATGCTGCTGGCCTATTTGATATTGGCTTACACGGCAGCCGTGCTTGTCTTCAATATCGCAACCTTGTTGTCCTGAGGGCTGCCTTGCGACTTCAGATACGCATGCAGTGTGCATTAGCTTGGCTTGTCGCTTTGTCGTTATGTGTCTACCGATTAAGCGTGCCGGCTTATAATCGCAAGCAGATTACAACTTATGGGCTGCGCATCAAGTTTGACTTACGTGGGTCGGCTTGCGAGTTGCGCCTCAACAGTGTTGCTGTGTTACCAATGCGTTGTATGAGCGTTGCTTGGCTGCGAGTGCATAGATCGGCGATAGCTGCATCACGAGCATCTCGGTCGCCAACGGCCACTTTTATCTTGATTAGCTCATGATCTCGGAGTGCACGATCGAGTTCCAGCATCACGCCTTCGCTCAAACCCGCGCCTGCGATGGTGACAACTGGGCTGAGCTGATGGGCGACAGCCCGGTATTGCTTGACTTGCGCGTTGCTAAGACGCGGCTTGTTGTTCTTCGATTCTGCGTTCATGGTGTCACACTATAAAGATTTTCTGCAGTCTATACGGGTTTTGTTAAGGAGTCGCTGGTCAAATGGTTAAGAAACGTTCATCGAGTCGCGCGTGGCTAAAAGAGCATCGCGATGATCCCTACGTGCAGCGTGCCCAAAAGGAGGGTTATCGCTCTCGTGCCTGCTATAAGTTGATGGAGATTAATGATCGCGACAAGCTGATCAAGCCGGGAATGACGGTGCTAGATCTCGGCAGTGCACCGGGCGGATGGTCGCAAGTGGCGGTCGATCTGGTTGGACACCGCGGTTATGTGGTGGCCAGCGATATCTTATTAATGGATCAGTTGGCTGGTGTTGAGTTTATTCAAGGGGATTTTACTGAGGACCTGGTCTTTGCTGAAATTCTCACAGCACTTGAGCGTAATCCGCCGAGTTTGGTCATATCTGACATGGCGCCTAATATGAGTGGCGTCAGTGCCGTTGATCAGCCGCGCGCCATGTATTTGGTTGAGCTGGCGCTCGATCTTGCCTGTCGTGTCCTTCCCGTGGACGGCGCCTTATTGGTCAAGGTATTTCATGGCGAGGGGTTTGATGATCTGATGGTACAATGTCGGCAACATTTTTCGCGTGTTTTGACGCGCAAACCAGAGGCTTCTCGTCCCAGATCTCGAGAGGTGTACCTTGTCGCCACAGGCTTTAGGCCGAAATCTTAAACATTGGCCTGCGGCAGATGTCTATTCTCACACACCTACTCGCAAGTAATTGCGCGAATTTAGTGATGCTTGATGTTGTCTGAGGTCAGGTTTGGCAGAATGCGCCTTGAAAAATCGCACGGACGCCTTCATGTTAGTTATTGCTCAATTAATATATTCAGATGTGGGTCTCTTGATACACCGTTATATCTAGAGCATAGGCGCGCTATACTGTGCGGCGACTAAACTTTTTATACTGTCTTAACCGAGGGTCGAGGCTTTGAACAATATGGCGAAAAATTTACTCCTTTGGCTGGTCATTGCGGCTGTATTGCTGTCTGTGTTCAATAATTTCAATATGCAGGACAGCACGGAGCAGGTTGGCTACTCGGAGTTCATCCAAGAGGTGCAGAACGACCGCCTCAAAAAGGTTGTTGTTGATGGCTTAACCATCAATGGCGAGCGTATTGATGGGTCTACATTCGAGACGGTTAGGCCGATGGTAGAGGATCCAAAGTTGATGGATGATCTGCTTTCGCACAACGTTGTTGTCGAAGGTCGCAAGCCAGAGCAACAGAGCGTCTGGATGCAGCTGCTAGTCGCCAGCTTCCCCATCCTGATTATCATCGCTGTATTTATGTTTTTTATGCGACAAATGCAGGGCGGCGGTGGCGGTCGTGGCGGTCCAATGAGTTTTGGTAAAAGCAAAGCAAAACTGTTGGGCGAAGATCAAATCACCACGACATTTGCCGATGTGGCTGGCGTCGAAGAGGCTAAGGAAGATGTGCAGGAACTGGTGGAGTTTTTGCGCGACCCCAGTCGATTCCAAAAGCTTGGCGGACGAATCCCTCGCGGTGTACTGATGGTTGGGCAGCCAGGCACGGGCAAGACACTGTTAGCTAAAGCGATTGCCGGTGAAGCCAAAGTACCGTTTTTCTCGATTTCAGGTTCTGACTTTGTCGAGATGTTTGTCGGTGTCGGTGCGTCGCGCGTACGTGACATGTTTGAGCAAGCCAAGAAACAGGCACCTTGCATTATTTTTATTGATGAAATTGATGCGGTGGGTCGTCATCGTGGCGCAGGTGTAGGCGGCGGAAACGATGAGCGGGAGCAAACACTCAATCAGTTACTGGTGGAAATGGATGGCTTTGAGGCTAATGCCGGTGTCATTGTGATTGCCGCTACCAACCGTCCTGATGTTTTAGACCCGGCTCTGTTGCGCCCGGGCCGCTTCGATCGGCAGGTGGTGGTTGGGCTACCTGATATTCGTGGCCGTGAGCAAATTCTTAATGTACATATGCGCAAAGTACCGCTGGGTGAAGATGTAGTTTCATCAAAAATTGCACGCGGCACGCCGGGTTTCTCTGGTGCTGATTTAGCTAACTTGGTTAATGAGGCGGCCTTATTTGCCGCAAGAACGGGCTCGCGGGTCGTCTCGATGCAGCAGTTTGAGTTGGCGAAAGATAAAATTATGATGGGGGCAGAGCGCCGCTCGATGGTGATGTCTGAGTCGGAAAAGCGAAATACGGCTTACCACGAAGCAGGTCATGCCATTGTTGGTCGTTTGATGCCCGAGCACGACCCTGTTTACAAGGTGTCCATTATTCCTCGCGGGCGAGCATTGGGTGTCACGATGTTCTTGCCTGAGGAAGATCGTTACAGTCATAGTCGCCGTCATATTATTGGTCAGGTAACCAGTTTGTTTGGTGGCCGTGTCGCTGAAGAGATGACCTTAGGCAAAGATGGTATTACCACCGGCGCCTCTAATGACATTCAGCGCGCGACAGAGATCGCACGTAATATGGTGACGAAATGGGGGCTGTCGGAAGCGCTCGGACCACTTTTATATGACGAAAGCGGCGATGAGGTCTTCTTGGGCCGCTCGGCGACCCAGTCATCCAAAACGATGTCCGACGACACGGTGCGAGCCATTGACCATGAAGTGCGCAAGATTATTGATGAGTGTTACGAAAAGGCGCGTCAGATCCTCGAGGAACATCGCGACAAACTCGACATGATGGCCGACGCTTTAATGGACTTCGAGACTATCGATGCGGATCAGATCGCCGATATTATGGCCGGTAAACCGCCTAAGCCACCGGCGGATTGGACAGCCGGTGATAAGGCTAAAAAACCGGATGATACCGACTCCGCCGCGTCCGAAGATGCCGCGGGTCCAATTGGCGACCCTGCCGGGGAGCATTGATCGGCTAGTGGACAGTCAGTTGCCCAGCGCAGCGCTCGATTGCGCTGGCATCTCTCTCGATTTGAGTCGCCCACGTATTATGGGCGTGCTCAATGTGACGCCAGATTCTTTTTCGGATGCTGGGCAGTTATTTAGCGGGGGTAAGCTGGCGCTCGATACGCTTTGTCATCGCGCTGAAGCGATGGTCAAGGCCGGCGCTGCAGTGTTGGACGTCGGTGGCGAGTCGACCCGCCCAGGCGCGACCGAAATTTCTGAGCAAGAAGAGCTCGATCGTGTTCTTCCCGCGGTTGAAGCGCTTTTGCGGCGCTTTGATACTGTAATCTCTTTAGATACCAGCTCGCCTGCAGTGATGTTGCAGGGCGCTGTTTTGGGTGCCCGGCTAATTAATGATGTTCGCGCATTGACGCGCGATGGCGCAATTGCTGCGGCCAAAAAAACTGGACTGCCGGTGTGTCTGATGCATATGCGAGGTCAGCCCGACACCATGCAAGCACGTCCCCAATATAGAGATGTTGTGGATGAGGTATCTCAGTTTCTCATGGCGCGTCGCGATAGCTGCTTGTTGGCAGGTATTGAGCGACAGAAAATTTTGCTTGACCCGGGTTTCGGATTTGGTAAGTCTGCAGCGCATAACTATGAGTTGTTGCGTCGATTAGACGAAATTGTCGCAATTGGCCAGCCGGTCTTGGCAGGTTTGTCTAGAAAGTCGATGATTGCAGCGGTCATTGATCGACCGGCGGATGCACGATTACCGGCGAGTCTGGCGCTGGCTGTGTTGGCCGCCAACGCCGGCGCACGGCTGATTCGTGTTCATGATGTAACAGAGACCGCTGACGCACTAGCGATGGTGTCGGCTATGGAGCGCTTTGAATAATGGCTAAGAAATATTTTGGTACCGATGGTATTCGTGGGCGGGTGGGTACTGCGCCAATCACCCCTGATTTTATGCTGCGCTTGGGCTGGGCTTGTGGTCGTGTTTTTGCTGAACAGCGCACAGGTCGTCCGTCGGTGATTATCGGTAAAGATACCCGTGTGTCGGGCTATATGCTCGAGTCTGCGCTTGAGGCGGGTCTGGTGGCTGCCGGTGTCGACGTTAAGCTACTCGGCCCGATGCCCACGCCTGGAGTGGCGTTAATGACGCGCACGCAAAATGCCTCGGCGGGTATTGTCATTAGTGCCTCGCACAACCCGTTTTATGACAATGGCATCAAATTTTTCTGCCATCGTGGCACGAAACTATCGGACGAAGTTGAGTATGCGATTGAAGCTGCGTTGGAGCAGCCTATTGTCACTGTGGACTCAGATCAGCTAGGTAAGGCTTCACGCATAGTGGACGCAGCGGGACGCTATATTGAGTTTTGCAAGGCGACCTTGCCCGAGGGGTTTTCCCTGCAGGGGCTTAAGATTGTTGTCGATTGCGCACATGGTGCGACTTATCACATTGCACCGTCGGTGTTTTCTGAGTTAGGTGCTGAAGTGGTCACTATTGGTGCCACTCCTGACGGCTACAATATTAACGCGGGCTTTGGCTCGACGGCGCCGACCGCGCTGCAAGGCGCGGTGCTGGCGCAGCAGGCCGATTTAGGCATCGCCTTCGATGGTGACGGCGATCGCGTATTGTTTGTCGACGCCGATGGCAGCGTTGTCGACGGTGATGAGCTACTGTATGTCATTGCCGCGCATCGCGTTGCTGTTGGACGCTCAGATCCGGGTGTCGTTGGGACACTGATGTCGAACATGGGGCTCGAATTGGCCTTGTCAGAGCTGGGTCTGGATCTAATCCGTGCGAACGTGGGTGATCGTTATGTGCGCGAGTTAATGATGGCCAATAACTGGCAGTTAGGCGGTGAGTCTTCCGGCCATATTATTTGTAGTGATGTCACCACCACCGGCGACGGTATTATCTCCGCGCTGCAAGTTTTGGCCGCCGTCGTGGCGAGTAATCGCACGTTAATGGCGCTGCGCTCGGGTATGAAAAAATTACCGCAGGTGTTGATCAATGTCCCGGTTGAGGGCGAGATAGACCTTGGCAGCAACACCGCGATTACTGCGATCTGTGCAGACGTAGAGCGTCAGTTAGAGGGTCGTGGTCGCCTATTATTGCGGCCTTCGGGTACGGAACCTGTCGTTCGCGTTATGATAGAAGGCGATAACTTGGCTGAAATTGACGAGTTGGCTAAAAAAGTAGCCGGTGTGATTGGAGAGGTTGCTTAGACGTGTGCTTGCGATGCGCTCGTGAGTCCGATAGTATCGCGCGCCTGAAGACAGGGGGCTAAATAGTGTCTGCGAGCCTGATCATGGGTAATTGGAAGCTGCATGGGTCGCTTGATGCTATTGATCAGTTCGCCAATACGTGGCGCGGCTTAGCGTTATCGCCCTCTGTAGAGGTGGTTATTTGTGTGCCCGCGCCTTACTTTCTGCATGTGCGGCAGCAACTCCCCGAGTTAGGTTTAGGTGCGCAAGACTGTTCTGCACATGAGTCTGGCGCGTTTACTGGTGAGATGTCTGCACAGATGTTGTTTGATGTTGGATGTCGCTGGGTGATTGTTGGGCATTCTGAGCGTCGGCTATATCACGATGAAACCGACAGTCAAGTGGCCGCTAAGGCAAGTGTCGCTCAGAAAGCCGGGTTACATAGCGTGGTTTGCTGCGGAGAAACGTTGGCGCAGCGGCAGAGCGGGCAACAGTTTGCGGTTGTAGAGGCGCAGTTGAAAGCCTCGTTAGCGTCTGTGGCGCTAGACAAATTAATTATTGCCTACGAGCCTGTATGGGCAATAGGTACGGGACTGGTGGCTAGTCCGAAGCAGGCCGAGGAAATGCACTTGGCAATTCGCGGTTGGCTAACCGAACTATACGGTACCGAAGGTATCTCGGTGCCACTGCTATATGGCGGTAGCGTCAAAGCAGAATCCGCAGGAGATTTATTTGCCTGCGACAACATTGATGGCGCTTTAGTTGGTGGTGCATCTCTCGAGGCTGAAAGCCTTGCGGGAATCGTCGAAGCAGCATGAGGCGTTAGGAGGGAACGTGGAACAGATTATTTTGGTCGTTCATTTGGTGATTGCGTTGGCAATTATCGGTTTGATTATGCTGCAGCAGGGCAAGGGTGCCGATGTGGGTGCGTCTTTTGGTGCGGGCGCGTCGCAGACGCTATTTGGTAGCACCGGAACGACTAACGTGCTGACGAAGTCAACGGCTTGGTTAGTTGCTGCATTTTTTGCGACAAGCTTTGGCTTGGCTGTGTTTGCCGACAATAAAACCGCAAATATTGATGACTTAGGCTTTGAAATTCCCGTCGAGCGCTCACTCGACTTAGGTGGCGCCGAGCAACAGGGCAGTGGATCTGACATGCCAGCAATAGAAATGTTTGACGCAGCAGCGGAAAGCGATATGCCTGTGGTAGAATCAGCGAGTCAGACTGAGGCGGCTTCTATGGCCGATCAAGCGGACGAAAGCGTCGATTAATAGACAGCTTAGGTAACAGAATTTGCGGAAGTGGTGGAATTGGTAGACACGCTATCTTGAGGGGG
The DNA here is from genome assembly GCA_963926325.1 of uncultured Luminiphilus sp. GTDB lineage: Bacteria > Pseudomonadota > Gammaproteobacteria > Pseudomonadales > Halieaceae > Luminiphilus. Next base: position 26,136 of record CAWUXF010000013.1, on the reverse strand, counting down.
TAGTGGCCTTTGGCTGTGCGGGTTCAAGTCCCGCTTTCCGCACCAATACAAGAGTATCTTCATTAAAAAGTGCTGCTAGCGACGGGCTTCAGCACAAGCGCCCTTGCTCTAGTAAGCGTATACGAATCTCCAGTGCCATCGTTTAACCCCGCTATCCTCTATATACAGCGGTTGCTGGTGGTGTTGCGTCTTGTATCAAACATAAATTCGACCTCTGATGTCTTGTTGTGCGTGCGCAATGGCAATGACGTTTGGCTGGCGGTTCGCCGGTGGTCGAGATCCATTTCAGCGTTGTTTCCCTCTGCGATTAGATGGGGTTACTCTTGCTGCCCCATAAAAACAATAATTAGGTGAATACTATGGAACTACAAAGCTTCTTACTGCCCGTTATTACGCTGATTGTGTGGACAATGCTGGTCTGGCTATGGATGTACGCCACGCGTATTCCAGCGATGACTGAAGCCGCTATTAATCCTGATGATGCTCGCCATCCCGGTACCTATGGTCATTTACTACCCTCGAATGTTCGTGCGGTGGCGGATAACTACAATCATCTGCATGAGCAGCCAACTGTTTTTTATGCGTTGATGTTCTTTGCGGCGCTGACTGGCGGCGCTGATCAAACTGCGCTTTATTTGGCATGGGGCTACGTGGCTTTGCGCGTGCTGCATTCTCTGGTTCAGATTTTGGTCAGTAAGGTTATCCCGCGATTTGCTGTCTTCGCACTGGGGTCACTGGTACTGATTGCCTTGACGGTTAAAGAGGTGATTCGGGTCTGCTGCTAAATAGCAGCGATTCGCTGGCAAGTAGTGGCCATTTAATTATCCCCTGATGGTTTCTTGGCCATCAGGGAGACCTTAAAGGTGTTAAGCAGGGCTTTGCTGTAACCACTAAGCCGTCGTGTTAAGGAGTGCTTCCTCTACCTGGCCTAGCCGTTCCTTGCCAAAAAACATGTCGTCACCCACAAAGAATGTCGGTATGCCAAAGGCACCACGGTCGGCCGCACGTTGCGTATGATCCTTCAGAAGATCTTTGATGGCATCGGTCTGAATCATTGCGATGAGACGCTCGGCATCAAGGCCGCCTGCACGCCAAACTTCTGCGACGACTTGCGGGTCATCCATTTTCTGATTGTTCTCCCACATCGCTGCCATCACAACATCGATATACTGGGACTCCACCGCTAATTCACGTGCCGCGATCAGTCCCCGCATAATCGTGACGGTGTTGACGGGAAAGTGTGTGTTGAAAACAAAGTCGTTGAGTTGATGCTTTGCCTGAAAGCGCTGACTTTCAAGCATGTCATATTCGACCTTACCCTTGATGCCATTAAAGGCAATAAAAGGCGCTTGATTACCTGTGATTTTGAACAGACCGCCCAATAGAGTCGGCGCAATCTCAAGCTTGGCACCGGTGCGCTCTATAATCTCTGGCAGTACTTTGTAGCAAAAGTAGGCATTGGGGCTGGCGAAGTCGAATACAAATTCTAAGGTGGCCATAACGGGCTCCATAATGAGTTGATTGAGGGGTTAGTGATTCCACCAAGCGAGATCACTGTATGCGCGTAGATCTAGCTCGTGTGTCCACGCTGAGCGATGTTGCTGAGCGAGATGAAAGTAAGTTTCAGCGATTTTCTCTGGCAGAAGAAGGCCGTCGTGCTCGCCACCGCGCTGGTCGCGAAGTTGTTGAAAGGCCTCGGCGCCCAACATTTTACCCAACGTGTCGGGTGCGTCGACGGCACCGTCGATTAACACGTGTACCACGTGAATACCTTTGCTGGCATATTGTGCGTTCAGTGACTGACAGAGCATACGGCGACCACCCATAGCCGCTGCGTGCGAGTGTTGTCCTGCGTTACCGCGTACTGCGGAAGTCGCCGACGTGACCAAAATCACACCTTTATTTCGAGCCTCCATTAGCGGGCATAGTACCGATGCCGCGCGGAATAAACCGAATGTTCCCAGACGCCAGCCGAGTTCAAAGGCTTTGTAGCTGGTATTTTCTAAGGGTCGATTTCCGATCTGAGCGCCGAGGTTGTAAAGCATGACTTCTATTGGGCCGATATCGGCTTCAGCTTGCGCAATGCGAATTTCAATGGCGTCGGGTGCGGCGGCATCTAATATGAAGCCAGTGGCACTGCCGCCATCGTGTCGGATCTGCTCTACCATCGAAGCTAGGCCTTGCGCATCGCTGCGCCGGCAAAGTACTACGTGGTACCCCTCAGAGGCAAAACGTTTAGCGACATGGCCGCCAATGCCGGCGCCAGCGCCAATTACCATACAAACAGGCTTCATAGAGTTCTCTTGTTATTGCAGAGTGAGCGTTGGGTCATAGATTATGCAAAGTAGCATGGCGCAATAATATCGTCATCCTTGAAAGGCTCGATAGGCTCGCGCTACAAGGCCCACTGTAATCAAATAGTCGATGTTAGACTGATTGGACTGCTTTATCGTGTAACAATATCTCTTCGGCGAATACCCAAAAAGGTACACCTTATGAGTCACAACATTGATCCTGAATTTATCGAACAGCTTGCCTTTTTACCCGCGTTGAGTTTCCAAGACCCGATTGCCGCACGCCTCGAATTACAGGTTATGGTCGCCGAGCTGGATGCTGACTTAGATGTCAGTGGCGTTAGTTGGCGTGATCTTTCGATCGACGCGAGAGACGGTGCGCCAGAAATCGCGCTCCGTATTTATCGTCCGGACAACCAGCCGTCCGTAGGGCCGGGATTGTTATATATACATGGTGGCGGCTTTGTCATTGGTGATCTCGAATCTGAGCATGGCAACTGTATTTCATTGTGCAGGAAACTGGGGATTACATTGGTATCGACGGACTATCGGAAGGCCCCCGAAACACCTTATCCTGGTGGCCTTGAAGACTGCTATACGGCTCTGAACTGGGTATCTGCCAACGCACAATCGCTGGCGATAGACCCGAAACGGCTGGGCATTTTTGGACGCAGTGCCGGCGCCGGGTTGGCGACTGCGACGACGCTGCTCACCCGCGATCGACAAGGCCCTGCCATTTGTTTTCAGTATTTGGGTATACCTGAACTCGATGATCGATTAACGACACCCAGTATGCAGCAGTTCATCGATACGCCGATTTGGAATCGACCGGATGCTGAGTTGAGCTGGGACTATTATCTTGGGTCGCGCTATCAGCGCGGTGGCAGTCATACGCCGGTGTATGCCGCACCAGCGCGAGCGGATGACCTGTCAGGCTTGCCGCCAGCGTACGTGACTACTATGGAGTTTGATCCCTTGCGAGACGAGGGGGTTTTGTATGCCTTAAAGCTGATGCAGTCTGGCGTAAGAACGGAGCTTCATAGTTATCCCGGTACCTTCCATGGTTCGGTTCTTTTGGCTAGTGCGCCGGTTAGTCAGCGTGAGCTGGAAGAAATGATCATCGTGTTGCGCCGGGGTCTATTACTTGATTAAAACTTACCGCATGGAAAATTTATGGCGGGTTGATTAACGTAAGCGCTCCTGACGACCTTAGCTATGCGGCCAGTCAATAATAGAGATCAAGCTGAATAGCCACAGATTGACTGATAACAGACAACCCTTTCCAATGCATATATCATTGCCAGAAATGTACATACATTTGCTAAACAGCCGTTGTAAGCTTTGATCTTGAGTTAAATTGAAGAACTAATGGGACGCTAGGTATGCCAGCAGGCAATGATCGGCCAGTCGACTTGATAACGCTGCTAAAAGACGATATCGCTGAATGGCGATTAGCGTTGTCAGATATTTTGCGTGAGCACGGGGCAGAGGGTGTTCAGATTATTCTGAGAGACCTCCAGAACCATAGTCTTGACCAGGGCATTGTGGTTTCAGAAGCGACGCTAAATACCGCTTACGTCAATACTATTTCGCTATCTGAGCAACCACCTTATCCGGGCGATATCGAATTAGAGAAACGGATTGAAAATATTGTCCGTTGGAATGCTGCCGCTATGGTGCTTAAAGCTTATGACAGTGGCGAGGGCCTTGGTGGCCATATTGCGACTTATGCATCTGCCGCTACCGCGCTTGAGACTGGCTTCCATCATGTATTTCGCGCTGATGTCGATCTGCTTTTGCCTCAGCCTCACGCGGCGCCGGGTATCTATGCCCGAGCGTTTGTTGAAGGAAGGCTTACCGAACAACAACTGCTCAATTACCGTCGAGAGCTGGGTGTAGGTGGAGGTCTTTCCTCTTATCCACACCCGCGCTCTATGCCAGATTTTTGGCAGGTGCCGAATGCCTCTATGGGACTGTCTGTGCCAATTTCGATATACATTGCGCGGTTTGCCAAATACCTAGAGAGCAGAGGCCTCAAGGAGCGCGACGGCGGTCGAATTTGGTGTTTTATCGGTGATGGTGAAGCGGACGAACCGGAGGTGCTTGGGACAATTAATATTGCGGCGCGAGAGCGCTTAGATAATTTGATTTTGGTGGTGAACTGTAATCTCCAGCGTTTGGATGGGCCGGTGCGGGGTAACGGTAAAATAATTCAGGAGCTTGAGCGCGCGTTTCGAGGCGCCGACTGGCAAGTGCTGAAAGTGATCTGGGGCGGTGGCTGGGACGCGTTGTTGGCAAACGATTCTGAAGGTATTTTGCGCCGACGTATGGAGGAATGTCTCGATGGCGATTATCAGCGATATTCAGTGTTGCCTGGCAATCAGCAGCGCGAACATTGGGTGCATGGTTACCCTGGTCTCCAGCAAATTATGGATAATCTCACCGATGAAGAAGTCGCCGATATAAAGCGTGGTGGGCAGGATCCTAAAAAATTATATGCGGCTTATAAGCGCGCCCTAGATACCGCGGAAAAGCCCAGCGTATTGCTTATCAAAACGGTCAAGGGCGATGGCATGGGGCCGGCCTCTCAGGGAAAGAATACGGCCCACCAGAAAAAAGACCTCACACCTGAGGAACGGGTATCTTGTGCCCGAGACTGGGGAATACCGTTATCTGAAGCGGCTATGGCGCAGGGCGATTTTTACGTGCCGGATGAAGACAGCCGAGAGATGCAATACCTGCGAGCACAGCGTGAGCAATTAGGCGGATATACGCCTCAGCGCAACGGAGAGTGCAAGCCACTTGAGGCACCCGATCCATCGATTTTCACGATTTTTAATGGCGGATCTGACCGTCCCGTGTCGACCACGACCAGCTTGGTTCGTTTGTTGACCAAGTTACTCCGAGATAATAACGTTGGTCGGTATGTGGTGCCCATTGTCCCCGATGAAGCGCGTACATTCGGATTAGATGCCCTGTTTCGTGTGGCGGGCATCTATTCCCCCGATGGGCAGCGTTATACCCCGGTTGACGCAGATTCTCTCAATCTCTACCGCGAGGCTGAAGACGGCCAAATACTGCAGGAAGGTATCTGTGAGGCAGGTGCGATCGCTTCATTCATTGCCGCAGGCACGTCATATGCGACGTTTGGTGTACCAACAATACCCTTTTATATCTTCTATTCGATGTTTGGGTTTCAGCGCGTGGGCGATATGATTTGGGCGGCCGCTGACATGATGGCTCGCGGTTTTCTACTGGGCGGTACGGCGGGTAGAACCACGCTTAACGGTGAAGGTTTACAGCATCAAGACGGGCATTCACCCATTTTGGCCAGCACCGTTCCTTGCATGCGTAGTTATGATCCGGCCTTTCCTTATGAGGTCGCGACCCTTGTGGACTATGGTATTCGGCGGATGTTCGTTGAACAACATGATGAGCTCTTTTACTTGATGCTTTACAACCAGGTCATGCCCGTGCCGGCTAGACCCGAGTGTGCTACTGAGGCAGCAATTGTGCGAGGTGGCTACTGTCTTAAGGAGCCTGAGGGCAAGGGCGCGCGTATCAACTTGCTCGGCTCGGGTGCCATTATCAGCGAAGTCTTAACGGCGGCTGAGAGGCTTAGTGCACAGGGTTTTGCCGTAGCTGTTTATAGCATCACCAGTTATGTAGAGCTGGCCCGAGACGCTGAAATTTATGAACAGCTATTGCGCGACGGTTCAGAATCTTCTAATGAGCCTGTAAATAGCACGTCAGATATAGCACTGCCTTGGGTCCTGGAGCTGCTGGGTGGGGAGGCTGTGCCTACCGTAGCCACCAGCGATTACGTTTCTGCATTGCCGCGTATGATTGCGAGTTGGGTGAAGGGCGCCTATGCAGTATTGGGGACTGATGGTTTTGGTTTAAGTGAGTCACGTGCAGATTTACGCGCGCACTTTGGGGTCGATGCAGAGTCGATCGTCGCCGCAGCTAGCGCGATTATCAGACAGCAGAAGGAATAATCTATGTCTACCGATACTGGCTTGATTAACAATGTGCACCACATCACGCTATTGGTGAAGGATCTTGACGATGCCATTGCTCGCTGGCGCGATCAGTTGGGTGTCTTGGCATTTCAAAAAGATGAAATTGTCAGTCGTGGTGTCCACACCGCACGCTTTCAGGTTGGTGCTACTTGGATTGTACTGGTACAACCGGTTGCTGAGGGAGAGCCAATGCGCGTCCTGAGGGAGCGAGGCGAAGGATTGTTTTTGCTGTCGTTTGGCGTCGATGACGCCGATTTGGCTGACGCCCATGTGAAGGCGGGTGGTGGTGCTACCACCAGCTTGAGACGGGGATTAGACAACTGGCATGTTTTTGACATTGAACCTGCGAGCCTTGCTGGCAGTCAGATTCAGCTCACGGAGGATCGTTGCTAAAGCGCTTGGCGTAGGGTGTATGGGTAAGTAAGGATGATTTTTTAGCGCGACAATATAACTTGAGCGGCTGAATTGGTGGTGATCGATGGCCTGCTTATAGTCTGCAGCATAGAGCCTACCGCGCGGGCATGTAAGCCTACAATTCATCCTGTAGACTAATTTTTTGCGCATTAAATAGGCGCCAATAACGGGGTATATTGTTGTATCAATTTAGCAGCAGATTGGCGTTCTCCGAGACTTTTACGCGTGGTTTTTTAACGCAATAATTGATGGCCAATAAGCAGTCAATAAAATCAATAGTGTAAGCGAGTAAGTAAATTATGATGACCGATATTGTGATCAAAGAGGTGGCCGCTCGTGATGGGCTGCAGGCTCAGCCTAAGCATTTAACCCTAGAACAGCGACAGCTTCTTGTTGAAAAACTCGCGGTGACCGGTGTTCCAGAATTAGAGATAGGCAGTTTTGTTTCGCCTAAAGCCGTACCTCAGATGGCGGGCACCGATGTACTCGCGGCTAATTTACCCTCGCAAGCTATTAATTACTCGGCACTTGTTCCCAATATGCGAGGGTATGAGTCGGCGACTGCTTGCCATATCAACACGCTGGCGATTGCGATCGCCGCGACCGAGCAGATGAATCAGAATAATATTCGAATGAGTCTTGAGCAGACCTTTGCGATGGCGGAGGAGATGCTAACCCGTGCGCAATCTGACGGGGTGGCGATTCATGCGTACTTAGCGGTTGCATTTGAATGTCCTTATGAGGGCGCTGTCGCACCTTCTGTCGTTTTGGATCAGGTTCATCAGTTGATGCTTCACAACCCTGCACGATTGGTTATTGCAGATACCATTGGTGCGGCGAATCCCGGTGCAGTGAGAGATCTGATGAAGCCTTTGATTGCCGAGTACGGCAGTGAGCGGATAGGTTGTCATTTTCACGATACGCGTGCCATGGCGATGGCGAATGTTTATGCGGCATTAGAGGTCGGCGTGCGTCAGTTTGACTCGTCCGCTGGTGGCCTTGGTGGCTGTCCATTTGCACCCGGTGCGAAAGGAAATGTGGCAACTGAAGACATTGTTATGCTTTGTGAGTCCATGGGAATGCGCACGGGGGTCAGTATGCCGGCTCTTTTAGAGGCGGTAGCACTGTTGAGCGAATTTATCGGTGCGCCTCAAGGTGGCAGGGCGCACTACTGGCTTTCTAATAATGCGGTTTAACTAATGGAAGTGAATGAGGCGATTGTTGGTCGGCAAAGTACTCGTGCTTTTGACGGGTCAAAGCGCATTTCTGATGAGATGGTTCTTGAGCTGTTAGATATTGCCGGGCGGGCGCCTTCTGGCTCGAATATACAACCCTGGCATGTTTACATCGTCCGGGATGAGCTCAAGCAGAAAATTACTGATGTCTGTTCGGCGCGATATTTTGATGGTGATGAGGGCGAGGCTGAATATCACTACTACCCGAGGGTTTGGCGCCAGCCTTACATCGGTCGTCGACGCGAGACAGGCTTTGGGCTTTACGGCCTGTTAGGCATTGATAAATCTGACACCGAGGCGGTGCAGGCGTATCGCGTAACCAACTATCAGTTTTTTGGCGCGCCTATGGGTTTGTTTTTCACCATTGATCGCGACATGGAGATTGGAAGTTGGCTCGATTACGGCATGTTCCTTCAATCTTTGATGCTTGCTGCACGAGCGCTGGGCTTGGAGACATGTCCACAGGCGGCATTTTGTCCCTATTATGATAGCGTCATGCCACTGATCGATGCGCCGGCTGAGCAAATGCTGGTGTGCGGCATGTCACTGGGCTATCCAGTGACTGATGCCGCGATTAATAATTATCGCACTTCTAGGCGATCAGCCAGTGAGTTCGCCCATTTCCCAGTACTTAACGATCAGCGCTAGCGGGCTCTAGATACCATTTGCTTGGCGATAATCATGCGCTGGATTTCATTGGTGCCCTCGCCGATACATAGCAGGGGGGCATCACGGTAAAAGCGCTCGATCTCATATTCGGGTGAATAACTATAACCACCGAAGACGCGCATAGCATCAAGACTGTTTTGCACCGCACTTTCTGATGCGAAAAACTTAGCTTGTCCCGCCTCTAAGTCGCATCGCTCTCCAAGGTCATATTTTTTTGCAGCTTGCTGAACAAGTAATGTCGCCGCTGCTGCTCGGGTAGACATTTCTGCTAGCTTGAGTTGGATTGCTTGGTGCTCTGCAATAGGCTTGCCAAAGGTCTTGCGCTCCATGGCATAGGCGAGTGCCATATCGGTTGCACCCTTTGCCATACCTGCCCCGCGTGCGGCGATATTAATGCGTCCCAGTTCAAGACCGCCTGCCACTTGCTGGAACCCGCGACCTTCCACGCCACCAATGAGATTGTCAGCCGACACGACGAAATCTTCGAAAATGAGTTCCGCACTATCGATAGATCGGTAGCCGAGCTTCTTGAATTTTTTGCCAACGGTGAAGCCTTCGCCTTTTTCGCACAAAAATAAACTCATGCCCGTGTGGCGCGGCTCAGCGTCGGGGTTGGTCTTGGTCAAAACGGCAAGGCAGTTGCCGTTAATGCCGTTAGATATCCATGTTTTTGTTCCATTGAGGACGTAGTCATTGCCGTTTCTTCGAGCGACTGTTCGGATTGCCTGTAAGTCAGAGCCTGCATCGGGTTCGGTAAGACCAATACCGCCGCGCAACTCGCCCGTTGCGAACTTGGGTAAAAAGTACTCTTTTTGGGCCTCGGTCCCCGCGCGCTGAACACAACTGGCCATGATCAGATGAGAATTGAATATACCTGAAGGTGCCATCCACACCTCACAAATACGAGAAACAATTTTGGCGTAGGTGCTGGAGCTCAAGCCCAAACCGCCATACTGTTCTGCGATGGTGGCGCCAAATAAACCCAGCTCCTTCATCTGTTCAACGAGCTCGGCAGGGTACTTATCGGCCTGATCAAACTCACGTGCAATGGGTTTGAGTTCCTGATCGACCCATTTGTCGATCGTCGCCATTATTTGTTGTTCTATATCTGTGTCAGTAGTCATGAAAAATTCCTTGGACCGGTAATGAAAGGGCTATGCGGGGCGCTTAGGGATGAGTATTTGACGCTCGAATACGCATACCTCCGCGTCATCCTGATTAATGCCGCGTGTCAGTACGCTGACGATGCCCGCATTAGGGCGAGACCGAGATTCCCGTTTGCCCAGGACCTCAGTGTTGGCATAGAGCGTATCGCCAGGAAATACTGGATTGGGTAGTTTGATTTCCTTCCAACCCAGGTTGGCAATGGCCTTCGCGCTGACATCAGACACGCTCATACCAACAATCACGGCGACGGTCAGAGGACTTGCAATTAGCGGCTTTCCAAATTCAGTCGCCGCGGCATATTCCTCATCAAAGTGCAATGGATGTGTGTTCATCGTTAACAGCGTGAACCAGCTATTATCCTGTTGAGAAAGCGTTCTACCCGGCAAATGGTGGTAGATATCACCCACAGTAAAATCTTCAAAATACCGACCGCTCATATGCGCATATCGGTCAATAACGTCGGTTTTAGCCATAAGGCATTCCTCGCAGCAGGCAAAAATATATAAGTTATTAGCGCTTGCCTCTATTGCTAGTCAGCCAGTCGCGCTAAAATGTTCGGACAATTGGATTTTGGTTCAAGCGGGAAAATTATGCAACAGACATCTCAAGTGCGGCGGCAGGTCGGAGAGCGACCGATGTATCGAAAAATCGCTGATGATTTATTAAACGGTATCGGTAGTGGCATTTTCCCAGTTGGCTCACTGTTACCGGGTGAGCTTGATTTGATTCAGCGTTACAGCAGTAGTCGACACACGGTGCGAGAGGCGCTTCGAATGCTGGAGGACATGGGCATCGTCAAACGGCAGCGAGGTCGAGGAACGTTAGTGCTCTCTCCCGATGCCAGGCCAGCTTTTGTGCAAATGGTCCGATCACCAGAGGAGCTGTTCAGCTACCCAAAAGACAGTGCTTTACGAATTGTGGCTGAAACAACAGTAGTCGCAGATAGCGAATTAGCAAAGTTATTGAATTGTTCTAAAGGCGCCGATTGGGCGAAAATCTCGGGTCCACGCGCATTCGCGAACGGGGAGCCCGTTTGTTGGACAGATATCTATTTGCTGCCCGAATTCAGCGGTGTCAGTGGGAAGATCGGTGGTCCACGGCCGGTTTATGAGATCATTGCAGAGACCTATGGCGAGCAGGTGCAAAAAATAAATATCGAAATCTACGCAAGTAGTTTCGAGAGCGAGCGCGCGCAATTTTTAGGTGTTGAGCCGGGTACGCCGTCGCTGTGTCTCTGTCGTCGTTATCAAGGCAACGGCGGTAGAACGTTTGAAGTTTCAATTTCTGAGCACCCCGCCAAAAATTATAGTTATGCCTTCGAATTTAATAGCGGCTGGCAGGCTGCTGAACACTGGTCATGGAGTAAGTAAATGAAAGATCGAGAATTGTCCGCTACGCGAAGTTTTATGTTTGCACCGGCGAATCATCCGCGTCGCGTAGAGAAAGTTTTTCAGCTAGGTGCTGACGCAATTATCCTGGATTTAGAGGATGCTGTCGCGATTGCAGAAAAAGAGGCGACCCGAGCAAAGGTGGTTGCGGCTTTTCAACAGGCGGACCGACGATCACGTCACTATGTCCGGGTAAATAGTCTTGAAACATCTTATTGCCGGGAAGATCTAAACTGTACCGTGGGACCCTGGTTAGACGGTGTGGTATTGCCGAAGGTTGAGTCTCCTGAGGAGCTGAAACAGGCCGAGGCTTGGTTGGCCGAGGCGGAGCTTGCGGTCGGTATACCTGTCGGTAGTTTGGATCTGCTGCCTATTATTGAGACGGCAGCGGGCGTGGAGAATGCCAAGCACATTGCAACCGCCGGCACACGAATAGCGCGCTTAGCCTTCGGTGGTGGAGACTACACGCTGGACCTAGATTACGTCTGGTCGGCTGACGAGGAGGTGCTGCAGTACGCACGAGCGCGACTTTCCCATGCTTCTCGACTGGGGAATTTATTGCCTCCGATCGACACGGTCGTACTTCAGATCGCAGATGATGAGCGATTTATTGCCTCGGCGGAGCGAGGACGAAAATATGGTTTTGGTGGCAAGCTGTGTATTCATCCTAGCCAAGTGCCGCTCGCCAATGACGTGTTCACACCGTCGGCAGAAGAAATTGCGCATGCGAAGGCTGTCGTGAACGCCTTTGAGGCTGCCGAGGCCGCCGGATCTGCCTCAATTCAGCTTGATGGCTATTTTATCGATTATCCAATTGTGTATAAGAGCCAACGTATTTTGGCACTGGCAAATTTGCTGGAAGGTAGTAATTGAGTTTCTTATTCAGGGGCTATCCGTTAGAATGTCCGGACAAATAAACAACGTCAGGTAAATCTGTGGTGAGTAAGGCGCAAAGAAGTCAGGGTATCGCTGAAAATTTGGCTCATTCTGGGCTGAAGATCGGTCGATCAGATGTTCCCGATGCCACATGGAATTATCTAAAATGCTGTGTTGCTGATGCCATTGGAATAGCGTTTGCGTCCCATCACTATGATTTTGCGAAGCGAACTCAGCAGGGTATCGACAGCTTTAATGAACCGGGCGGCGCCGTCGTCATTGGCAGTGATAAACGCTATCCGGCGCGTGATGCGGCACTGTTGAATGGCGTCTTAGTTCACGGGCTTGACTATGACGATACGCATTTGCCTTCTGTGGTGCATTGTTCTGCGAGCGCGCTTCCTACGGCATTGGCATTAGCCCACAGTGCGGATATTTCCGGGACTGATTTACTGCTGGCGGTCCTGGTCGCGACAGAAATTGACGGTCGGCTGGGTGCCGCTGCTGGGGGCATTTTCCAGCAACTGGGATTTCATCCGACAGGTGTTGTCGGTATTTTTGGTGCCGCTGTTGCGGCTGTGCGGTTATTAGGTGGTACAGAGACTGACGCTGTAACCGCGCAGGGCATTGCACTGAGTTTGGCAGGCGGCAGCATGGCCTTTTTAGACGAGGGTGCTTGGACTAAGCGTTTGCATCCCGGCTGGGCAGCGGTCTCAGCCTTGACGGCGGCTAGATTAGCAATGCAGGGCTTTCAGGCACCGAGCGATCCCTATGCTGGTCGCTTTGGCTTTTACGCGCTGTTTGCAAGAGACGCGACAAAAGCGGCTGAGGTCGATTGGTCACTAGAAGGGAATACCTGGGCATTAAGTGATGTGGCCATAAAACCCTATCCGGTTTGCCACTTCAATCACGCCCCCATAGATGCTGCGCTGAAACTAAAGCAGCAATATCAGCTGGAGAGCGATGCGATTGAAAGCGTTACGGTTCAGCTTGACCAGCGACAGTTCGGGGTGGTTGTCGAGCCGATCGAGCGAAAGCGACGGCCTGAAAGCGAATATGACGCCAAGTTTAGTGCCCCATATGCAGTGGCTGCGGCATTGGTTAAAGGGCAGTTTGGGCTGCAAGAGCTCAATGAGAGCTGCAGAAAAGACGAAACAATACTGGCGCTGGCGGCGCGAATACACTGCGTACACGATGACCGATCGCTCTACCCCCAGTTCTTTTCTGGTGGCATTGAGATACGTCTCAAGTCAGGTGAGGTATATACGCATTTTGACGAGATTAATCGCGGGGCGGCAGGCCGATTACTTGACCCCGAGCAGGTAGAGCAAAAGTTTTTACAAAATTGTGGGTTGGTAATTGATCAGGCTCGGGCCAAACAGCTCTGGCAGTCTATTTGGCAGCTAGATGAGCAATCTAGTTGCATTGAATTTTTAGACCAGCTTCAAGGTTTGTCTTAAATCTTTATTCGTTAGTAAACAAACATAGCAAAATAGTCGTGGAGGTAGAGTCATGTTGATGAAAGATGGCGGTAAGATCATGAGCGCCGAGGAATATCGGGAGAGTTTAAGGCGTTACAAGCCTACCGTATTTGTCGATGGCGATCGTATCGAGTCAGTGGCTGATGAGCCAAGGCTGGCGCCGGGTATCCGTGCTGTCGGCGTCACTTATGATTTCGCACAACGCCCAGAATATGGGGGTTTGATGCTCGCAGAGCAGGCGACCTCTGGTCGCACTGTCAATCGTATGCTACACGTCAATCGTCATACTGAAGACCTACTGAGCAAGCTTGAGGCTGTTCGTTTGCTTTGTCGAGAGAGTGGCTGTGCTCAGCGTTATCTTACTCACGACGCCCTGAATGCGATTTACCAGTCGACGTGGCGTATGAGAGATGCGGCAGATGGCACCGAATACCACGATCGGTTTTTGAATTACCTGCACGAAATCCAGGATGCGGATCTAACATTGGGTGTCGCGATGACTGATGCCAAGGGCGATAGAAGCCAGCGCCCTCATCAGCAGGCAAACCGAGATGCCTACGTTCATATTAAGGAACGACGAAGTGACGGCGTTGTGATCTCCGGTACCAAGGCGATTGTTACCGGCGGTCCGTATATGCACGAGTTATTGGTGATGCCTTGCAGAACTATGCTGGAGGCAGACGCGGACTTTGCAATTTGTTGTGCGGTACCACTCGATGTGGCGGGTCTAACCATTATCTCAAAGCCTGCAGGTCGGCCCGGCGAAGAAGATGCAAAATTCAGTGCGCAATATGGACAGAGTACCGCGGTCTGTCAGTTCCATGACGTATTTGTGCCGTGGGATCGAATATTCATGGCTGGGGAGTGGGAGCATACAGAGCACTTAGTGACCTCCTATGCCAACCATCACCGCCATAGCTGTATCGGTGCCAGAGCCGGTTTCGGCGACCTGCTGATCGGTGCGGGGGCCCTGATGACGGAGGCCAATGGTTTAGATATGGAAAAGGTGCCTCACTTGCGTGAGAGCATGGTTGATCTAATCAAAATTGTAGAAGGGTTCTTCGCTTGTGGCGTTGCCTCTTCTGTATACGGTATTCAAGATCCCGCTGGCTCATACATGCCCGAGCCAGTATTTTCGAATGTGGGTAAGCTTTTACTTGCGACGCAAATCTACGATATGCATAGAGCCGCCCACGAGGTTTCTGGGGGCTTGATTGTTGCATTGCCGGGTCCGGATGAGGACCATAACCCCGAGACGGCCGGTGATCTGGCTGCTGTTTTAGGCGGCCGCCCAGATATTCCTTACGAGCAGCGCATGGAAGTATCGCGATTTATTGGTGATCTTACTGCGTCCTCCACGGGTGGTTGGTATTCTGTTATCAGTCTTCATGGGGGCGGTTCACCCCAGGCAATGAAGCGGGAAATTTTCCGCCGATATCCGATTGATGAGCGACGCGCGCTGGTTGAGCGTTTGTTAGATCGGGGTATTGCTGATCTGGGTGAAAGTGGCGCTCCTGCGCGGCAAAAACAGCCAGGACAGTGCTGCACAATCGGCTGTACGCCACCAGAGTCTTTAGTAGACAACTCGACCTCTTAAGCCGATACCGCGGGCGCCTTGCGGGTGAGATGATGATCCGCTTTAGCCTGCTTATTATTTGAGTCCAAGGCATCTCGTCGGCGTATGGTGCCGACATGATCGACAGCGCAGCGCCCGCGAATCGCCGTCCTTGAGGTAGTTGGGGGCGGGTCACATTGCCAAGGTGCTTGCGAGGAGCGTAATACGGAGAGGGTAGCAGTCTGTGTGTGGGTTTAGCTGCTCTTTCCGACATTCTGTCTATGTGACCACTGGAGAGCCGCATCACGCGTTTTTGGTGATGTGACTGCGTGCTTGTTAGTGGTCGGGTATTCTAATATCAGTCTTCAATATGCCGGTTCGTCCCGGGCAATAAAGTGCAAGTCTTGCGATGATATCTTATGGGTAAGCGACGCGCCCTGCAGAGGCGCTTGTTAAATCGAAATGTCGCTCTTCTTGGTAAAAGTGACGTACCTCACCGGTATTAACAGCTAGGACAACGCTGCAAAACCGACGGTACGCCACCATAGTAAGCCTCAAACTCGACGTCTTAGACCGGTACAGCGAGATGTTCTGGGGCTAAGATGGTGGTGCGTTTCATCAGCCGGTCATAGTTTTGGTCAAAGGGGTCTCGTCTGTGCATAGTGCAGGCGTTATCCCACAGTAAGGCGTCGCCAGGTTCCCAGTGGTGTGAGTAGACAAAGCGGGGCTGTACGCACCATTCGAATAACTCGTCGAGCATTTTGCGACTTTCGTCTTTATCCCATCCAACAATTTCTGTCGTCATGCCAGGGCATAAATACAGAGCAGGTTTACCCGTGATCGGATGTGTCCGAACAATCGGGTGTTCAATATCGGGAGAGCGCTTTTTCTGCGTATCATTGGTCGGTACGCTATAGGCGCTGTTGAATGCCTCGTAAGATTGAACGGCCGTGCAGCCTACCAGTCGCTCCCGAGTCTCCTCGGGCAGCGCCATGTAAGCGGCATTCATATCAGCGAATTCTGTATTACCGCGGTTTGGCGGCAGCGTATGGGCGCACAGAAGAGATCCGACTGCGGGTTTTGGCAAATAGATCTGGTCGTAGTGCCAGCCCACTTCAGTGTCTGCCAATATGCCAATTTTTTGACCGTCTTTGGCAATGTTTGAAACATAAAGTACTTGTGGGTGTGTTTTTGATAAATACTCGCCGCGGACGTGAATTTCCAGCTTTCCAAATTCCTCGCTGTAGCGGACCAGATTTTCTTCATCGGCCGACTGTCCTCTGAAAAGTAAAAGTTTGTGCTCTGCCCATAGGGCTTTGACGGCAGCAATTTCCTCAGGTGATGAATTGGCCGAAATTGAGGCCCCTATCACCTCAGCGCCAAAAGTCCCGCTTAACGGTCTAGTTTCAAACATTTTTATATCCTCGGTAATAATCACTGCCCCAATTGTACGGACATTTGATTTCTATGCCAACTTATGTGGTGCTTTTTTTTGCCTTAGGCGAAATTCGAGGGCGCTTATGCTTGCAATAATAAGCAGCGTTCCCGCTAATTGTGCCACGGTGAGGGTCTCACCGAGGAGGAAAAACGCCATTACTGCGGTCGCCGGAGGGCCTATTGTGCTCACTAGCCCCCCGCGAGCCGCTCCGATGCGTTGCACGCCTTCCGCGACCAAAAATAGCGGCAATATGGTTGCAAAGATAACCAAGCCGAGCATCGTCATCAGTACAGACCGATCCATACTGAGCCAATGCGCCTCACCTTGCCATTGATAATGAAGGAAAAATACTGCCCCGGCGGTTGTCATGGCAATAGCGGTAAAGTTACCTGCGCCTAAGCGCTGTGTTAATGAGGCACTCATCATAAAATAAATGGCAATGGTCGCTGAGCAAAATAGCACCCAGATAACGCCCTCGAGCTGCTCGGTGGTTAGTTGAGTGTCGATCGCACCGGTAACAAAAACAATGCCGAGTGACGTAAAAACGAGCGCCACAAGCGTGGCACTTGGCGGCCATTTCCGCAGCCAAATAGCCTGCGCAACAATGATCATTGCGGGATACGAAAAAAGTAATGCGCGCTCTACATTTGCCTGTATCAGCGTTAACGCATAAAAATTGGCGAGTGCACCAAAGTAGTAGCAGAGCAGTCCGGCAAGCATGGCACCCAACACATCTTTGCGCATCACTCGCAACGGCGTATGTCGAGGTCTCCGCCGGTGTTGCCAATAGGCAATCAGTAAAAAACCAGGTACCGCTAAGATGGACCGCATGGCGGCAACATCGAGATGTGTGAGTCCATGCTCGTAGAGTGTTTTTGCAAATAACCCTTTAGATGCGAGAAGGATGGAGGCGGCGGCCACGAACAGTGCACCGAGTACACCGCCGCTAAGCTCCAGTTTCAGCGAGTAGCCTGTGTGCTGGTCAGCTCGTTAATGATTTCATCGGTTGTCAGAACCCTTGACCATAATCGCTTTAACATCGTCAATGTAGATGCCTGCATTTCCTCGCTGTCGGTGCCAGTGGCATCTTCGACGACGACTACTCGATATTGCAAATCACATGCCTCCATAGAAGTCATAGCGACACAATTGTTGGTCGAAACGCCGACAGAAACAACCGTATCAATACCTTTGGCTTTGAGCGTGCTGTCTAGAGCCGTGCTTCGAAAGGCGCCTTGCGTAATTTTGTTGAGTACGATGTCACCTGGATTGGGTGTCAGTGCCGCGACGATTTCGTGTTCAGGCTGTCCCGCAATATTGTTCGTCGCCCGGATAATGGGCGCCATGTGAGCCGGGGCGTCACTTGCGTCAGGCGCGTTAGCGCCGTATGTGATGAAAATCACCGTGCCACCGATGTCTCGGAATGTTGACAGTAGGCGTTGGATATTCGGTATTAACAGGTTGTCGATGCGATCGAAGCGGTAAGCGGCACTACTTGCTTCCCCTTTCTCCGCCAGTAATTTACCGAGCCCCATAGCCCGATTACCCGTGGCATTTTGCATATCGATGACCAAGAGGGCGGTGGATTTCGCGTTAAGCGCAAAGCTTTGACTAAAGCTGTCAACAAAATTGGGCTGAGTCATTTTCGAACACTCCTTGAAATGTTCGTACATTTTACGTCATATTGTCGCTCTACCCAATGGCGGCGGAATAATAATGGATGAATTTCAGAAAGCAGGCTACGGACAACGCGATATTGGCTTTGGTAAGCGACCTGCGTTGATCATGGTCGATTTCCAATTAGGATTTACCGATGGCGTGAGTACCATCGGCCAGAGCCCTTATATTCAACAAGCGGTCGATAATACGGCTATTTTGCTTGCAGCATGTAAGGAGAAAAATATTCCAGCGGCAGCCTGCCGAGTATCGTGGGGTGGACCAGATGAGATGACCTACTGGAAAATTGACACGCTGTATGATGGCGCTTTTTATCACGGTCACCCGAGTACCGAGCTTGATCCTAGGATCAAGGATGAATACGTCTTTCAGTTTATCAAGACGGCACCTTCAATTTTTTACGAAACGCCACTTAAGCCCTGGTTGGTCACCCACGGCATCGATACAACGATCATTACCGGCTGTACCACCTCAGGCTGTGTTCGCGCATCGGTGGTTGATAGCTTTTCTGCAGGCTATCGCACAATTGTTCCCGCTGACTGTTGTGGTGATCAGGATCTTGAGGCACACAATAGTAACCTGCGCGATGTGGGTCGGCGATATGCAGATGTGCTAGACCTGCAGCGAGTGTTACAGCACATCGCAACCTGTTGAAGCGTAGGCAGGATATTTTTTCGAACGAATTTTAGTTTTATTTTCTTATAGGAGAGGCATATGCCAACAGTGGTAATCAACGGACACGACATGTACTACGAAGTGCATGGGGAAGGGCCACCAGCAGTTTACATCGGTGGTTGGGATACATTCTGTCACGGCAGATCCCATTATTTAACAAGGGGTATGACAGAGAACTACCAGACTGTAATTATCGACTATCGCGGTATTGGTGAGTCAACAGACGATCTTTCAATGACGCCATCAACCGAGCTATTTGCTGATGATATTGCGGCCTTACTAGATCACCTCAACATGAAATCAGTGTATTTTGTAGGGCTGGTTGGCATGGGCGCCTGTATCGGGCAGTGGGTTGCGCTCAAGCGTCCTGATCTGGTTCGCTGCATGGTGAATATGGGCTGTTGGACGTGGGCCGACCCGATGCTGGCTGATCAATTGCAGGCATTTGGTGATATGCATGAACACGCGGGCTTCGCAGCATTTCAATCAATGGTCGCTGCCTACTCGTTCAGGCCCGACTACTATAATGCCAATCGACATAAACTACTGGGGAGTGATGGTGTCTGGGGTAATCTTGAGGGACGGCTGCCTGCACATTTACGTTTTATTGAAGCTTGTTTAGGCCACGATATTAGACCGCACTTGTCTGAGATTGGCGCGCCAACGTTAGTCGTTCATGCAGCACAAGATGTGATCACAGGCCCAAGAACGACAACCCCGCTAGAGGAAGGCCTGCCTAACGGCCAAGGTGTGACAATGAACCAAGTTGCTCACGTCGTAGCGGGGAAGGACGAAAAAATTGCGTTCTGTAAAATCCTGTTTGATTTCTTGGGCAAATACTAAGCCCTAGCTTAAATGACCCCGGCGGCTCTTAAAGCGTCGAGGTCAGTTATGCTCAACTCTTCTCCAAGTACACTTTCGTTATCAGCGCCAAGTCCATGCCCACAATGAGTATCCAGACGTTGGTTGTCGAGCTTGATCGGATTGCTTAACGCCTCATAAGTGTCAACCTTTCGATGTTTGAGCTGCTGTCTCATGCCGTTTGCCTGTACGAAGGGGTTAGTTAGCGCCTCAGGTAAGGTATTGACCGGTGCTACGGGTATATGCGTTTGCAATAGCGCAAACCAGTACTGCGTTGGATGTTTGCAAAGTATCGCATCGAGTTCCTGCGTGAGTGCCTCGCGATTTTCTGCTCGATTCGCCATTGAGACAAAACGCGGATCATCAATTAGTTCGGGATGTTCAATTCGTGTGACGAGGAGCTCCCAGAACTTCTGCGTCATGCACATCAGAAAAATCCAACCATCCTCGGTTTTAAATAGCTGTACAGGTGTGTTGTATGGATGCGCAGAGCGCGCGACGCGATTCGTTTCAATGCCATGATTCATGTACCAGGTGCCGGGGTAGGTCAGCTGGTGCAAGGCGACATCGAACAAGCTGACATCAACATCGCGTCCACCTTGTTGTTCCCGACCTAATAACGCAGCAACGCAACCCAGTGCGGCAACAACCCCGGTCATAAAATCAATCATCGATAAGCCAAAGCGCGATGGTGGTGAATTTGGTTCACCCGTTAAACCTAAGAAGCCGCATTCAGCTTGCATTAGGTAATCGTAACCGGGCCAATCTGCTCGATCATTATCTCTGCCATAGGCGGAAATATGCGTGCAAATAATATTGGCTTTGACATGCTTTAGCGATGCGTAATCCAGTCCTAGTTTCTCGGGCTGACTTCCCCTCAAGTTGTTCCAAACCACATCAGCTGTCTTGACTAACTTTTCAAAAATTGCACGACCCTGCGTATCCTTTAGGTTTAGGGTGACGCTCTTTTTGGAAAGATTAAAGGCTTGAAAATAAGCACTATCATCATCATCGAGGGTGACCGCACCAGATTGTCTTGATGGATCTCCTCCCGTCGCTCGATTTTCAATTTTGACCACTTCAGCGCCTAGTTCAGCCAGGTACATCGACCCATAGGGCCCCGCACCAAATTGTTCAATCGCGAGTATGCGGATACCTTGTAGCGGCTTGTCCATAAAATTCTCCGGGGTTATTCAGCTTCAGATGGGATTGTGACTTGCGCATGTGGCTGCTTTGGTGCATCTTTCGTGTAGTAACATTATCTTGCATCAAATGTCCGGTCAATTGTAATCTATAAAAGACCGTAGGGCTAAGGCAAGATCCGAAAAACTAATGTAAGGAGACTAAGCATGACGTATCGGTTGGGCGTTGACGTCGGTGGTACGTTTACAGATTTAATTCTTGTAAACGAATCGAGCGGCGATATTCATACAGCGAAAGTACCCAGTACACCCGCAGACTCTTCAATTGGCGTCATGAATGGCATCAATCGCGTGTGCGCCAATGCAGGCATTGATGCGAAAGAAATTGCACAGGTCATGCATGGGACGACGGTTGCGACAAATACCATACTGACGGGAGACGGCGCGCGCGTCGGTCTCGTCACAACCCGTGGCTATCGGCAGGTGCTGCAAATTGCACGCTCTTATGTTCCTGGTGGGCTAGGTGGTTGGGTTATTTACAACAAGAGCGCGCCTTTAGCGCCGCTTTCTTGCACCATAGAAGCCGACGAACGTATGGGCGCCGACGGCAAAGCAGTTCGGCCGCTCGACGTAGATGCGTTGAAAGCGCAACTTGAGTATTTGAAGGGCGAGAATATCGAAGCGTTAACCATCTCCCTGATCAACTCCTACGCAAATGCTGCGCATGAAAAGGCAGTTGAAAAAATTGCCAAGCAAATCTTGCCGGGCATTCCTATCTCGCTGTCATCTGCAGTGGTGCCCGAGATGCAGGAGTATGAGCGCACAATAACGACCGTAGCTAACTCATTTGTTCGGCCTAGGGTTGCGGAATACGTCAAGAATCTTGAGAAAAAGCTGAAGAGCAGTAACAAGGGCGTACAGCTCAACATACTGCGCTCTGACGGCGGCATGGCCTCGGCGAAAGTTGCGCAGGCGTTACCCGTCAACCTGTTGATGAGTGGGCCAGCGGGTGGCGTGTCCGGTGCTGTCTGGGTAGCGCGTCAAGCGGGTTTCGAAAACCTATTAACCTTTGACATGGGCGGTACGTCGACCGATGTGGCATTGGTGCAAAATGGCAAAGCACAGCTACGACGCGAAACGACAGTGGGAGATGTCACTGTGCGCGCCTCGTCAGTAGATGTACGGACTGTCGGTGCCGGTGGTGGATCTATTGCACACGTTCCAGAATTGACAGGCGCGTTGCGCGTGGGTCCAGATAGTGCAGGCGCCGAACCAGGGCCAGCGGCTTACAACAAAAATGGAACGCTACCGACTGTAACCGATGCGAACGTCGTTCTTGGGTACTTACCCAGTGAAGTTAGGCTGGGTGGCGATATGGAAATCCGTAAAGATCTTGCGGAAGCTGCGATTAAACCGATTGCGGATTCTCTCGGTATATCCATTAAGCGTGCTGCGGCGGGCATAATTGATATTGTAAACGAGAACATGTACGGCGCATTACGGCTGGTGTCTGTTGAGCAGGGTCATGACCCTCGAGATTTTGCCTTGATCGGATTCGGTGGTGCTGGTCCATTGCACGCCAATGCGCTGGGCAAATTGATGAGCAGTTGGCCGGTTATTATTCCGCCAGGCCCGGGCGTATTGTGTGCCTATGGTGATGCGACAACGCGTGTTAGAGATGAAGCGTCGAGAACCTTTATTCGCCGATTCGCCGATACGACAACCGCTGAGCTGACCACCAATTTTGAAAAACTGGCAGCGAAAGCGTTAAAGACGTTGACGCAGCAAGGTGTACCCGCGAAAGAATGTACGGTCACTTGCCAAGCGGATATACGTTATCAAGGACAGGGGCTGTCGCTGACTGTAGATTTTGAACTGAAAGCGCTGAAAAAAGGTGGCCTATCTGTTATTGGCGACCCCTTTGATGAGATGCACAAGCAGCTCTTCACGTTTGCGCTCGACTCGGATAAAGAAATCGTCAACTTGCGCGCGGTAGCTCAGGGTAAAAGTGCGGAAATCGAAGCCAGACGCTTGCCAAAGTCGGGTTCACGAAACCCCGCTGCGACGGCGGCTATTGGTAAGTCGACGGTGTTCATGGATGGCAAGGATATGGAGGCCACACTTTACCGACGAGATAAACTCAAGGCCGGCAATAAGATAGAAGGTCCAGCTGTTATTTTAGAAATGGACTCCACATCTGTCATTTTGAACGGACATACCGGCAACGTCGATAAATTCGGCAATATACTCATCGCACCAAACGCGTGATAGGGGAGAAATAAGATGCCAGCAACAATTGTTGAGACCAATAGGAAGAAATTTAGCCGGATCGATATCGACCCTATTACTTTAGATATTGTCGAAAATGCGATGATGAACGCGCGCTATGAAATGGACGCGGTGCTCTTTAGAACAGCTATGTCACCCGGAATTCGTGAGCAGCATGATGAATTCCCAATGATTGCCAACCTCGATGGAAAGATGGTGGTGGGGCAGTTCGGCAGCTTTATCCACGGTTTTAAGGAGGCCTACGACGGCACCATCGAGGAGGGCGACTTATTCCTTACGACGGACCCTTATTCCTGTAATGGCGCGATCAGTCATATTAATGACTGGCTACTGCTGCGCCCCATCTTCAAAGATGGTCGGTTAATAGCCTACGCCGCAATGTTTGGACACATGACTGATGTCGGCGGGAAAGTGCCGGGCAGTCTTCCAACCGACGCCCGTGAGATTTTCGAAGAAGGTATTCGCATACCGCCTACGAAAATTTATAAAAATGACGAGCTTCAAACCGATTTGCTGGAGCTAATACTGCACAACTGCCGTATGCCCAACTGGAACCGCAGTGATTTCAATGCCTTGGTCGCGGCGATCCGTACGGCTGAGAAGCGTGTGATTGAAATGGCGGGTCGCTTTGGCGACGATACTTTCTACTCTTCTTTGGAGGAGTTGCTGGAGCGTAATAAGCGCGCCATGCGCCAACTTATCTCAACAACCGTACCCGTAAAACGTCAAACATTTGAAGATTATATTTGTGACGACGGCCTAGGTATGGGGCCCTATAAGATCAAGTGCGCCATGTGGCGAGAGAAAGACAAAGTTATTTTTGACTTTGAAGGCACCGATCCACAGTCTATTAGTTCGATCAATTTCTATCTCAATGAAGAAATGTTCAAGATGTTCTGTGGCGTTTACATGATTATGGTTTTTGACCCGCAAATCATGTTCAACGATGGCTTCTACGACCTTATGGAAGTGCGAATTCCACACGGCACGTTGTTGAAGCCGAGAGAGCCCGCTGCGCTTTCTTGCCGAACGCATGCGTTGGGTCGAATCTTTGATGTCTTGGGTGGTTTGTTGGGTCAGGGTGACCCCGACTTCCTGGCCGGCGCTGGATTTTCGGATAGTCCACACTTTATGTATTCGGGCTATGACAAAAAGGGTGAGTGGTATCAGCTCTATTCTATTGGATTTGGCGGCATTCCCGGTAAGCCTTCTGGCGATGGTCCAGACGGACACTCACTGTGGCCCAGCTTTACTAATGTGCCAAACGAGTTCTTAGAGAGCTACTTCCCCCTGCGCATCGAGACTTACGAAACGATTACCGACAGTGGTGGTGCGGGCTACAACCGCGGTGGTAACGGGTTGAGTATGGGTTACTGTTTCCTTGAGCCCGGCACGATCTCTATCCATGACGATCGCTGGCTGACATACCCGTGGGGTGTTAACGGCGGTCTTCCAGGTCGACGTTCTGAGAAGATTTTAGTGCGCGCCGACGGCAGCACCGAACGCTTGCCGAGCAAGTGCGATCGCATCGAGGTAGTTTCAGGCGATATTCTTTACTTCAATACTTGGGGTGGCGGTGGATGTGGTGACCCGCTCACTCGTGAGCCAGAGCGTGTCGAATTCGACGTTCGAGCAGGGCTCGTGTCATCCGATGGTGCAAAGCGCTATGGTGTCGTCATGAACGAAGACCGTACGGTCAACGTCAAGCGAACCGAGACATTGCGTGCCAAGATGGCGAAGAAACGCGGTAAGGTTCAAATGTTCGATCGAGGTGGTGATTTGGCCACGCGCAAAAAGAACTGTTTCAAAGAGACTGGCCTCCAGCCGCCCAGAACGCCTGAATTCCAGACTTGGGCGCTGAAAGGTTTAGCGAATGACAAATTGGCGGCAGGTAGCGTCAAAGTTAAACGCGGCGCTAAAAAGAAGGCTACAGCACCAAAGGCTGCGGCTCCAAAAAAGGCAGCGGCTCCAAAAAAGGCAGCGGTTAAAAAGACGGTGAAGAAGCGCGCTAAGGCGTAACTCTATGCCCTTTTGACCTGGTCACATAGGCTTAGCACCCGTTATTGGGTGCTAAGCCTTTTTTATGCAAACTGGAGGTCGATATGAAGTTTGGTGTATTTTTACCTAACGGCAGTAACGGGTATATTCCTTCGAAAGGTAGTCCGGTTTACGAGCCGACCTTCGCGCATAACCTCGCTATTTCGCAGGCTGCTGAGCATCACGGCTTAGACTTTGTGCTTTCTATGATGAAGTTTCGCGGCTTTGGTGGCGAGACAGGGTATTGGGATAGCTGCCTTGAGTCCTTTACGCTGATGGCGGGCATTGCAGCTCAAACCAAATCAATTGGTCTCTTTCCTTCCATTTCTATTTTGAGCCAGCACCCGGCTATTGTTGCGCGAATGATCGCGACGATCGACGATATCAGTGGTGGAAGATGTGGCTTGAATATTGTGACCGGCTGGAACCGTCCTGAATACACGCAGATGGGCTTGTGGCCAGGCGATGAACATTATCAGCGGCGCTATGATTACGCGGCAGAATACGTCCAAATATTGAAACAGCTTTGGCAAGACGGTAAGTCCACCTTTAAAGGCGAGTACTTTGAATTGGATGATTGCTCAGTATTACCTTATCCGAAAAGAGAAATACCCTTGGTCTGTGCTGGACAGTCGCCAGCGGGTCGGCAGTTTGTGGCGGGCTATGCCGATCACCAGTTCGTCTTAACGAGTGAGACCAATCTAGTCACGTCGGTTGAAGATATTCGAGCACGAGCGAAGGACAGTGGTCGCGATGTTGGCATTTACGCGCTGTTCCAAATGATTATTGAAGATACCGATGAGCTGGCTGCAGCCAAAGTACAGGCTATTATTGCGGGGGCAGATCAAGGCGCCATAGCAAACATCCTTGCCAGTGCAAGTTTAGACACCAATGTTGGCGGCACCAGTGACCAATT